>NZ_JBICJM010000012.1:0-4767 GCF_043103065.1 Vibrio sp. YQ_11 | reverse complement strand
ACAGTGTTGGCAAAGCGGTAATAAACTCCAAATTAAAGCCTTGGGTTTGGCAACTAACAAAGCATTCAAGAGGGATTCACAACGCTCGGCAGTTTTAGTTTGAATTAGCTTTAGTGTTTACGGCACAATGGTTTAGGTTAGGTGGTGGCGTTGTTCACCCCTTAATGCGGCGTTATAGCGCACTCGAAAATTCGGAATTGGTGGAATGGAAAGAATAGAAAAAGATCTGTATGACGCAGCAGTGCAATTAATAGAGACTCGATATCCGACGGGTTGGGGCGGCGCGGCGGCAGTGAGAACCCGATCAGGAAAAATTCTAACTAGTGTTGCCCCAGATGTGAAAAATGATGCGTTATCACTTTGTATGGAAGTTGGGGCTTATTTGGAAGCTCACAAATTAGACGAAGCGGTAACCCATTCGTTGTGTATATGCCGTGAAGATGAAAATGGAGACTTTTTGGTTCTATCCCCGTGTGGTATTTGCCAAGAACGTTTGGTTCATTGGGGTGGCGATGTCAAAGCAGCAATCTCAAACGAAAACAATAAGCTGGTATTTAAAGCCATCCGTGAATTAATGCCTCACCATTGGTCGTTGGTAAATGGAAATGCGCTATAACAAAGCATTCAAGAGGGATTCACAACGCTAGGCAGTTTTGGTTTGAACTAGCTTTAGTGTTTACGGAACAATGGTTTAGGCTAGGTGGTTTGCGTTGTTCACCCCTTAATGCGGCGTTATGCCACAAGGCGTTCAACATGGAGGAAAGGAAATGGATTTAAACTCAATATTACTATTTGTAGTCGCTTGTCTGGCTATCAATATGATACCTGGACCAGACGTAATCTACATCGTTTCAAACACCATGAAAGGCAAGTTGGCAACTGGGTTTAAAGCTGCAATTGGTCTTGGTGTTGGCTACTTTGTTCATACATTAGCTGCGTGTTTAGGTTTGTCCGCGATAATCCTCAGCTCTGCTGTAGCTTTTAGTGCGGTAAAATGGTTGGGTGCCGCTTACTTAGTATATTTAGGAGTTCAGTCTCTACTTTCTATGTGGCGTGGAGACAGTAAAATAGTTGTTAGTGAAAGTGTAGAAACGAACAAAAATGTATTTGTACAAGGCGTTATTGTTAGTGTTTTGAACCCGAAAGTAGCGCTATTTTTCCTTTCATTCTTACCTCAGTTTGTCGATACATCTACTGGCTCCGCATCAATGCAATTATTAGTGCTTGGGTTGCTCTTCAGCGCATTAGCTACGCTGTGTAACGTTCTATATGCCTCAGTCGGTAGTTGGGTTTTTAGTCGATCAAATTCTCAGCGTTATTCGCGAGCACTTGAGGGTGTCTCGGGAGTTCTGCTTATTGGGCTGGCAGGTAAAGTCGCAATCAGTGAGCGCTAGTGGCATAACAAACAATTTAAGAGTGATTCGGCACGCGTGGCATTTTTACTATGCGTTGGTTTAAGTGATTAAGGTGGTATGCAGCAGCATCTGTATTGCGTGCCTCACACCTTAATTGGGCGTTAGTTGCCAGCGGGAAAACGCAGCTAAATCAAAATAGTTAAGGCTAATGAGTTGTGCTGTTTTGTTCGGTTGTGTGTCTGGGGTCGTTTTACTGAAATGGTGTTCAATGTTTAATATTGTGGTTTTGTTTTGCCGTTTCAGACGCGAATGCATTCGTTGAAAGTCAGCTTTGTGACATTGTCTTCCCAAAACGTTTTTTTGGGTGCTTTTAGCCAGCTTTCTACGGCGTTGTGATTTCCAAGTGGTTTCAGTGACAATCGCTTTGAAACTGCGCCTGATTTGAGTTTTTCAACGCGTTCAAAAACGGTGTTGGCAAAGTGGCAATGAACTGGAAATCAAGGGTTTAGAGTGGCAACTAACAAAGCGTTTAAGGCAGATTCGCAACGCTCGGCATTTTCAGTTTGCTTTGAATTTAGTGTTTACGGCACAATGGTTTAGGTTAGGTGGCAATGTTACTCACTACTTAACGCGGCGTTATATGCTTTAGGGATTTCTGAACAGGATGTTTTTGATACTAGCAATATTGGGTGCTATCTACCTGTTATTTAAGCTATACCAAGAAGGCGAAGAGATAGGTTGGAATAGAATTTTAGTTACTATCTTTTTTATCAGCTATTCAGGTCTGTATTTGTATGTTCCACCTTTCTTAGGCATGAATAACCAATATGCAGGTAAAATGTACGAATTAGTTCCAATCGGATGCTATTTCATGGCTTTACTTCCCGATATGGAAGAAGCAGAAACTGAGGCGAAAGCCTTCGTATTTTTCGCTTGGTGTGGTCTTATTCTCATAGCATCTTTCTTGGTTTACTTTAAGTTGTATGTGTGGTGATGGGTACCAGTACGCATATAACAAACTGTTCAAGAGGGATTCACAACGCGTGGCATTTTCACTATGCGTTGGTTTAAGTGATTAAGGTGGTATGCGGCAGCATCGGTATTGCGTTGTTCACCCCTTAACAGAGCGTTAGTTGCCAACGAGAAAAACGGTACCTAAAGCAGAATATTTAGGGCTAATGTCCGTGTGTTTTTGGCTAGGTTTTCGTATTTCAATTTTTAGTTCTTTGGGTTTGTGAAAATCGTGCTTTGGTTTCTTGTGCGGTTTGGGTTTTCTGCTGCAGACGCTGATTAGCTTGTTGAAAGTCTGCTCTGCTGTACTGTCGTTCCAAAAGGTTTGTTTGGTGTTCAAATTCCGTTTTCTATGGCGTTGTAAATTCCAAGTGGTTTCAGTGACAGGCGCTTTGAAACTGCGCCTGATTTAAGTCCCTCAAAATACGAAATATGGGTGTTGGCAAAGCTACAATCAACCTCAAGTTAAAGCCTTAGTCTTGGCAACTAACAAACTGTTCAAGAGGGATTCACAACGCTTGGCGGTTTTGGTTTGAATTAGCTTTAGTGTTTACGGCACAATAGTTTAGGCTGGGGTGGTAGCGTTGTTCACCCCTTAACAGGGCGTTAGCCTATAAATTTAATTGGAGTTCGAAAAGAGATGAAACCCAAGTCTCATACACTATTTCACTTCACTAAGAATAAAGAAGTGTTAAAAAGCATCCTCAAAGAAGGTTTTTGGCCGAGGTACTGTTTAGAAGATCTAAGGTGGTATAACAACGCAGAAATGCCATTTGTCGGACTTCCAATTGTTTGTTTCTGTGATATTCCATTATCTAGAATTAACGAACATGTAGAGTTCTATGGGGAGTATGGTATTGGTGTAACCAAAGAATGGGCAATTAAAGCAGGGTTAAATCCTGTTATGTATGTATCTAGCGAAAGTGGTGTAGCATCTTCTCTGATAAGGCAATCTCATGTAAATGAGACAGAAGAAGACGAATTAGATTTTATCAATATCATGTCTCATACAAAGCCAATTGAAGGTCAAATGATCATCCAAGGTCAAACTGTTCAAAAGGAGTTTTATCAAGAAAATGAGTGGCGTTACCTAGCTCGTTGCGATGAGTTCAAGCCATTCCTTCATATGGATCGTTTTGAAAACCAAGAAGCCCTTAGAGAAGCCAATGCTATATCGAAAGAGCATTGCTCTCTTAAATTGCTGCCCTCGGATATAAAATATCTATTTGTTAAAAACGACGTTTCGATACCTGATATCATTAATTTCATCCAAACAGACCTAGATAATTACTCGGGAGCAGAACAGAAAATACTTATGTCTAGGGTTATCTCTCTTGAGAGCGTTAGAGCAGATTTATAGGCTAACAAACTGCTTAAGAGGGATTCGCAATGCGTGGCATTTTCAGCATGCATTGGGTTTTCGTGATTAAGGCGGTGTGCGGTAGCTTTCGTAGTGCATTGCTCACCCCTTAGCAGGGCGTTATAAAGATTAGGAGACTTTCACGATAAATGGACTTAGTTGTTGAGTTACTAAAAAGTGGTGATTACTGGATTGCGATTGTTGTAGTGATCGTAACTATTGCTATAAATGCTCCTAGAGTAACCGAGTACTACTTCTTACTTAGAAAAAATAGAATGGCTCAGATTTTATCTGCTTTACAAGAACCGAGTGTTTCGGAAGAACTAAAGACTCATTTGAAAAATGAGCTCGATATTGAGTGTTTTAAAGGTATTCATGGTATCCGTGTTAGTTTCCCAATGTTAAAAGCAGTTTATGTACTTAATGAAAGGGTTGGGGCGACGGTCTCTTTCAGACATGTTTTGAAAACAGTCCAACTTTTACCTGATATTTCAGATGTAGAGCTTTTGTCGTACCGTATCAGATTAAATATCCTAGATAAGGTTATTGCTTCTTATAACCTGGTGTTTGGATTGCTCATAGCTGGCTTTGGGTTCATAACATTTTTACTATCGATTTACTCCATTGTCACTGGATTTGAGCCAAGCCTTTTTATTTCTGGTGTTATCTTCCTGCCATTAGGCTTTTATATGCTCAATGATGGTGGTGCCTTGTTTTCTGTGTATCACATCAATAGAGCACTCAATGACTATGAAAAGGCAACTGAGAAAAAATCTTTATAACAAATTGTTCAAGAGTGATTCGGCACGCGTGGCATTTTTACTATGCGTTAGGTTTGGTGGTTAAGGTGGTATGCGGAGGTATCGGCATTGCGTGCCTCACACCTTAACAAGGCGTTAGTTTGCAAGAGGAAAACGCAGCCATATCGCAAGATTTAATGGTAAAAACTCAAAGTTAAAAGTGTTGTATCGGAGTTTGAACTCACAGTTAATTAGCGTGGTAAAAATCCAAAATTGGCATCGTTTCAACGGTTACTTTGCT
>NZ_JBICJM010000011.1:0-359723 GCF_043103065.1 Vibrio sp. YQ_11 | reverse complement strand
AAGAAGCCCACTCGAAAGAGTGGGCTTTTTTGCATTTCAGAGTTCTGAAAATTAGGGTTATAAAAAATAACCCAAGTAATTCGAATCCATATACCTATTATTAAGGTGCAATGTATTTGCTCTCCGCTACCTTCCAAAAAGCTTTCACTAATGGGTTTTCTAACTGGTTTTTGGTGCAACAGACGCCAAGTTCAAATGGCTTAATTGGCAATACTTTTAAGCGATTAATCTTTTCCCTTACTGGACTGTTGTTGATTACGACATCCGGTGCGATACCCACCCCACATCCCAATGCAACCATGCTTACGATGGCCTCATGTCCAGACGTTTGCGCGTAGATATTCGGTTTTATTTTCATTTTTTTGAGCCAAGTATTAGCCCTGTCCCTTGCTGTGCCTGCTTCCGGAAGAATGAATGGAATGATTGACCAATCTGGCTGCTCCTTTTGCAATTCCTCAGCAAATGAACTGACACCGACAGGAGCGATGACAGACAGAGGGATTTCACTGATCGTTTCAAACGCGATTTTGTTTGGCATCTGCTCCGATTTGGCTGA
The DNA here is from genome assembly GCF_043103065.1 of Vibrio sp. YQ_11. Taxonomy (NCBI): domain Bacteria; kingdom Pseudomonadati; phylum Pseudomonadota; class Gammaproteobacteria; order Vibrionales; family Vibrionaceae; genus Vibrio; species Vibrio sp. YQ_11. The sequence goes on along the minus strand of NZ_JBICJM010000011.1, from coordinate 359,167 downwards.
GATGGCAATATCGGCTTCATCTGCTAGTATTTTGTCGATTGCTTGAGCTGGGTCACCGGTTGATAGCTTAAATTCAATAAAAGGATGCTGAAGACGAAAATCGGAAATTAACTCTGGTAAATGGCTGTAGCTGGCGGTCACCGAACAAAAGAGACGGATTTCCCCCTTTAGCTCGCCTTCGGTTCCTTTTATATGGTTTTGATACTGTTGCCATTCACTAAGAATTTTTAACGCGACAGGCATTAATTTTTTGCCTTGGGTTGTCAGCTCTACACTGCGATTATCGCGAACAAACAGCTGTTGATTTGTTTCTTCTTCCAACTTTTGTATTTGTCGACTGAGGGCAGAAGGACTGATGTGCATGGCTGCAGCGGTTTTGGCAAAACTTTTACTCTCACAGAGATGAATGAAAAGTTGCAGGCTTTTGATATTCATTAAATCTTTATTTCCATGTTGCATAAATTGCAATAAGTAATTGTGAATATATCACTTTAAGCAACGTTATGTCTGTTTTAGTATGAAGTTATTCGGTAAGACGGTTACCGACCTTTATGGAAGAATGTTTAAGGAGCGCCCAGATGGCTAACTATTTCAATACCCTAAACTTGCGCGAGCAATTGGATCAACTTGGTCGTTGTCGCTTTATGGACCGTGAAGAATTTGTATCTGAAGCGGATTACCTGAAAGGTAAAAAAGTGGTCATTGTGGGCTGTGGTGCTCAAGGTCTAAACCAAGGCCTGAACATGCGCGATTCTGGTCTTGATGTGTCTTACGCACTACGTCAAGCTGCGATCGATGAACAGCGTCAATCGTTTAAAAACGCCAAAGATAATGGCTTTGAAGTTGGTAGCTACGAAACGCTAATTCCTCAAGCCGATCTGGTTGTTAACTTAACGCCAGACAAACAGCACACTAACGTTGTTGAGACGGTGATGCCACTAATGAAAGAAGGCGCTGCACTAGGTTACTCTCACGGTTTCAATGTTGTGGAAGAAGGCATGCAGATTCGTAAAGATCTGACCGTTGTCATGGTTGCTCCTAAGTGTCCTGGTACAGAGGTTCGTGAAGAATACAAACGTGGTTTTGGTGTTCCTACCCTAATCGCGGTTCATCCAGAGAATGATCCAAAAGGTGAAGGTTGGGATATCGCGAAAGCTTGGGCTGCAGCAACAGGTGGTCACCGTGCGGGTTGTCTTGAGTCTTCTTTTGTCGCTGAGGTGAAATCAGACCTAATGGGTGAGCAAACCATTCTATGTGGCATGCTACAAGCGGGGTCTATCGTATGTTACGAGAAGATGATTGCTGAAGGCATTGATCCGGGTTATGCAGGTAAGCTACTGCAGTACGGTTGGGAAACCATTACGGAAGCTCTGAAATTCGGTGGCATCACTCACATGATGGACCGTCTATCTAATCCAGCGAAAATCAAGGCGTTCGAGCTTTCTGAAGAATTAAAAGACCTAATGCGTCCACTTTATAACAAGCACATGGACGACATTATTTCTGGTCATTTCTCTAGCACCATGATGGCTGACTGGGCAAATGATGATAAAAATCTTCTAGGATGGCGTGCAGAAACTGGTGAAACTGCATTTGAAAATTACCCAGAAACGGACGTTGAGATTTCTGAGCAAGAGTACTTTGACAACGGCATTCTAATGATTGCAATGGTTCGTGCTGGGGTTGAACTGGCATTTGAAGCGATGACAGCTTCTGGAATCATCGATGAATCAGCGTACTACGAGTCTCTACATGAACTTCCGTTGATTGCTAATACTATCGCACGTAAGCGTCTATATGAGATGAACGTGGTTATCTCTGATACGGCTGAATATGGTAACTACCTATTTGCTAACGTAGCAACGCCTTTATTACGTGAGAAATTCATGCCTTCTGTTGGTACAGAGGTTATTGGTAAAGGTTTAGGCGAAACGTCTAACCAAGTGGATAACGCGACTCTTATCGCAGTGAACGAGACTATCCGTAACCACCCAGTGGAATACATTGGCGAAGAACTACGTGGCTATATGACGGATATGAAGCGCATCGCGGTTGGTGGCTAATTCTCTTCGCTGTACAGCATTGAAGATATTAAATGAACTCCAGACAGAGTGGAGTCGATAAATACAAAAAACACGACATCTAATTAAAAGGCTTGGTCTCCGTTGACCAAGCCTTTTCGTTTTTAGTCGATTTTTCCATGTGCTGATAAGAAAAACGCTCCTGTCGAAGGAGCGTTTGGGGGCTTATTTATCAGCTAGCTTTTCTTCAAGCTCGGCTAATTTCTTTTCCATTTCCGTCAGCTTTTGACGCGTGCGTAGTAAAACTTGAGTTTGAACATCAAATTCTTCGCGGCTTACTACATCTAGCTTATTTAGTTGGCCTTGGATTACTTGGCGAACTTTTTGATCAACGTCTGCGCCTAGCTCTTTTACTGGTGCTGGCATTGAGTCATGAATTTGTTTAGCAATTTGCTCTAATTTCTTTGGGTCAAACATAGTGGCTAAAACTCCTTTTGATTTGCCGACATTCTAAGTAAATGATACGGGAAAGTCGCCATTTAGATGGTAAAAAAGAGAGCAGCAATAAAAAAGGCCACCGAAGTGACCTTTTTATTAGCTTCTTGAGCTTATTTGTTTTCTGCTAGTTCGCGGTGCGCTGCTTTCGCTTCATCAACTCGAGCTAACTTTTCCAAGTCTTTATCTTCAACAAAAACTGGCAGTGGTTTGTGTTTTTCAGCTAAGTAGCTGTAAATCACAGGTAGTACGAATAGTGTGAACAACGTACCAATTGCCAAACCAGCCACGATTACGATACCGATACTAAAGCGCTGTGCTGCGCCTGCACCCGTTGCGTACATGAGTGGGATAAGACCCGCAATCATTGCCGCAGTAGTCATAAGAATTGGACGCAGACGAACTTTCGCTGCTTCCATTACCGCATCGATTCGAGACAGTTTGTTGTGCAGCTGCTCTTCTTTTGCTACTTCACAGATCAAGATACCGTGTTTGGTGATCAGGCCGACCAATGTAATCAGACCTACCTGCGAGTAGATGTTCATCGAGGCGGTGCCCCATGCCAACGCAATCAACGCACCACACACCGCCAGCGGTACCGATACCATGATAACAATCGGGTCACGAAGTGATTCGAATTGAATCGCAAGAACCAAGAAGATGATGGCTAACGCAAGACCAAATGTTGCGTATAGCGCGCTACCTTCCGTCACGAACTGACGTGCTTCACCCATGTAGTCGTGGTTGTAACCGGCAGGCAGTTTGTTCTGCGCTACGTCCTCGAACCAGTTAATTGCATCACCCATTGCGACGCCAGGCGATGGTACAGCACCAACGGTTGCTGAGTTCAGCTGGTTGAAGTGAGGCAGTGAGCGAGGCTCGGCGACAACATCAATAGTGATCAGGCTACCAAGTGGTACTGCTTTTCCATCCACAGAACGAACGTAGTAGTTCTTCATTGATTCTGGATTTAAACGCCATTTACGTTCAACTTGAGGAATTACCTCGTAGGAACGGCCATTTAGGTCGATACGGTTTACGTAGCCATCAGCCATCATGGTGCTTAGCGTGATACCGATGTCTTGCATCGTCACACCGTATGCGCCCGCCTTGTCTTTATCGATCTTGATCTTCATGGTTGCAGAGTCGTAGTTCAGATCTAAGTCCGAGTAGACGAACATTGGACTGCTGGCTACGTCTGTCAGAACGTCACTTGCGATCGTAAACAAGCTTTCGAAGCTGTTTGGTGTCGTGATAACGAACTGAATTGGTAGACCTGAACCCGCACCAGGCAGTTCTGGCATCTGGAATGCTGTGATTGACATGCCTGGGACGCTTGCAACTAATCCACCAACACGTTTGGTGATCTCAGATTGGCTGGCTTCACGCTCACTCCAAGGTTTAAGTGTCGCTAGACCAAACGCTTGGTTCGAGTTAGGAACACCGTTAAATACCTGCGCGTATTCTACCTCTGGTTGATCCGACAGAATCTTGTTTACATCGTTCATGGTGTTTTGGATGTAATCCAAGTTCGCGTTCGAAGGCGCCGTACCCATTAGTACAACCACACCTTTATCTTCCGAAGGTGCAAGTTCACTAGGAATGAACTTGAACAAGACTGGTAAGCTTGCAAATACAATGATTGCAAACGCAATAACAACCGGACGATGAGCCATTACCGCTTTCAACATGCCTTCGTAACGAGTGGTCATGCCATCAAGGATATGGTGAACTTTTTGCTCAAACTTGCTTGGCTTCTCGTTCGCTTTCAGCATCTTCGAACACATCATTGGTGATAGTGTCAAAGCGATGATGCCGGATACGAATACTGAACCTGCCAGTGTCAAAGCGAACTCTTTGAACAGTGAACCGGTGATACCACCCATCAATGCGATCGGCGCGTACACTGCACCTAGCGTCAATGTCATCGCGATAACTGGAACCGCAATTTCACGCGTACCAATGATTGCAGCTCGGAATGGCGATTCCCCTTCTTTGATGTGACGGTCAACGTTTTCTAGTACAACGATCGCGTCATCCACCACCAGACCGATGGCAAGAACCATTGCCAGTAGCGTCATCAAGTTCCAAGAGAAACCCATTGCCTGCATCACCATTGCCACACCAATCAATGAAAGTGGAATGGTTACGATAGGAATGATTACCGCACGGAATGAGCCCAGGAACAGTGTGATAACCACAAGTACGATGACCGCTGCTTCCAGGATGGTTTTCACCACTTCGTGAATCGATTCGTTGATCGCAATCGTAGAGTCGTACATCACGTTCATTTTGATGTTGCTTGGTAGGTTGCGCTCAAGTTGAGGCAACAGATCAAGCACGTCTGCCGCGATATTGATCGGGTTAGCACTTGGCGCTGCGTTGATCGCCGCAACCACGGCTTCTTGACCGTTTGCACTTGCGCGGTAAACGTCGTGACTCTTCTCTAGCGTTACTTTAGCGATATCACCTAGGCGAATCACATCCCCTTCACCAGTTTTCACAACTAAGGCTTCAAGTTCAGCAACGTTTGATACCTGAGTATCTGCGCTACCGTTGTAAAGCACGAACTCACCTGTCGCTTGACCCGTTGCAGATTGGTAGTTGTTGGCGTTCAAAACGCTCATCACATCGGTTGCGGTCAGCTTCAAAGCGCCCATTTTGGCAGGATCTAGCCATACGCGTAGTGCGTATTTCATACCACCATAGAGATCAACTTTGGACACACCGTTTACGGTGAACAACTGCGGGTTGATTACACGCTCAAGGTAGTCAGTGATCTGGCTTGAAGATAACTCGTCACTCGTAAAGCCGATGTACAGTACTGCCGTTGTCGAACCAGTCGACATGGTTACGGTTGGGTCTTCGGCTTCTTTTGGAAGCTGTGAACGTACCGAGTTGGTTTTCGCCAGAATGTCAGACAACGCCGCATTCGGGTCAGTATTCAACTTCATGTTTACAGTAATGGTCGATTTACCCAGTACCGATTGAGAAGTCATGTAATCAATGTTGTCGGCTTGTGCTACTGCTTGCTCCAAAGGCTGAGTAATAAAGCCTTGGATTAAGTTGGCACTTGCACCGTAGTAACTAGTGGTTACGGTAACCACCGTATTTGTCATTTCAGGGTATTCACGAACCTGCATTTTGAACACTGCTTGCAAACCAAGTAGTGCAATCAAAAAGCTGATCGATACCGCTAAAACTGGACGTTTTATAAAAACATCAGTAAAGCGCATGATGCCTCCAATTAAAGCATTGGTGTTTCAGCAGGTGGAGTAATGGCATTGCTTTCAACAATGCTAACTTTCGCGTGGTTACTTAAACGGACTTGGCCCGACGTCACCACAACATCACCTGGCTTCACGCCTTCCAAGATGTGTGCGATGTCTTTAGTACGTTCGCCCACTTTAACAACGTGTTGCTTCACGCGCTTTTCACCATCTTCTTCTGTCACGATGTAGACGTTATCGCCGTACAAAGTGAAGGTGATTGCTGTTTGAGGTAGCGTCACTTGGTTCGCCAATTTCGGCATGATGATGTTTGCACGTGCGAACATACCGCTGCGAAGTTTGCCATCGCTGTTTGGAATGTCAGCTTGTACTTGGATCAGACCACTTTGTACATTTACCGCAGGTTCAATGGCAGAAATTGAGCCTTTGAATGGCTGATCTGGGTAGGCATCTACAAAAATATCCACTTCTTGGTCAAGTTTGATACGCGAGATGTCTGTTTGAGGCACGGTAAAGCGCAGACGCATTACGCTGCTATCTTCTAGGCGAACAATGTCGCTACCAGCTTGGATGTATTGACCAAGATAAACGTTACGGATACCAACCACACCTGCAAATGGCGCTTTGATTTCACGACGATCGATGGTTGCTTTTAAACTCTCGATATCTGCTTTAAGCGAGTAGTAGTTTGCTTCAGCTTCATCGTAAGCTTCTTTAGAAATAGAACCTTTCTTAAACAGACCTTGGTAACGTTTGTATTTCGCTTCTGCTGCAGGAAGTTTCGCTTGTGAACTCTTCAAGTTCGCTTTTTCTACTTCAGAATCAAGCAAAACGAGGGGTTGGCCAGCTTCAACTTGAGTACCTGATTCAAAAGCTATCTTGTCGATAACACCGCTCGTTTCGTTCGCTACCGTCACACCTTGGTTTGGCTCGATAAAACCGATAGCCTCGATCACTGGTACCCAATCCACCGCTTTTACTTCCGTAACGGTTACTGGGAACTCAGGTTCAGGACGGTTTGCCATGTATTCAGCGATCTTTTGTTGCTTAAATAAATTGAAACCTATCACGCTGCCGAACAAGAGAACGGCGATAAGTAACATAAAGAAAGTCCACTTTTTCATTCTATTAAGAACTCCAAGTTAGTGTTTGATAATTGCATCCCAACTGGCTTCAATGGCTGCTTCCAGCGCATCGTCGTCCAATTGATAAAATCCCAAAGCATGTTTTCTCGCAAGCGCGACGCTTGCTTCAAAGCTTAATCCAGAGAGCACTTCGTTATCGAGAGGCTTAAAAACCCCTTCTTCTTTGCCCTGGTTGAAAAGGCGATCTACTTGGGCAAACATTTTTCGCTCAAGTTCCCACGTCTTGTTTCTTGTCGTGCAAGGTAACGAATCATATTGAACTCGATTACTGATGGCGTTTAAGTTGGAACCCGCCAAATTCCAGATGTTGAGCCACATGGTTCGATAGCGTTCCTTCAATGGCATGTCGTCATTAACACCCGCTTGCACTGCAGAGGCAATGCGTTTGGCTACGTTAAGACGCACTTCTTCCAATAGATGTTCTTTGTCTGAAAAATAGCGATAAATCGTCCCGGCGGCGACACCAGCTTCGTTGGCCAGCTTTTGCATAGAAAGCCCTTGAAAGCCAGACTCTGCAATTAACTGCTCCGCAGCGGCAAGTATTTGATCGCGTTTATCTACAGCAGGGTTGTCCGTCATAATCCTACTACCAGTGAATGAACGTTCATTCATTATAGCTTAAAGTCTGGTCTACTATGCAACAGAATGTTGCACCAATCGGGGTAAAATTTACGAGAAAATCACCGTAGCATTCAAAGAGCCACCCCTTTATCATAGGCGCCACATTTGTCACCCGCAGAGAATTTGTATGAAGCTGAACCCTAGACAAGATGAAGCCGTAAAATACGTGTCTGGTCCATGCCTAGTGCTTGCCGGCGCAGGCTCAGGTAAAACGCGCGTAATTACTAATAAAATTGCTTACTTGGTTCAGCAATGTGGCTACAAAGCAAGAAACATCGCGGCCGTGACCTTTACCAACAAAGCCGCCCGCGAGATGAAAGAGCGTGTTGGTCAAACCTTGGGTAAAGCCGAGTCGAAAGGTTTGATGGTTTCTACTTTCCATACATTGGGCTTGAATATCATCAAACGTGAGTACAAGCAGCTTGGGTTAAAAGCGGGCTTTTCGTTGTTTGATGATCAAGACCAGATGGCGCTGTTGAAAGAGTTGACGGAAAAGCAACTCGACGGTGATAAAGACCTACTCAAACAACTATTGAGTACGATCTCCAACTGGAAAAACGACATGTTAACGCCAGAGCAAGCCAAAGCGATGGCGAAAGGCGAGCAACAACAGCTGTTCGCTTTTTGTTTTGAGATGTACCAGAAGCAGATGAAGGCGTACAACGCGCTCGATTTTGATGACCTGATCCTGCTGCCAGTATTGCTGCTGCGTAATAATGAAGACGTGCGTCAGCGTTGGCAAAATCGCATCCGCTATCTATTGGTTGATGAATACCAAGATACCAACACCAGTCAGTATGAACTGGTCAAATTGATTGTGGGTGAGCGCGGTCGCTTGACCGTCGTGGGTGATGATGACCAATCGATTTATTCGTGGCGTGGTGCCAAACCGCAAAACTTGGTGCTGCTCGGGCAAGATTACCCGAATCTGCGTCTGATCAAGCTGGAGCAGAATTATCGCTCGACCAGTCGAATTCTTCGTGCTGCAAACATTTTGATTGCCAACAACCCGCACGTGTATGAAAAATCACTGTTCTCAGAGATTCCTGACGGCGAAAAACTGAAAGTGTTGCTAGCCAAGAACGAAGAGCACGAAGCAGAACGGGTCACGGGTGAGTTGATTGCGCACAAGTTCTTAAATCGCACGGAATATCGAGATTATGCGATTTTGTATCGCGGTAACCATCAATCGCGCTTGATTGAAAAATCACTGATGCAAAACCGCGTACCGTACAAACTGTCTGGCGGTACGTCGTTTTTCGCGCGTGCCGAAATCAAAGACATCATGGCGTATCTTCGAGTGTTGGTGAACCCTGACGATGACAACGCATTTCTGCGAATTGTGAACACGCCGCGACGCGAAATTGGCCCGGTAACGTTAGAAAAATTGGGCAGTTACGCCAATATGCGCGGCAAAAGCCTATTTGAAGCAAGCTTTGAAATGGGATTAGAACAACACCTATCGGGGCGTGGTCTCGAAAATCTGCGTCGCTTTACACAATGGTTGGTGGCGATTGCCGATCAAGCTGAGCGAGGTAACACAGTAGAAGCTGTTCGTTCCTTGGTTCGTGACATTCATTACGAAGATTGGCTGTACGAAACCTCAGCCAGCCCGAAAGCCGCTGAAATGCGCATGAAGAACGTTTCGGATCTCTACTCTTGGATTGTGGCCGACTTAGAAGGTGACAATTACGACCAAGAAGAGAAAACGCTGAAAGAAGTGGTTCAACGTTTGACCTTGCGTGACATGATGGAACGCGGCGAAGAAGACGAAGACAGCGATGCCGTTCAATTGATGACATTACACGCATCAAAAGGTCTAGAGTTTCCTTACGTGTATTTGATTGGTTCGGAAGAGGGCATATTGCCGCATCAAACCAGTATTGATGAAGATAACGTCGAAGAAGAGCGACGCTTGATGTACGTAGGCATCACCCGCGCACAGCGAGAGCTGACGTTTACCATGTGTAAAGAGCGTCGCCAGTTTGGTGAGTTGATCAAGCCGACTCAAAGTCGTTTTTTGGATGAGCTGCCGTTTGATGATGTCGAATGGGAAGTGAACAAAAAGCCTGTGTCTCAAGAAGAACGAATGGCAAAAGGCCAGGCGCACATTGCAAACCTGCGCTCGATGTTTAAGAAGTGATCTCTTTGATCTCACGGTAAATCAAGTTCACTCCAAACAAAAAGGCTTGCCGATTGGCAAGCCTTTCTTATTTCAGATGCGTCGCGTCTGGATTACAAGCCATCAATCATGTGGTCGATGGCTGCAATGATTTCATCATCAGAACAGTCCATACATGTACCTTTTGCAGGCATCGCGTTGAAGCCTTCAAGCGCGTGCTTCACTAGCACGTCTTTGCCTTGCGCGATACGCGGAGCCCAATCGTCAGCATTGCCCGATTTTGGCGCGCCGTTTACACCAGATGCGTGACAAGCAATACAGAAAGTACCGTAAACTTTGGCGCCATCACGTGGACCGGTTGGTTCTTCCTTCACAGGCTCTGAACCTGCTAGATAAACATCACCGACAGGTTTGATGCGTTCTGCGATCGCATCGTATTCAGTTTGGCTGATGTCAGAAGCTAAAGCTGCCGTAGAGAAAGTTAAGGCAGCGAACAAAACGCTAATCATTTGTCGAGACATATCCATTAAACCCACTTCACATTCCCGAGGTAAGTGACTTACCTATTTATATAGTTAGAGTATTGATACCGCGTCGAGAAAATCATTCGAAATCTCTCCGATGGCATAAAATGATTAAACAACTTGGTTGCAGCTGTTAAATCAATGTAAATAATGGGTGATTATATCCCGATAACTTGTTGCAATAAACAACAAGTTATCCATGACAGGGCGTGAATCACATCAAAAATACACTTTAAAGGCAGATAACTGTCGAAAAAGAGACCAAACGATAAAAAAAGTAAAAAAAGTACTAGACGGCATAGTGTGATATCCGTATTATTCCACTCCGCCGATAGGGCATGCGCCCGTAGCTCAGTTGGATAGAGCGTTGGCCTCCGGAGCCAAAGGTCGAAGGTTCGAATCCTTTCGGGCGTACCATACCCCGGAGGAAAAGTCGGTAAAACTCAATGGTGGCTATAGCTCAGTTGGTAGAGCCCCGGATTGTGATTCCGGTTGTCGCGAGTTCAAGTCTCGTTAGCCACCCCATTCTTTCCTTTTTGGATAGAATACGGTAGCATTGCTTCCCATCTTGATGTTGAATCAGGATAAAACATAAGTCGGTGAATAGCGCAGCTTGGTAGCGCATCTGGTTTGGGACCAGAGGGTCGGGGGTTCGAATCCCTCTTCACCGACCACTATCTAGTTTATGGCTACATAAGTAGCGGTGAACATAAAAATTTGATGGTGGCTATAGCTCAGTTGGTAGAGCCCCGGATTGTGATTCCGGTTGTCGCGAGTTCAAGTCTCGTTAGCCACCCCATTCTTTCTATAAAGAATACATGCTCGGTGAATAGCGCAGCTTGGTAGCGCATCTGGTTTGGGACCAGAGGGTCGGGGGTTCGAATCCCTCTTCACCGACCACTATTTAAAGCCTCAGTCGAAAGACTGAGGCTTTTTTGCATTTTAGCCACTCTATTTTCCTCCATATTAGCTGAGAATGGCTAGCCAGAAGATTTCTATCAGCAGAATCTCGCTTTGCGTATGAATTGTAAGGTTGGTGCAGATTTTGGTGCTTTAGACCACCCATGATCCCAATGCTTTTCGCGCAGATAAAATAAACCCCAGCTCAATGTCTGGGGTTGTGGTTTTCTTAATTCGCTGTTGTTATTGGGCGAGTGTTTTCAGGATTTCCTTTAGCTCGACGGTTTCTCGGATTTCAAAGTTCGGTGTTATCTCTGTTGGATTACTTGCGCCAGTCGCATTCACCCACACACTCAAAATACCCATGTTGTTTGCGCCTGCGATGTCTGCCGCTAGAGAGTCACCGATGTGTAAGGCTTCTTCTGGTTTGATGTCGACAAGATTCAAGGCTTTTTGGAATATGCTGGCCGCTGGTTTTTCTTCTGGCTCTTCGCCACCCACAATAACATGGTCCACCCATTCATCCATTTGTGTTGCTTTCAATTTGGGGTGCTGCGAAAAAATTGGACCGTTAGTGATCACGACAAGTTTGTAGTGCTTACGTAGATCCGTCAGCATTTCTTTTACGCCAGGGAAGAAAGTGAACGCGCCCATACGTGCAGAATCAAAATAATGTTGTGCTTGCTGAGCTTGCTCTGCATCGATGTGGATGCCGTCCTCCGCCAAAATCGTTTGGATCAGACCACAGCGAAAAGCATTTTCGTCTGGAAGAAGAGCAACCAGCTGAGGAAACTCTGCGTTGAGCTTTTTATATACCCCTTGCAAATAGCGTTGTAAGAATGCTTGAGGATCAGAGACTTGCGGATACGTTTGTTGAATCCAGGCAGCAAATTTTTGCCCTGCAGCTTTGTCTGCTTGGGATGTGCCACATAACGTCTCGTCCATATCAAAAAAAATCGCTTTAAGCACAGGGGCTCCTTTCATTCGCTACTTAGTCACTGGCGTCGAAAGCCTATTATCCCACTCTAAATCGCATCGTAAAGAGGCAATCCGTCAGCAAATTGTGCAGTTTCGTTTACGCTTAAGTGATGCTGTTCTTTTGGCTTAATCATTAAACCGCATAACGGGCGCATAATCGCAACTTTGAGGAGGTTTCCTCTGTTTTGTTGTGGTGCTCACGTTTTAGCCTTAGGTGAAGCCGGTTAACTTTGGTTTTTTATGTTTGCCGACTATTTTGTTAGTAACATTTTATGCCGAAAAATCGCTTTTGGTACGATATATTGTTTGGTAAATGTTAATGATCACACATGAATAGTGTGGTTATGGTGTGAGGTGATGTTGTGCCTACATTTAGAGCATTTTTCTAGTTTTAATGGTGCATGGCGCACAAAAATGGGGTGATATGAAAGTGGTTAAATACTTGTTAATGCATTTTTATTCGCTCATTGTGCGTGTATTCAATGTTTTTACGGCGGAATATACTTTAATTGTTGCTTTTTTGTGTGATTTTTGCCAAATTGTTTCCGCATTAAGATTTCAGAGTATTATTCTGAATTTGAACGGATTCATTCAGGTGATGAATGGCACGGGCTTTCCCAGTGCGATTCGATACCACAGACAAGGCAGTAGAGGTCTGAAATGTCACTATTAGAGGTGAAAAACCTTCGTATTGAGTATCCATCCCGACACGGCGTTCACGCGGCCGTGAAATCACTTTCGTTTAATATTGAACGAGGTGAAATCGTGGGTGTTGTTGGCGAATCCGGTGCGGGTAAGTCCACCGTTGGTAACGCCGTTATCGATTTGCTGAGCCCTCCGGGACGCGTTGCCAGTGGCGATGTCTTTTTGGATGGTGAAAAAATCTCTGGCTTAACACCAGAAGCGATGCGTAAGGTGCGTGGCTCGAAAATTGGTTTTATCTTCCAAGACCCTATGACCTCTCTTAACCCTTTGTTTACGGTTGAGCAGCAGCTAAAAGAAACCATTCATGCCAACATGAAAGTGTCTGACGATGAGGCGTATCAACGCGCGTTGTCTCTGATGCAGCAAGTCGGCATCCCTCAGCCTGAAAACCGTCTTAAACAGTATCCTCACCAGTTTTCTGGTGGTATGCGTCAGCGTGTGGTTATCGCGATCGCTTTGGCTGGTGAGCCAGATCTGATCATCGCCGATGAGCCAACCACGGCACTGGACGTATCAATCCAAGACCAAATCCTGAATCTTATCCGTGAGTTGTGTATCCAGAACAATGTTGGTTGTATGTTGGTTACGCACGACATGGGGGTGGTTTCAAACGTTACAGACCGCGTGGCGGTAATGTACCGTGGCGATCTTGTTGAGTTTGGGCCAACGGCAAAAGTGTTGGGCAACCCAGATCACCCATACACGCGCAGCTTGATTTCGGCGGTTCCTCGCTCAGACAGAAAGCTCGATCGTTTCCCTCTGGTGAGTTACATCGAAGAAGCGACAGAAATGAAGTCGCTGGACATCAAGAACCACTGGCTTGGTCAAAGCCAAGATCAGCGTGAGTACACTGGCCCGTTGTTGGATGTGAAAAACGTCAACCTAAGGTTTGTGACTAAGGACTCTTTGTTTGAAAGCCGCCGTGAGTACGTGCAGGCATCGAACAATGTGAGTTTTGAGGTGCACGAAGGTGAGACGTTTGGTCTGGTGGGTGAGTCAGGTTCGGGTAAGTCGACCATCGCGCGCGTGATTGCTGGTTTGTATGAGCCAAACTCTGGCCAAGTGAAATTTGAAGGCATCGATCTCACGGCGATGAAGTCGGAAAAAGAGCGTCGTCCGATGCGACGTCAAATGCAGATGGTGTTCCAAAACCCATACACGTCTATGAACCCTCGTATGAAGGTGTCAGACATTATTGCCGAGCCAATTCGTTTCCATAAACTCACCAAGAATGAAGCAGAAACACGTCAAATCGTGAATGATTTGCTTGATCATGTTGGTTTGGGTCGCATGGCTGGCGTGAAATATCCTCATGAATTCTCTGGTGGTCAGCGTCAGCGTATTTCGATTGCGCGCGCTCTGGCCACTCGTCCTCGACTTTTGATTTGTGATGAACCGACATCAGCGTTGGATGTGTCGGTACAGGCACAAATTCTGAACTTGCTAAAAGATCTGCAAAGTGAACTGAACCTAACGATGTTGTTTATCAGTCACGATTTACCGGTGATTCGTCAGATGTGTGACCGAGTAGGTGTAATGCAGATGGGCACGTTATTGGAAGTCGCGCCTACCGAGCAGCTCTTTACTGCTCCACAGCACGAATACAGCAAAAAATTGATCTCTCTAATGCCTGAATTTACGGGCTTGCGAGAAGAAATCAAAACGGCATAAACCAAGTATTTCGCTTGGCTGATCTTTAGTCATTATAAAGACGCAAACACAATAACAAGGGATCCGGATCCCCGCATGAAGGAGTTATGCAAATGAAAACCATGAAAAGCAAATTAGCAGTGGCGCTAATGGCTGCGGGCCTTAGTTTTAATGCGCTAGCAGCAGATATTAAAGTTGGCTACGCTGCTGACCCAGTATCGCTTGACCCGCATGAGCAATTGTCTGGCGGTACACTGCAAATGTCACACATGGTATTTGACCCTCTAGTTCGTTTCACTCAAACAATGGACTTCGAACCTCGTCTAGCAGAAAGCTGGGAACGTGTTAACGACACAACGGTACGCTTCAAACTGCGTGAAGGCGTGAAGTTCCACTCTGGTAACTCGCTAACAGCGGATGATGTGGTGTGGACATTTGAGCGTCTACAAAGTTCTCCAGACTTTAAAGCGATCTTCGACCCGTACGAGAAAATCGTAAAAGTGGATGACTACACGTTCGATTTGGTTACTAAAGGCCCATACCCACTTGTTCTGCAAACGGCGACGTACATCTTCCCTATGGACAGCAAGTTCTACTCAGGTAAGACAGAAGACGGCAAAGACAAGTCTGAACTAGTGAAGCACGGTAACTCATTTGCATCGACTCACGTTTCCGGTACTGGCCCATTCATCGTGACATCACGTGAACAAGGCGTAAAAGTGGAATTTGAACGCTTCAAAGATTACTGGGAT
This sequence comes from Vibrio sp. YQ_11, assembly GCF_043103065.1. Classification (NCBI taxonomy): domain Bacteria; kingdom Pseudomonadati; phylum Pseudomonadota; class Gammaproteobacteria; order Vibrionales; family Vibrionaceae; genus Vibrio; species Vibrio sp. YQ_11. The sequence goes on along the minus strand of NZ_JBICJM010000011.1, from coordinate 344,024 downwards.
AAAGCGTCGAAAGGTAACGTTGATAAGCTAACGCTAGTACCAATCAAAGAAGACGCGACTCGTGTGGCTGCGCTTCTTTCTGGTGGCGTCGATATGATTCACCCAGTAGCGCCAAACGATCACCAACGTGTGAAAGACGCGAAAGGCATCGATCTCGTGACACTACCTGGTACGCGAATCATCACGTTCCAAATGAACCAAAACAGCAATGAAGCGTTGAAAGACGTGCGCGTTCGTCAAGCTATCGTGCATGCGATCAACAACGAAGGCATCGTGAAGAAAATCATGAAAGGTTTCGCGACAGCTGCTGGTCAGCAAAGCCCTGCTGGTTACGTTGGTCACAACGAAAAACTGGTTCCTCGCTACGATCTGAAGAAAGCTAAAGAGTTGATGAAAGAAGCGGGCTACGAGAACGGCTTTGCCCTAACTATGATTGCGCCAAACAACCGTTACGTGAACGATGCAAAAGTTGCACAGGCTGCGGCGGCAATGTTGTCTAAGATTGGTATTAAGGTTGATCTGAAAACCATGCCAAAAGCGCAATACTGGCCAGAGTTTGATAAGTGTGCGGGTGACATGCTGATGATCGGTTGGCACTCAGACACTGAAGACTCTGCGAACTTCAACGAGTTCCTAACAATGACTCGTAACGAAGAGACAGGTCGTGGCCAGTACAACTGTGGTTACTACTCAAACCCAGAAATGGACAAAATTGTAGAAGCAGCGAACGTGGAAACGGATCCAGCGAAACGTGCAGAAATGCTAAAAGGCGTTGAAGCGACGCTTTACAACGACGCAGCATTTGTACCGCTACACTGGCAAAGTGAAGCGTGGGGCGCGAAGTCTAACGTGAAAGCAGCAGACATTGTGAACCCAATGGTTATGCCTTACTTCGGTGACCTAGTGGTTGAATAATCACATGATGTAGTTAGAAGGAGGGGACGTATTCCCTCCTTCATGAGCTTCTCTCAAGGAATGCTTGATGAGGCTCATCACTCAGCTCAGTTTTGTTTCAGTCGGATTGAGCGAGTTTTACAGACTGAATTTTCTCTCTAAATTTAGAGATCTATGGATAGTTAAGGGGCAAGGAATGTTTTCGTTTCTGGTCAAGCGCCTGTTTCAGGCACTGATAGTGATGTTTGTGATCAGTTTGGTGGCGTTTGCCATTCAGGACAACCTGGGTGACCCGCTGCGTGAGCTTGTAGGTCAGTCGGTTTCAGAGTCGGAGCGTCAAGCGCTGCGTGATGAACTGGGCCTGAACGATCCCTTTATCACAAAGTACACTCGCTTTGTCGGTAATGCACTGCAAGGTGATTTAGGTACGTCTTACTTTTTCAAGCGCCCAGCGGTTGAGGTTATTCTTGATAAGCTGGTGGCGACACTAGAGCTCGTGTTTGGCGCGACGCTCATCATTATTGTTTTATCGATACCACTTGGGGTGTACTCCGCGATTCACCCGAAAAGTCTCTTCACCAAATTTGTCATGGCGATGAGTAGCGTCGGCATCTCGATTCCGGTCTTCCTGACGGCGATCATGCTGATGTACGTCTTCTCCATAGAGCTTGGTTGGCTGCCTTCCTACGGGCGGGGTGAGACCGTCAACGTGCTCGGTTGGGAGTCTGGCTTCTTTACCATTGATGGTATCAAGCACCTGATCTTGCCGTGTATTGCGCTGGCATCGATCATGTTGCCGCTGTTTATCCGTCTGGTTCGTTCAGAAATGCTGGAAGTACTGAGTTCGGAATACATCAAGTTCGCTAAGGCTAAAGGCCTGAACTTACAAAAGATTTATTACCAACATGCACTTAAGAACACCATGCTACCGGTACTGACGGTAGGTGGCGTGCAAATTGGTACCATGGTGGCCTACACCATCCTCACAGAAACCGTGTTCCAATGGCCGGGCACTGGCTTCCTTTTCCTAGAGGCGATTAACCGTGTTGATACACCGCTAATCACAGCCTACGTAATCTTTGTTGGTCTGATCTTCGTGGTAACCAATACCATCGTTGACTTGCTGTACGGCATCATCAACCCAACTGTGAACCTAACTGGAAAAGGAGCTTAATCATGAGCCAAACCAATACTCCTGCTGCTCCTTCAGCCGTTCCATCTGCGTGGGAGCGCTTTAAAAACTCGGATTTCTTGTACTACTTCAAGCGCGACAAAGTGGCGATGGCGAGTTTTACGGTGTTTCTGATGTTCTTGGTGCTGGCACTGGCGGCGCCAATTCTGGCACCAACTGACCCGTACGATCTGACATCTATCGATATCATGGATTCAGAATTACCACCATCTTGGATGGACGGCGGTGAAGAACGCTTTGTGCTCGGTACGGATGAGCAAGGCCGTGATATTTTATCGACCATTCTTTACGGCTCTCGTTTGTCGCTGACGATCGGTTTCCTCGCGGTCGGTCTACAGCTTGTACTGGGCATCATCATTGGTTTGTCGGCAGGCTACTTCGGCGGTCGTATCGATAGCTTCTTGATGCGTTTTGCAGATGTGCAGTTGTCGTTTTCAACCATGATGGTAGCGATCATCGTCTCGGCCATTTTCAAAGCCAGCTTTGGCAGCGATTTTTACAGCCAATACGCGGTCGTGATGCTGGTGGTGATCATCGGTGTGGCTGAATGGCCACAGTACGCGCGTACGATTCGTGCATCGGTACTGGCAGAGAAGAAGAAAGAATACGTAGAAGCGGCACGCGTGATGGGCTTTAAAGCTCCACGCATCATGTTCCGCCATATTTTGCCGAACTGTTTGTCACCAATCTTGGTTATCTCAACCGTTCAGGTGGCCAACGCCATCATGTCGGAAGCGGCGCTGTCGTTCCTAGGTTTGGGTCTGCCAGTTGACCAACCATCTTTGGGCGCGTTGATCAGCATCGGCTTTAACTACATCTTCTCTGGTGCTTGGTGGATTACAGCCTTCCCAGGTATTGTGCTAGTTACTTTGGTACTGGTTATTAACCTTCTGGGTGACTGGTTACGTGATGTATTTAACCCGAAACTGTACAAAGGTTAAGAATTTAGACATAGAGCATTGTTAAATCGCTCATTTCCTTCCTAAACTGAGAGCCGGATGCAATTCCGGCTCTTTTTTTGCTTGTTATTCTTTATTCACATTTTTTTGGCGCTTTGCCGCCATAATGACCTTACCCACTAGTTCAGAGTGAAGCGTATGGAAATGAAGAAGGCACACCTCTCATCACGCATTGTCCAATCAGGCCTCAGCTTAGGAGGGCTATTGCTGTGCGCCCAATTTTCAGCCCCGGTATTGGCCGATGACTTTCTTTGTCAGGCGACTCAAGCGAGCGACAAAGAACTGCCGATGCTAGAGAAAAGTTGCCCAATCGGTCAGGGTGTTTGGGGAAAGAAAGTGCCGCAAAGAGGCAATGATTTCTATTGGATTCAATGTGGCTTGCTGCCTAAACCAATGCCACTTGCCAAAGCCAAACCCATTTACAGCAAAATCACCACCGATGTTTGGATGAAGCCCGAAGCAAAGGGCTATCGTTGTCTTATTGGGCCTTATACAGAATTTTCTAAAGCGTCTGCTGATTTGCGAGGAGTCAAAACCTTGTCGAACTATCGCGAGGCATTTATTCGTGTGGTTGGCAAAGGTAGTGACAACACCGTGAAGCAAATGCAGCCGTCATCAAAGTCGACTCCTGTCGCCAAACCCAACGTCGCACCGAAGCCTGTTGCGCCAGTCGTGGCCAGTCGTCCAGATACCGAGGCGTTTAAAGCTTCTGCGACAAAAACGACAGCGCAGCCAGTTACGGCAAAAGAGCCGAAACCGAGCACGACAACAAAACCGGTAGCGAAAGCAAAACCAACACCGAGCGTAAAAGGCAATGGAGAGGTGGAAGTGCGCTTGCGAGCGTCTCTACATGGCAAAACGTATGTCGTGCCTTACCTGTTAGATAATCAGTTTTATATGGAATATGGTAAGCCGTGGAATCGACTCAACTACGAAAGCTCGCAACAGATTTGTCAGCAGTTGGGCATGTCGCTCGCTACGGCGACTGAATTTAAAGCGTTGCGAGATTCTGGTGTGATGGAGAAGAACAAATGGCCGCTGCAATTGCCGTATTGGGGTAAAGATAAGAAAGGCTTGTTTGCCGATCGAGAACCAAATCAGTTAACCGGCACGTCGTTGTTGAATGTGATGTGTGTGAAGTAGCGGTTGTTCATCCTTAATGCCTCCATACATTTTAGGACGAAACGCGCTTTTTAAAACGAAGAAAGCCCCGCGATGCGGGGCTTTTTTGCGGTCTCAAATATTGTTGCTACTTGAGAGGTGTTTCTTTGTGACAGTTTGAGCAAATGTACACTTCTTTGATACCGACAAATCGTTCCCAGAAGGTTCGACGTCTTCTACGTAAATGCACACTGCCGCAACAAGGGTTGACGATGGTTGCTTTAGTCATCGTCACCTGGCTCCAAAATTGGTAGTGAAGCCGCGATGCTTGTCATTACTTCTTTGTTGTGAGAGTACAGGCCATATTCCGGCGCTGATTCATGACCGTTTTGCTCTTTACTCCAATGGATACCGATGTAGAAATCACCAAAATCACGGTTGATGTAACGATGACGAGTTTTGTAATCTGATTGTGAGCCCGTTTCTTCTAGAATCAGCAGTTCACGACCTTCATCATCCTTGATTTCCCAGTTTCCTGGCGTTTGGAAGCCGGTCGGCATGAACGACGAGTAATTGTAAGTGTCAGCGTCGTATTCGTACGTACCTGAAGAGTATTTCAGGATTTTGTCGTCGTCTTTGCCTTTACTTTCTACCATCAAGTCATGCTCTACCGTGCCATGCTTGATGTGTTCTGCAACCGAAAGTGATTCCGCAAACGGTGTGTTGCTTGAATCCATCCAGAACAGTTCATCATCTGAGATTTTAACGATAATCTGAGTGCCGTTATTCCCGGTTTTGTGCTGGTACAGCATTTCATACTCTTCGCCGTAGCTGTTGTATAGCTTGCCGTCTTTTAGCTCGACGTCTTCACAGTCTTTGTTGTTGTATTCCGCGTAACCGGTTTGTTGGTCAAGATCTGCAAGAATGGCGTAGGCATCGTGTTCCCATGTGTTTTCTAGGACGTCGCTGATGTTCGCTTTGTACTCTTGGTTCATCTCATCGTGGTTTGAACCCCAGCAGAATAGTAGGCCCTCAGAGTCTTGCATCAACATGGCATAGCCAATTTCACCATCTTTTTGCGCAAAGCTACCCATTTTCCATTCTTGACCGTTGAAGTGCGCTTGCGTGAAGCCCAAAGTCGGTACTACTGGTGGTGGCGTAACGCCTTCTTTTACTTCTGGCATGCTGAGTGCAATCTGCACTGCGGTATGACCATCTGTTGCGCTAATGGTAAGTGCTGCACCAGATTCACCAGCTTTTGTCGGTGTGCCTTTAATGGTGATAATCGCATTGCCATCTTCAATTGCTGATAGGCCTTCAATGTCTACGTAGTCCGCTGAGTAGTCGGTGATCTGACCGTCTTTATCTTGGAACAAACCAGAAACATCGAGCGTTTGTTCAAACAGTTCGCCCTGTTGTAGGTACCAGGCATCAACAATGGATTGTAGGCGAGCTTGCTCTGCTTCAACAACCATTGGTGGTAAGTTTGCAGATTCGATTTCGATTTCGAATACTGTGCTCACAGTTGATAGCACATCCCCGTTAGAGTTTTTGTCCTGCGCCGTTAGAACAATCTCAAAATCACCGGATTTTTCTACGATAGCGGCTGGGTGTAGAACAATTAGGTTACCAACTTGCTCAACTTCAATGCCTGTGCCCGCTAAATTATGCGTCAGTTTTGTGCTCACAAGGCTTTGGTCTTTGTCTTTGAAAAGACCTTCGATGTTTAGCTCAACGCCATCAAATGCGGCACCTTTTACGATTTCTGGTAGCTTATCCAGTTTATCTTCAGCTGCGTCTTCTATGGTTTCGTTGACGGTTAGCTTGTTGTTGACTACCGTTTCAGGCGCTAAGTTGTCGCTATTCGGCGTGCTATCAGTGATGACTGGACGTAGGCTTGGGTCATTGATGTTTTCGCCAGACGCGACAAGACGATCCACTTCTTGGTTTGCCGCTTGAGCAAACTCTGTCGCTTTCTTCTCGTAATTTGTTGGGTTTTGCGCTTTAGATTCTGTCAGAATCTGAGCGGTTTTATGTAGTTCGGCGTTTTTTGTCGCACCTTCAACAAAGTCACTGTACAGATCAATCGGAGCTTCCTCTGAGCCTCCCAATGCTTTGTTTACGTTTGCTTTCGCGTCTTCTTCAGTAATTGAAGGGTCTTTTGCCATTTCAATCGCCACAAGGTCCGTGATAGGTGAGATCACGTTAGACGATGATGGTGCGCGGAATACGATTTCGTGCGCCATAGCTTGGCTTGGGTGGTCCATATCTACGGTGTAGGTGCCAGCGTATTTCTTGGCATCCAAGGCGATAAGTTGTTTCTGTTTCGCACCGTTTGGAACGAGAGTTTGCAGTGCTAAAGTTTTTTCTGGTTTAGCGGCCAGTGTAAGCTGACCTTTCTCATCGGTCAGACCAAGAATAGATTCTTGAGTGTCCCATTGACCGTTGTTGTTCGTGTCTTCAAAAACAACTGCATTTTTGAAGTAGCCGTCAAAACCTGTGATCACAACACCGTTGCTTGCACTGCTTGAACCGCTATCTGAACCGCCACAGCCTGTAAGAGCGATAGCCACTGACGCTGCTAATAAACTCACCTTATTCATTATTCATTTGTCCTTGTTCGTTTCCGAATGAGAAAGTCGCTTTTTTTATTGTTGTTTTTCTTAAATCTCACTAGTGAGATTTAAGAAAGTTGTGTCTTTTTAATCACTATTGAGTAAGTGTTCAAGACACGAAAAACCGCATAAAACCCGTAAAATTTATTTGAGTTTTTTGTCGATGAGGAAGGAAATGAGACTTTGATCACGGTTCCACTTTTTGTTTTTAGTGATTTAATGGTCAAAATAACATTGTGTATTTTAAGTGGTTATTTTTTGTTGCTTGAGCGTAACGGCTTTGGGCTGTGATAAATCATATTGATTTTAAATTCTTCAACGCGATCAGCCAGTTCAGGCTTTGGACGCAAAATGTAGCTGTACACCTCGCCATCAAGTAGTTCGTCGTAAGGCGAGTAGCTCAGATCAAATGCTAACGATTGTTGTCTGGTCGTGGGGTTACTAATGTATTCGTAGCAGTCTATTAGGTAAGTCGGATCGTAGGGGTTAGGATCGGAGATGATGTCGACCTGATAGTCTCCTTGACCAGCAATGACATGGCTGCCATACCAGATGGCGACATCAGCACAATACAAGTTTGGATTGTAAGTGCGTAAGTTGAGATCGGAATCGATGCTTTCACCATGAGGCCCAATGACTTGAGTTCCATGGTGATAAATATAATTGCCAATTTCAGCCACGAGATAATCGCCGTTAGGGAGAGGTAGCAAATAGTCAAAAAAGGATATCTGGTATAAATATCGTCCTGTCGGTGCGTTGATGCGTTTTTCCATCGATTGCTTGTTCTTTTGCATGGTATAGCTTTCGAATTGTTTGCCATCAAACACGGTGGTGAAATAGTTCTGAGTCTCTTTATGAACCTGAGATGGGTACACCTTTTTGGTGGTCCAGATTTGACGAGCACCATTTGCGCTAACAATCAACGAGTCATCACTGATTTTATAATGGCCCACTTTTTTTAGTGCTCCCTTTTCTGGGCATAAGCGCTTGTTGTTGGAGGCGGCAAAGTACACTTCTTCGTTTTCAAACTGAAACGCTTCGCAATACACCACTTCATACGCGTACGCGATACCGCCAAGGTTTTGTGTGGTTTCGAGGCGATACACAATGTCACCGACCAAAGGATGGTCGGTGTTGTTTTGCTCTTCTTTAACGACTGGCAATTCAAAACGGGTCGTGACCCAGGCGTAATCTTCTTCACCATGATGGTTGTCACGAGCTGCCACGGCTAAGTAAGTGGTTTGGTCGATTTCTTCTGGCGCACCTTGTACAACGATTTGGCCTTGGTTGAGCACCTGAAGACCATTGGCGTTTTCTAACCAGATCCGAGTTGTGAGCAGGTCACCATCGGGGTCTTCAAACAATTGGTTCAGACTTAACGAATTGCTGATCGGCTTGTTCTGCGTTAGCTCCCAACCATAAATGATGGTTTGCAGTTGCTGTTCGACCGATAGATTGATGATGGGTTTGCTGTTGTTCGCCGCATCAACCTTGGGTTGTGGTGTCACCGCCGTCAGATCGTAAGGGTAGTAACCATCAAGCGTATCGAAAGGGTTCTCGGCGATGTTTTGTTGATCGAATGGCGTCGCATTAAGCACTGCATCTAAATCGAGAGAGCTCGAGCCATCCAACGCCGATGTTGTGAGCGCCTGCTTCACCTCAATTAACGACGTACGTTCACCATAGTGATGTTGGCTTTTTCTTTTATCGACAGGAGCGCTGTTTAAAGAGCTGGCCGCAGACGCCATGCTGCTCTCGTCACTTAACAAGTAAACACCCAATAAACCGGCGCCGATCGCGCCGATAATCCACAGTTTCTTGGTCATGATTTATGCGTGTGCCATTCTTGATTGCAGCCAGCTGCGTGAGAACTTGAGGTCTTTTTCGATTAGGCTTGCGCTGCACTCTAGCAGTTCGCTGATCTCCTGGTTCTTCATGCCCATCAAGTATTTGAGTTTTAAGGCGCTCGATTGACGTGGGTAGCGTGTGCTAAAGCTATCTAAGGCTTTGTCCATGATGATCAACTGCTCAAAGCGGTCTTCTTCGTCCTTCATCAATGTGATGTGTTGGCGTTTTTGCGCTTGGTGTGAGCGAGCGTTGTCGATCAATATTTGGCGCATGACTTTAGCTGCCATTAAGAAAAAATCACGCTTGGTGGCGATTTCACTCATGTCGCAGTTTGACATCTTTAGGTAAGCATCATGAATCAATGCGGTGGTGCTGTTGACGCTGTCTGCCAATACCATGTTGTCGGTGCCGTATTTTTCGGCGTTGCGCTCACGTTCTTGTTGGGCGATTTTACGCAGTTGCAAATAGGCGAATTGGTACAGCTCGCTTTCGGCTTGTTTATTACCAGACTGCCACTGCTGAATAATGTGGGTTAGGGCTGAAGTCGTTGCCATGGTTATACCTCCTCGCTCACTTTGACAAATTCAGAAATCGTATGCGTTTCAATATGATCAGAACCATCTCGGTTGCGACTAACGTTCTGTTGGTAGCGATACAAAATGCCTTGCTCCCAGTTGGCTCCCGCCGGTAAGTATTCCCAAGTGGTGTAGTTGATTTCTGCCGGAGTGGTTGACCAGCGCACCATGATGTTCATTTGCGCCAAATTGGCTTTCGGTTCGTCATTGTTTACCCACCACATATCGGCAAACTCGCGGGTGACATCTTGGGTGTATAGGCTTGCATCGGTTGGGCAGGTCTCGGCGCTGCGTGGCAATCGCATCACTTGTTGGGGGCGCATTAACAGACACGATTGTGTCATGGATTGCTGATGGTATTGGGTTTGCTGCCACACGCCGAGGTAGTCGATGTCGTGTTCGCTGGTGTTAGGGTAGGAAAACCACAGCATTTCAGTGCGGTTGCTGTGTTGGATGTGTTTGTTGCGCCCGAGACCTTGTACTTTCTCCATAAAGAGCTCAGTGCTTGGGTCAAAATTCATCGCGACTGAGCGATATTTCCAGTCGCCTTCATCGTCAAAGTCTTCGAGAGAGAAGCCGTTCAAGTCGTTGCGGGTGCATCCTGTGATAGAGCAACCAACAAGGTTAAACCAATCCGCAAATTTGCTAATCGGCTCGACAATATCTTCCGTAATTTGGTGATTCGGCGATATGAAGCAACCTTGAAAATGGTCGCCAACACTCGGGTGTTCAATTAACGAATCTTTGGTGATGGTGAATCGGGTTTCACCAAATGGGGGGCGATATTTGGGGTGATGTTTATAGCGCAGATCGTAGGCACAAGCTCGGCCCTGCCAATCTTTCTTTTTGATCACGATGTTTTTGAACGTGATGCCGCGAGGTTCAAAGATGATCTCATCAGAGGCAAAGTTTTCCTCAATGTACTGCTGGCTTTCGTTCAAGTGATCAATCGCCTCATCGACAGAAACCCAGTCGAGGTTGAGATGTCGTTTAGCGTCATCCAGATAATTGAGATCGAGACTCTTGAGCTGGCTTTGAAAGCGAGGATCAGACAACACACGGTTGGCTAAGACAATTTCCTCACGATTCTCAGGCGTGCTGTCGAGAGAAAGCAGCAGACGCGTCATATTGATGCTGCGACTGGGTTTGGTTGTTGCCATCGTTGGCGTAAGCACTTCTTGGCTCGATAAGGTTGTCAGCAGATAACCTTTGTCATCGTTACCAAGGAAGAAGCTGATCACATCACCTGGTTGGTAATGAAATGCGCCTTGCTGAGTGACTCCGGTGATATTGGAACTGGTTTTGTAATACAGGCCAGTCACTGGAGAGTCGATAAAGTAGCCTTGCTTCAAGGTTGAAGCTGGCGGGTGTGAAGTGGCTGCAGAAGCATCTGCCGCCAAAGTGGACGTAGCCGTCAATGCAGACAGCCAAAATACCACTGAACGTGTATACATCTTGTTTTAAGCCTTATTGGTTGGTGCTGTCCTTAGACGCACAATTTGGCTGACAACTCATTGGTGTAGTTAGGTGCTTCTCTGGCACCGGTGTCATCATCGCCAACAACATTTTTTGTTTTATATGTTTGGGGATATCTGGGTTAGAGAGTATCCGCCTTCGTGTTAGCTCCATCATGGAGTTCACCGAAAGATGTTCGACGTTCTGCCCCTTCGCATGGAAGATGAGGCGAGTCAGTTCGTACATCATATCTTCTGCAATCTTCTTCTCTTGTTGCAGTTGGATATTCTTTTGAATCAATGCATTACCAAATAGCACGCCGGATAAAACCAGAATGGCAGATAATGCTGCAGCCAGCGGACGGCGCTGTACTAAACGCAATGCGCTGTACAACGGCCAATGTTTTTTTTGTTCGATTGGGCGCCGCTCAAGCATGCGCTCAATATCAATTCTTAGTGCTCGAACGTCTGAATAGCGCAATTTTGCGGCAGAGCGTGTCGCGCGTCTAATGACCCAGTAAACATCAGACCAAACGCGCGGTGACGGAAACATCATCGCGAGAATTTTACCCAGAGAGTACACATCGCTTTGCGCCGTCAGAAACTGACCAGTCTGTTGCTCTGGACTGGCAAAGTTTTGGCTAAACGCAATTAATGCCGGTGGGGATTCGCCACCGCTGTTTTGCACTTTCTGCGTCAGGTTGAAATCGAGCAATTTCGGTCGTTTATTTGGGTCAATCAGGATATTTTCAGGCTTGAGATCGGCGTGTAACACATGGTGGTGATGCGCGTGTTCCATTGCCTGACAAATCTGCTTAAACAGCGTGAGCTTCTCATGGTCTGTCAGCGTGACTTCGGCAAGATAATCATCCAATGTTTGGCCAAACACGCGCTCCATGACGATGTAAACCGAGCCGTCATGCAGGCCGCCGTCAAAGACTTTCGCAATATAAGGGTGATTTAAACGTGCTAGTAGCTGCGCTTCATCGAAAAGTGCCCGTTGTCCGAGTACATTACTTAAATTGCTTTGGATGAATTTGATCGCAAGATCTTGCTCGAAGGTCTCATCTGCGCGTTGCGCGGCATAAACGACGCCCATACCACCACGCCCCAACTCATGAGTTAGGCGATACTTACTGATCACTTCGCCACTAAGGTCGATCTCGCTGTTGGTCGCTTGATGAGCGCCAAAGTAAAGCAATTGCGTTAATCGCTCTTCTGGGGCTTCATGGGCTAAAAGGGGCGCGAGTTGAATGTATAGCTCAGGTTGACTCTGTTGCAATTCTTGGAGGTATTGCTGCTTTTGAGAGTCGTCCAGATCAAGAAGATGATAATAAACTTGGGTTTCGCTAGAGCCTAACTGCACAGTGCCTGATATCTTATTGTTTTACGTGCGCTATTTTATAAGAAACTCAATATTAATGTCATTTATTTATTCGTTTTGCGAGTGTTTCTTTAAAAACAACTCTATAACAATAAGTGTATGATTTTATTGTGGATATTATGTTTGGCTTTTGGTGGCTTGTCGGCATCCTGTGTATTCGTCATAATGTTACATGTAACATTATTGATAAATCACATATTTATGGCTCAACAGAATAAAAAAACACGAACGACATTGCAGGATGTCGCAGACCAAGTTGGCGTAACAAAGATGACGGTTTCGCGCTATATGCGCAATCCAGAATCGGTGGCTGAGAAGACCCGCGTGAAAATTGCCGCGGCAATCGAGGAGATGGGGTACATCGAAAATCGCGCCCCCGCGATGTTGTCTAAGTCTTCCAGCAAAGCCATCGGCATCTTACTTCCTTCTCTGTCCAACCAAATTTTTGCTTCCTTTGTTCAGGGCATAGAGACGGTCACTAAGGCTAACGGCTACGAAACACTACTGGCACACTTTAGCTACGATGAGTTGGAGGAAGAGCGCAAAATCGCCTCTTTGCTTTCCTACCAAGTGGATGGGTTGATTTTGACTGAAAGTCACCACACTCCACGCACGTTGCAGATGATCAAAAACGCTGGCGTTCCGGTGGTCGAAACCATGGAATTGCCGCCACAACCGATTGATATGGCTGTGGGCTTGGATCATGAAGACGCTTCGTACAACGCGGTGAAACGTATGTTGGACGCTGGTAAACGCACCATTGTTTATTTCGGTGCGCGTTTGGACACGCGTACCAAACTGCGTATGCAAGGTTACGATCGCGCGATGAATGAAGCCGGACTCGAACCCAAACATGTGTTAACTGGCGTGCACTCCAGTTTCTCCCTTGCGCATGATTTGCTTGAACGCGCACTGGAAACGTACCCAACGCTCGACGGGGTGTTCTGTACCAACGATGACATCGCAATTGGTACTATGCTGAGTGCGCAGCAGCGTGGCATTCAAGTCCCGCAGCAATTAGCGGTGGTGGGTTATAACGCCTTGGATATCGGTCAGACCATCAGTCCGAAGCTGACCAGCGTTGATACGCCGCGTTTCCAAATTGGTGTAAAGAGTGCAGAGCTTTTAATTGCGCGTCTGAAAGGTGAAGCGCAAGAAGAAAAAGTGTTTGATATGGGTTATCAGATCACTTCAGGAGAGAGTGTTTAACTCGCAGTTAACCGCTCTTCGTATTCGCTCATCAATGGTATTGGCAGGTTAGGGTATGGCACATCAGCTGGATGCATTGGATCTCAACTTAATGCGTTTATTAAAAGCCGTGGTGGAAAACCGCAGCATCAAGCTGGCCGCAATGCAGCTTGGCATTTCTCAACCGAGCGCCAGCCGCGGCGTAATGAAGCTTAAGCAAGTGTTTGATGACCCGCTATTTGTGCGTAAAGCGCATGGGGTAGAGCCATCTCCCATGGCGATTCGCCTTGCCGCCGAGTTCGATAACATGATTGCGCCACTAGAAAAAGTGGTGCAAGAGTTTGAAGTATTCGACCCTCAGCAATACCAAGGGCAGATCGCGATTGTAACCGACCCTTATTTGATGGATGAACAAGGGCAGCGATTGCTAACTGGCTGCCATCGAGCGTTCCCTAAAGCGCACTTTGCCTTTTCCAGTTGGAACAGTTACTCGCACGATGAAATGTTAGAGGGCGAGCACGATTACTGCATTCTCGACCAAGAGACCGAGCTGTCGAAAGACATTTACATGCGCCCGTTGTTTGTTGAAAAACGGGTTATTTTGGCACGTAAAAACCACCCGACTTTATCGAAAGTCAGTAATGATTGGGACACGGTGTCCAAACTGCCTCTGGTGTCTCTGCCTGCGCCCGCCTCGTATAAACCACTTTGTACCGTGGAGTCCGAATATCGTCGTATGGGCTATGAGCCAGTGGTGTTACTGAAATCCTACAATTTGCGCGTGGCGTGCCAAATGTTGCAAGAAACCGACGCGATTATGTATGCCAGTCAAAGCTCGGCATTGTTGATGCCGGAACTCGCGTCTTACGCAATGCCACTCGTCAACCGTGAGTTCAGCCAGTTTGTGGTCTCTGGCGGTTTCTTACAAACCAATCGCAACCATCCTTTGCACCGACACTTACATAAAGTGGTACGCCAAACCCTGAAGACGCCATTAATTTTCGCACAGTGATGACGGATTATTGTCTCGCGTCACCGAGATTCTCTGCATAAGATAACCATGAAGAAAATATGTGATTACATAGACAACTCGATCCTATAGATATTCAAAAATGAATATCTCAATTACCTGTCTCTTTTTCCTGCTCAGCGCTAACCTTAGCTCAAATAGTCAGGAGAAGTGGCTCATTTTTATCTTTTTAACTTTTTGAATGTCGATACAGATGCGTGACATTCACCATTCTCCGTTATGCATTTTTTTAATTTCTGATGGAGGATTCATCATGCTAGTTGCACGTCTATTTTTATTGCTCGCCATCGTTGCCGAAGTAGCAGGCACCAGCACAATGTCTCTTATCGGACAAGGGCACGGGTGGTGGGGCTACATCGTGATGTACGTATTGATTGCGGTGTCGTACTACTTCCTCTCGATTGCAGCGAAAAAGATTTCTATCGGCGTGGCATACGCTGTTTGGGAAGGATTGGGTATCTCATTGATCACGGTCGTTTCGATCGTGTTGTTTGATTCTGACTTAAATACCCAAGAGCTGCTTGGTTTGATGTTAGCTGTCATCGGCATCGTTTGTGTGACTTTAGGTGAGTCACACGGTCAATCTAACACCAAGAAAAACGCCGATAAACTGGCAAAAGAACGTTCATTTTCTACAAGTGTAAGGTGTGAATCATGAGTCAATTTTTTACGATGTCATTTGGATTTGTCGTGATGGCTGCCTTGGTCGATATCGTGGCGAACATGGCGCTCACACGTTCTCACGGCTTTAAATACAAAGGCTGGGGCATTACCGCGATTGTGTTGGTACTGGCTGCGTTCACGCTATTGGCGCAAGCGGTGAAAGAGATCGACTTAGCCATTGCTTACGCCTCTTGGGGCGCGATCGGTATCTTAGGTACCGCAGTGGGTGGTGCCTTGCTGTTTAAACAGAAACTCAAGCCAATCGGCTGGTTTGGTATCTTTGTGGTGATTGCTGCGGTCGTGGTGATGAAAACCGCTTAATGCAATCCTCTGAACCCCAGATATCTTCATTCTGAACAGCGAGGGACGAGCAAGGTTCAGAACCTACCAACAAAAAGTGCTGTGACAGAGTTGTTTTCTCTGGCTTCACAGCACGTTGATATTAAATTCCTGATCTTGCTTAGGCTTGTCGAAATGACGAGGTTTTTCTTCTCGCCTTACACAATGAAGCTTGCGCCTTCTTCTGCGCTAGAGACGTTTTGGCGGATCACGCTAAACAAGCCTCGTCCCCATGTTTGTTGGGTAGATTCGGTGTCGAAATGAATCAACTCGCGACCAGTGGTATCGCTTAAGTTGTTCAGTTCGCCCGTTTGGCAATCCAGACGAATCAAATCGCCGTTGCGCACCAAACCAATCGCGCCACCACGAATGGCTTCTGGAGAAACATGAATCGCAGACGGAATTTTACCTGAAGCGCCAGATAAACGACCGTCAGTAACCAGCGCCACTTTAAAGCCCGCTTTTTGCACGTTACCTAAAATTGGCATCAGCTTGTGCAGTTCAGGCATGCCGTTTGCCGCTGGGCCGTTGTGTGTGACCACAACGATGCAATCTTTGTTCAGCTCACCACGTTTGTACGCAGCTTCCACTTCATGTTGGCATTGGAATACGATCGCAGGTGCAACAATCACGCGTTGCTCTTCTTTCACCGCAGACACTTTCACCACGGCTTTACCCAAGTTGCCAGTCAGTACGCGAGTGCCGCCAGTGTTTTGGAAAGTGGCGTCCGGTTTGGCGATCACGTCACCGTCTTGGCTGCCTTGGCACGGTGTCCAAGTCAGTTGGCCATCGATAAGGCTCGGTAGCGTCATTTGGTCTTCAAATTCACCAAACACGGGTTTCACATCGCGATGCAAAAGCTCGGATTGGTTCAAGCGGTGCAATAACGCAGGCACGCCCCCCGCGTCTTGGAACGCGTTCATATCGGCTGGGCCGTTCGGGTAAACGCGAGCTAACAAAGGAACCACATCCGACAGATCGCTGATGTCTTGCCACGTGAGCAAGATGCCAGCAGCACGCGCCACGGCGATCATATGAATGGTGTGATTGGTGCTGCCGCCAGATGCAAGTAGAGCGATGATGCCGTTGACCAAGCTCTTTTCTGTGACCACTTCTGCCAACGGACGGAAGTGTGCAGAACCCGCCGTCATTGAGGCGATTTTCAGAGCCGCGTGATCGGTTAACGCTTTACGCAGTTGGGTATGGGGATGAATGAATGCCGAACCTGGCAGCATCAAGCCCATGGCTTCGAACACCAACTGGTTGGTGTTGGCTGTGCCGTAAAACGTACACGTACCCGCAGAGTGGTAAGCGCGACACTCCATATCCAGCAGAGCGTCTTTGCCGACTTCACCCGCTGCGTATTTTTGGCGCACGTCGACTTTCTCTTCGTTGCTGATGCCTGTTGCCATCAGACCCGCTGGTACAAACGCAGTCGGCAGGTGCGCGTAAGACAGTGCGCCCATCAGTTGCCCCGGGGCGATTTTGTCACAGATGCCAAGCAGTAATGTGGCATCAAAGACATTGTGGCTCAAAGACAACGCCGTTGATTGCGCAATTAAGTCACGCGAAAACAGCGACATATCCATGCCGGCTTGACCTTGAGTCACCCCATCGCACATCGCTGGCACACAACCTGCGACTTGCGCTGTATGTCCGTAGTCCGCCAGCACTTGTTTGATTTGCGCTGGGTAGTCTTGGTACGGCTGGTGGGCGCTCAACATGTCGTTGTAGGCGCTGATCAGCGCGACATTGGCATGAGTAAAATCGAGAATATTTTTCTTTTCAGAAGAGCAAGATGCGGCGACTGCATGAGCTAAGTTACCACAAGATAAACCAACACGGCCTTTGCCAGCTTCGGCTTGCACTTCGGTGCGAGCAAGAAACGCAGCGCGCGCTTCACGGCTGCGCTCGGTCAAACGTTGTGTGACCTCAAGAACAACAGAGTGAGTCATTACGCCACCTCGATCGCTTGCATTTTGATTAGCTCAGCGGCAGAGCGTTCCACCACGTCGCTGATGTCTCCGTCGATACTGACGATCAGAGTTTGAGGCTCGTTGTCTGGGCGCTCTAGCGTCTCGAATTGGCTCTTCACCATGTTTTCTTTCATGAAGTGGCCTTTGCGCATACGCATGCGATTAAGGATCAACTCCATATCGCCATCAAGGAACAGGAAGGTCACGTTGTCGTTGCCTTCGCGGATCTGATCGCGGTAAATCTTTTTCAGTGCTGAACAGACAATAATGCCGTGTTCGTTTTTGCTTTCTAGGCTGTACGCCGCATCACGAATGCGTTCTAGCCATGGCTTGCGATCATCATCGTTCAGAGGCTGGCCCGATGCCATTTTCTGAATGTTCGCTCGTGGATGAAGATCATCACCATCAATGAATTTACGCCCTAGCTTTTTCGCTAGATGCTCACCAATTGTGCTTTTACCACTAGCACAAACGCCCATAACGATGACACTACTACCAGCCATAACTTATCCTCATAACCAAATTTGCGCGTGATCTCAATTTTTGAATTCACTTTAAAATATGGGTTTATCTTATTCATGTTATCGGCAACATGTTACCGGTAACTGAAATAAATGTGAACCATAACACAAACAATAATTCTTAAAGGTGAACCTATGGAGCAATTAACCCAAGCCCCAGATCCTACGTTCCTACTGACGATTGCAGGCCTTGCCATTGCAGCGTTACTCGTTCTGATCATTAAACTGAAAGTCCATGCTTTTGCTTCCCTTACTATGGTGAGTTTAGGCACAGCAATCGCCACTGGCGTTCCTTCTGAGAAAGTCGTATCGACCATGATGGGCGGCTTCGGCGGCACACTGGCTTCCGTGGCATTGCTGGTTGGTCTTGGTGCGATGATCGGTAAAATTCTTGAAGTGACTGGCGGTGCGAAAGTGCTGGCAGACACTTTGATTGGTCGCTTTGGTAAAGAGCGCGCACCATTTGCTTTGGGCGTCGCTTCATTACTGTTTGGCTTCCCAATCTTCTTCGATGCTGGCCTTGTAGTGATGATGCCAATCATCCTAAGTGTGGCGGCTCGTTTTGGTGGCTCACCAATTAAATACGCGTTGCCTGCAGCTGGTGCTTTTGCGGTTATGCACGCGTTTGTTCCACCACACCCAGGTCCGGTTGCAGCGGCAGAATTCCTTGGCGCAAACATCGGTCTGCTATTGGTGGTGGGTATTTTGGTTGCTATTCCAACTTGGTACCTTGGCGCTTACCTATTTGGTTTGTACGCGGGCAAAAAATTCGATATCCCACTATCTAAAGCCTTCTTTAATGGCGAAGCGATGGTGGATGAGCGCAACGCACCAAAATTTGGCACGGTTATGACCATCCTTGTGCTGCCAGTCCTGCTAATCTGTTTGGATACGGTATTGAACACACTGGCGGTTGCAGGTTTGATTGATGGCAAAACGGCACTGGTTGAGTTCCTACGTATGCTAGGTAAAACCCCAGTCGCGTTGCTGATTACTTTGGTTGTCTGTCTGGCTGTGTTTGCCAAAGACTACGGCATGGCAAAACTAGAAAAATTGTGTGGTGAGTCATTGGCTCCAATCTGTGGCGTTATCCTAGTAACGGGTGCTGGTGGCATGTTTGGCGGCGTACTGCGCTCAAGCGGCATCGGTGATGCACTGGCTGACGTTCTTACAGACACAGGTATGCCTGTGATTGTGGCGGCGTTTGTGATTTCAACCTGTCTACGTGTTGCTCAAGGCTCGGCAACGGTAGCGCTAACCACTACGGCGGCTCTTATCGCGCCAGTTGTGGCTGCATCAACAGGTTTGAGTGAACTAGACCTTTGCTTTATCGTAATCGCGATTGCGGGTGGTGCAACGGTACTGTCTCACTTCAATGACTCTGGTTTCTGGTTGGTCTCTCGTCTGCTTGAGATGGATGAGAAAACCACATTAAAAACTTGGACGGTAATGGAAACGTTACTTGGCGGTATCGCGTTTATTATCGTCGCAACATTAAGCTTTATTCTTTAGAGGTTCCCCATGACAACACTTGAACAACGATTAAGAGAAATCAAAATCGTCCCAGTTATCGCAATCAACGACGTAGCACACGCTCTGCCACTGGCAAAAGTGTTGGTAGAAAACGGTTTACCATGTGCGGAAGTGACATTCCGCACCGAAGCTGCGGCGGAGTCGATTCGCATCATGCGTGAAGCGTACCCAGAATTGTTGATTGGCGCGGGCACCGTTCTGACCACAGAACAAGTGGATATCGCCATCGAAGCGGGTGTGGACTTTATCGTTAGCCCAGGCTTCAACCCAACCACAGTGAAATACTGTCAGCAACGTGGCGTGACTATCGTACCGGGTGTAAACAACCCAAGCTTGGTTGAGCAAGCGATGGAAATGGGTTTGCGTACGTTGAAGTTCTTCCCTGCTGAGCCATCAGGCGGCGTAAACATGCTGAAAGCACTGACGGCGGTTTACCCAGTTGAATTCATGCCAACAGGTGGCGTAAGCCCATCCAACGTGGAAGATTACCTAGCGCTGAAATCGGTTGTAGCTTGTGGCGGTACTTGGATGGTGCCAACCGCAATGATGGACAACGGCGATTGGGAAGGTATTGCTGAATTGGTTCGTGCAGTTAAGTAAAACGCACAAACGGCTCCGAAATACCCCCAGAACGTTAGAAAAAGTGATACGAAAAAGGGTCATCAAGTTACTTGATGACCCTTTTGCTTTTTGGAATGAAACGGCTTTAGAAGTGATGCTTCATAAAGCGCTTAATAAAGCGAATGAAATCTGCTTCGGCTAGCTTCGCGCACTTCAATGTTTGGGCGTGAGACAGTTCTACATCTCCCAAACCTTCTGCCATGTTGGTGATCGCACACACTGCCAATACGGGTAAGCCGCAATGCGCCGCAGAAATCACTTCTGGCACGACCGACATGCCCACTACATCACCACCGATGATTTGCATCATGCGGATTTCGGCTGCGGTCTCAAAGTTGGGGCCTGTGTAAGAGACAAACACACCTTCATTCAGGTGAATGCCATTGGCTTTGCCGACTTCAAACGCTTCTGCACGCAGGTCTTTGTCGTACGCATTGGCGAGGCTGAAGAACCTCGGGCCGTACTCTTCATCATTCGGACCGATCATTGGCGACTCAGGCATGGTATTGATGTGATCATGAAATACCACCAGAGAACCGACATCGATGCGTTCAGGGCGAAGTGAGCCTGCCGCGTTGGTGACGAGCAGAAACTCACAGCCCAGCTTTTTAAAGGTGCGCACGGGCGTGGTCATGACCTTCATTGAGCCGTGTTCGTAGTAGTGACCGCGACCTTTCATGCACACTACGTCTACGCCGCCCATGGTACCAAGCACCAACTCACCAGAGTGGCCTTGCACGGTGCTAACCGGAAAGCCTTCGAGCTCTTCGTATGGAATGACCACTTTGTCTTGTAGTTCGTCTGCCAATACGCCTAAGCCTGAGCCTAAAATAAACGCCGCTTTAGGTTGGAAGTTTGGTTTGCGTTCACGAATGGTTTGTAGCGCGTCGATTACTGGATCGTGATTCATGTTAGTCACCTTCTGGTTGTGTGTTGATTCCATTGTGTGACTTTCTGCGCTGGTTATCTTTGCTTTATTCGCTACTATCATCCTTAAAAAGAGGATGATGAAATTCGCTAGGACTCAATGCATGAAGTCAGAACCATTTGAGCGCGTGACGCTGAAGATGCTGCGTTACTTTTACGAGGTCGCACAAACCAAGCATTTCACTAAGGCGGCCGAGAATCTCAATATCACCAATTCGCCGTTGAGCAATCGCATCAAAGAGTTGGAAGAGGTGCTTAACGTCAAACTGTTTGAGCGTGATTCAAGAAACGTCATGCTGACGGAGGCCGGGCGATTGTTGGAGTCCAAATGCCAACTGATTTTTCAGACCTTGGATGTCTCGCTCAATCAAGTGCAGCAAGTGGGGTTGAACCAGAGAAATATCCTGCGAGTTGGTGTGGTAAGTAGCGCATTTTGGGGCGGATTTGATCGTCTGTTGCAGGGCTTCCATGCTGAGCATGACACTTATCACGCCGACATTTTTGACCTCAACCCAGAGACGCAAAAGAAGCATCTGAGCGAGAAGAAAATTGATGTGGGCATTGTGCGTTTTGCCGATGCACTCAACATTTATCCGTATCAGTCGGTATCTTTGGGCAAAGATGTGTTTGTGGTGGCGGTGTCGGAGCAACATGAGTTAGCCAGCAAATCTTTGCTGCGGCTCCAAGATTTAAAGACGTGTGAGTTTGCGTTTATGAGTTTGGCGAATTCAGCCTCGGCAAACTTCATCATCAATGCCTGTCTGCAAGAAGGCTTTTCACCCCATATTGGCAAACAAGTGGTGGAGCCAAGCACCTTGATGGCGTATGTGGCAAACAGCAATACCGTGACGTTGGTGCCGTCGACGTTTTCTCAGCATCATTGGCATGGAATTCGTTTTATCAAGCTGAAAGAATCACTGCGTGCAGACTTATGTCTGATTCATGACGGTAAGCAGGAGAGTGCTATCAAAGCCGAGTTTATTCGCACGTTATTGGAGAATGCGAGTTAAGCATGGGCTAACAAAAAAAGGTCACCCTAAGGTGACCTTTTCAAATGATTCGCTGAAATCAGCAATGCGATTAGCGCGCAATTAACGCATCGTTACGAACTCTTCTGAGCCCGTTGGGTGGATAGCCACAACAGAGTCGAAGTCTGCTTTGGTTGCGCCCATCTTCATTGCTACGCCGAAGCCTTGGATCATTTCATCTACCGTGAAACCGATGCCGTGTAGACCAACCACCGTTTCTTCTTCGCCCGCACATACAAGCTTCATCTTACATGGTTGACGGTGCTTAGTAACGGCGGTGTACATCGCCGTAAAGCCAGATGTGTAGACTTTGATGTTGTCTTTGCCGTACTTCTCTTCCGCTTCTTGCGTTGTAAGACCGATAGTGCCGATGGGTGGGTGGCTAAATACCACAGTTGGTACCAAATCGTAGTCCATCTTCGCGTTTGGTTTGTTGTTGAACAGACGCTCAGAAAGTTGACGACCCGCTTTCACGGCTACTGGCGTTAGCTCGATACCGCCTTCCATGATGTCACCCACACAGTAGATGCCTTTCACGTTGGTTTCTTGGTATTCGTCTACCTTAATGTAGCCTTTTTCGTTCGTTGCAACGCCAGTTGACGCTAGGTTGATTGCATCAGTTGCTGGGTGACGACCGATTGCCCAAATCAGTTGGTCAACGTTTTGACTCTCACCGTTTTCTAGGTGCAGAGTTAGGCTGCCATCGGCTTCTTTTACCACTTCTTTTGGTACAGAATGGGTGTGCAGTGTTGGGCCTTCTGCTTCCATCACTTCAACCAACGTATCGATGATCATAGGGTCGAAGCTACGCAGTGGTGACTCTTTACGTACGAACAGGTGCGTTTCTGTACCTAGTGCGTGCAGCACGCCAGCAATTTCAACTGCGATGTAGCCTGCGCCCACAACCGCAACGCGTTTTGGTTGCTCTGCTAGGTCGAAGAAGCCGTTTGAATCGATGCCGTATTCAGCGCCTGGAATGTTTGGAATAGTAGGACGACCACCAACCGCGATCAGGATGTGATCCGCTGTGTAGTGTTCACCGTTTACTTCGACGGTTTTCTCGTCAACGAACTTAGCAAAGCCTTTAATCACGTTAACTTTGTTGTTGCCAAGAACGCGATCGTAAGATTGGTGAATACGACCAATGTACGCCTGACGGCTCTCAACCAGTTTGCTCCAGTCGAAACCTTTCACGTCGACATCAAAACCGTAATCTTCTGCGTACAGGTTCATTGCTTCTGCGATTTGTGCGCCGTGCCACATCACTTTCTTCGGTACACAACCTACGTTTACACAGGTACCACCGAGATCTTGAGCTTCGATTAGCGCAACTTTCGCGCCGTACATCGCCGCACGGTTTGCAGATGCGATGCCGCCACTGCCGCCACCGATACAGATATAGTCAAAATGAGTCGCCATTACTTTCTCCAAGAGCTTATAAATTTTATCTGGTACATAGATAGATTGGGATGACCTTGCCTGAACTCAATGCCACCGTTATCCCACTATCATAAATCGAATGTAACGAATTCCTAAATGGGAAAAAGTGACATTGCTTATGACAAATAGCGATGAGAGGTACAAAAAGAAGAATAAGCGCGATCAGACGGCGGGGTTGAGAGTATAAAAAAACGCAACGAGAATGTCGTTGCGCTGAGAGGTTTCGGTGCAGAAGTGCTTACTCTGGCACAATCCAGTCCACTTTCCAGTGGCCGGTGGCTGGTGCGATCGCGTCTTGCAGGAATGGCAGAATCTCTTTCATCTGGCTTTCCAGTTTCCACGGTGGGTTAATCACAATCATGCCGGATGCCGTCATGCCGCGCTCGTTGGTATCTGGTGCGACACCTAACTCGATTTGCAGAATTTTACGAATGCCGAGGCTTTCTAGACCTTCAATCATGTCTTCGATGTCGTGACGGTTTACCACTGGGTACCAAATCGCGTAGATGCCCGTTGCCCAACGTTTGTGACTTTGGTAAATCGCTTGCACCACATCGCGGTACTCTTTAGCTAGCTCGTATGGCGGGTCAATCAGTACCAAGCCACGACGTTCTTGCGGTGGTAGGCTGCCTTTTAGACGCTTAAAGCCGTCTTCTTTGTAGATGCTGACTTGGCGGTCGCGATGGAATTCTTGCTCCAGCAATGGATGATCGGCTGGGTGCAGTTCTGTCAGCACCATGCGGTCTTGTGGGCGGATTTGCGCACGCGCCACGCGCGGTGAGCCTGGGTAGTAACGCAGCTTATCGCCGTTGTTGAGTGCTTTGATTGCATCGATGTAGCTTTTGATGTCTTCAGGAATGTTTGGGTTATCCCAAATACGAGCGATGCCTTGTTTGTATTCGCCCGTTTTCTCAGACCATTCGTGAGTCAGATCGTAACGGCCCACACCCGAGTGGGTATCGTGATAAACGAATGGCTTATCTTTTTGTTTCAGCGCATCAAGAATGAGGCTTTGAACGATGTGTTTGACCACGTCGGCATGGTTGCCAGCGTGGAAGCTGTGGCGGTAACTTAACAAATTAAACTCTCGAAACACTCTTTGGCTGAGTGTGGTCTGTGATTTCAGATACAATAAATTTTCGCTGTGTTGAGGGTATTATACCCAACATCCTTGCAGATGCAGAATCTCCGTTTGATTTTGCGCGACTTAAAATGTACTCACTATTGAAATCTCTTTAAGTCACCCATACTTACTAAACATATTGAACCTAAGTGGGATCGCAGTGCTCCAATAGAGTGCTCTGCCACTTAGGCAGAATAAGACTCAAGGACAGAGCAAGCTCTCGTTGATCATCTGGTCATCGCAGCATAGAGAAAGGGAACGGAGCTCCCCCAATCCATGTTGTCGGCTTACTTGTGCATTGGGTCGGCCTATTTTATGGGCAGTCATAGAGCCAAAACACAAAAGGAATTATTCATGTCTAATCCACTTCTAACGTTTACGGACCTACCTCCGTTTTCGCAAATCAAACCAGAACACATTAAACCTGCTGTCGAGCAGGCGATTGCAGATTGTCGCGCCAAAGTTGAAGAGGTGCTTAAAGACAACACCAACCCAACTTGGGAAAATGTGATTGCTCCTCTAGAAGAAATTGATGACCGCCTGAGCCGCATTTGGTCGCCAGTTGGTCACATGAACTCTGTGGTGAACAGCGAAGCTCTGCGTGAAGCGTACGAAAGCTGCCTACCAATTTTGTCGGAATACGGCACTTGGGTTGGTCAGCACAAAGGCCTGTACGAAGCGTACAAAACCATCAAAGCGAGCGAAGAATTTGCAACGCTAACGCGTGCCCAGCAGAAAACCATCACCGATGCGCTACGTGACTTCGAATTGTCGGGCATCGGCTTGCCATCAGACGAGCAGCACCGTTACGGCGAGATCAGCAAACGCATGTCTGAGCTGAGCTCTAAATTCTCCAACAATGTGCTGGATGCCACCATGGGTTGGACCAAGCACATCACGGATGAGAAAGACCTCGCGGGTATGCCAGAATCGGCGTTGGCAGCAGCAAAAGCCGCTGCAGAAGCAAAAGAGCTCGATGGCTACCTGATCACGCTGGATATCCCATCTTACCTACCTGTCATGACGTACTGCGACAACCAAGAGTTGCGTAAAGAAGTGTACGAAGCGTACGTGACGCGCGCTTCTGATCGTGGTCCAAACGCAGGCAAATGGGATAACTCAGAAATCATTACTGAGCAGCTGAAACTGCGTCATGAAATCGCACGTATGCTGGGCTTCAACACCTTCAGTGAGAAGTCGTTGGCGACGAAAATGGCAGAAACTCCGGCTCAAGTGCTTGGCTTCCTAAATGACTTAGCGACACGTGCGAAACCGCAGGGTGAGCGCGAAATTGAAGAGTTGCGTCAGTTTACTAAGGGCGAATTTGGCGTTGAAGAGCTGAACGTGTGGGATATCGCTTACTACAGCGAGAAGCAAAAACAGCACTTGTTCCAAATCTCGGACGAAGAGCTGCGCCCATACTTCCCAGAGTCAAAAGTCGTGAGCGGTCTGTTTGAAGTGTTAAACCGCGTGTTTGGCATGACCGTTACTGAGCGTGAAGGCGTAGACACTTGGCACGAATCTGTGCGCTTTTTCGATATCTTTGATGCTGAAGGCACACTCCGTGGCAGTTTCTACCTAGATCTCTACGCTCGTGAACACAAACGTGGCGGCGCGTGGATGGATGACTGTCGTGGTCGTCGTATTACGTTATCTGGTGAACTGCAAACGCCGGTTGCGTACCTAACCTGTAACTTCAACCGTCCAGTAGGCGACAAGCCAGCACTGTTTACGCACGATGAAGTTGTGACACTTTTCCATGAATTTGGTCACGGCATCCACCACATGCTGACGCAGGTAGAAACTGGCGCGGTATCAGGTATTAATGGCGTACCTTGGGATGCGGTTGAGCTACCAAGTCAGTTCCTAGAAAACTGGTGTTGGGAAGAAGACGCGCTGGCGTTCATTTCTGGTCACTACGAAACGGGCGAGCCGCTACCAAAAGTGATGCTAGACAAAATGCTCGCGGCGAAAAACTTCCAATCTGCGATGGGTATTTTGCGTCAGCTAGAATTCGGCTTGTTCGACTTCACGCTTCACACCGAATATGACCCAGAAGTGGGTGCACGTGTGCTGGAAACCTTGGCAGAAGTGAAAGAGAAAGTGGCGGTTGTTCCAGCGGTTGAATGGGCGCGTTTCTCACACAGCTTCGGTCACATCTTCGCTGGTGGTTACAGCGCGGGTTACTACAGCTACCTATGGGCAGAAGTGTTGTCGTCAGACGCATTCTCTCGTTTTGAAGAAGAAGGTATCTTCAACAAAGAGACGGGTCAAAGCTTCCTGAACAACATTCTAGAAATGGGTGGCAGTGAAGAGCCAATGGAGCTGTTTAAGCGCTTCCGTGGTCGTGAACCACAAATCGATGCACTGCTGCGCCATTCGGGTATTGCGGCGTAAATTGAGCAAAAAACACCAAGGCCAACCGTTCGGTTGGCCTTTTTTGTACATTTTTTATAAAAAATTTTACGGATTCACGTTGCGGTTGATCGGGTTTTGCAACGATATCAATGTCTCCGTGGACTGAACCTCATCAATGGCTTGCAGCTTATCAATCAGCACAAATTGCAGTTCTTCAATCGATTTGCACATCAATTTGACGAATATGTTATACGCGCCTGTGGTGTAGTAAGCTTCCACTACCTCATCGAGAGCATTGAGTTTTTCTAACGCGGAATGGTAGTCACGCGCCGCGTTAAGGTTAATACCAATAAAGCAACACACATCGTAGCCGAGCTTCTTGGTATTTACGATCACCTCCGTACCCTCGATTATGTCAGCCGATTTCATTTTCTCGATACGCACATGAATGGTGGCAGGGCTGACATCGAACTGCTTAGCCATTTCGGCGTAAGGCGTTCTGGCGTCTGCCATAAGTGTTTTTAAGATTGCGCGGTCAAGGTCGTCGAGTTTCGGCAGGCTCGCATTCATACTATTATTTCCGTTGGGTATGAGAGTTATGTCTTTTTTATACTCACAGCGGACACGATTCACAAGGTTTGGCAGGGGTAACTGCGGGTTAACTCCGATGCTATGGAGAGAATGTGCAGCGTTTTCTGATTTTGGTCGCCTTATTCTGGAGTGCATGTGCCTGGAGTGAACTGACACTTGCTCAAGAGCCGAAGGTGCTTGTCGTCCATTCTTATCACCAAGGATTCTTTTGGACGGATTCCATTCAGCGCGGGATCGATCAACAACTCGATGATCGTGAGATGGACATGCGCGTCTTATACTTGGATTCCAAGCGCAACCAGAGCGAGCAGTTTTTTACCCAGCTCGAATCACTCTATCGCACCAAGTTGAGCGATGAGCGTTTTGATGCCATTTTGGTGACGGACAACAATGCATTGGAATTGATGCAACACTTGGCGCCGCTGATCAAAGACACGCCAGTGATTTTCTGTGGCATCAACAATTACCGTCCTTCCTTTCATCAATCACTTAACGCAACCGGCGTGATTGAGAACGTCGATTTAGAAGCGAACTTAGCGCTGATCGAGCGTTTGCATCCAGACAATAAGCAGATTTACATCATTAGTGATCATTCGGTGACTGGTGCGATACTTCGCGACGAGATTGACGATTTTATCCAACAACATGACCGTTATCGCAACAAGATCACTCAACTCGTCCCTGACAATGTTGAAGCATTGAAGCAAAAAATCGCTCAACTCAATAAAGAAAATGTGGTGCTGTTTTGGACTTACTACCGCGACAAAGATGGCGTGGTCGGCAGCGAACGTGACTGGATTCAGATCAACAAGGCCTCCAACGCGCCATTGTTTATGGTACACGACGTAGGTTTGGGTCATGGCGCGGTGGGCGGCGTGATTCAAAGCGGTTATCGCCAAGGTGTTGAAGCGGCTAGATTACTTGAACAGGTGCTCGACCACCCACAAGAACCATTACCTCCGGTGGTGAATGGCGATTCTGAAATCAAGCTCGATTACCAAGCGGTCGTGCGCTGGGGGTTGGGCGCAGAGCAAGAATCCTCGGCGGTCTTTTTTAATAAGCCGATGGAATTTTCGGAGCGTTTCGCCAAAGAAATTCGCTTGTTTGGCAGTTTGTTCGTGTTGATGCTGGTGGCCATTTTGCTACTGAGCTACTACTTGCAACGCATTCGTCGCAGCGAGACAGCTGCTCGTGAAAGCCAGGCGATTTTAGAGTCCATTTTTGACCAAAGTATGCAGTACATGGGGATTTTGGATAAACATGGTTTGCTTAAATCTGGCAACGATCGTCTGCAATCTTTGCTCTATCATCAGGAATTACGCTTAGATAAGCCACTTTGGTTACATCAAAACTGGAGTGAACAAGCACGCCACGCGATCGCCGATTATTTTGATGCACCGCAGCAACAAGTTTCGACATTTGAAGCCGAAATCTGGAGCAAAGAGCACGGCTCTATGGTGCTCGAAATTTCCTTAAAGCCGTTCTCCCAGCAGGTAGGCAAACAAAAGCAGTATCTGTTTGAGGCGCGTGATATCACCAGCCGTAAGTTGATGGAAGATAAGCTCTATCAGCGTGAGTCGAGCTTGCGTAATTACTACGAGCAGCAGCCCGTGATGATGGTGACGCTCGACAGTCACAACCGCATCCAAGAAGTGAACCGATTCGCGCAACTGTTGTTGGGCTACGAGCCGATTGAGATGCTCGGCCATCGTCTGCGAGAATTCTATCTTGATGACAAAGCGCTGTTCCCACGTCAGGTGTTGTTGCAACCGAGTCATCAAGTTCATGATGTGTGGCGACGTGAAATCGAGTATCGCCATGCTGACGGGCACAGTGTTTGGGTACGCGAAAACATTCGACCGCTCAACGATTCCGATCAGTTGCTGATTGTGGGTGAAGACATTTCAGAGCCCAAACTTTTGGCTGAGAAGTTAGAGTATCAGGCGCGTTATGACTTATTGACGGGGACATACAACCGCAACCACTTTGAGTTGGAGTTGAAAACCGCGCTGCGTGAAGTGGATAGCCACCGCCGAGTGCACGCGATGTTGTACCTCGATCTCGACCAGTTGAAAGTGCTTAATGACACCGTTGGGCACGATGCGGGCGATGCTGCGATTCAATTTTGCGCCAGCATGTTGGAAGAGGTGCTGCCATACAATTCCGTGCTGGCGAGAATGGGCGGCGATGAATTCGCGGTGCTACTGAAAGATTGCGACGAGTATGGCGCGATCAATATTGCGAAGGTGATTATCTCCACATTGGGTGAGCACCTGTTTATCTGGGAAGACACACGCTTATTCATCAGTTGCTCGGTCGGCATTCGTATCATCGACCACACGGCAGAAACGCCGCAAATGGTGCACGCGCAAGCAGATTCGGCCTGCCATGCGGCGAAAGAGCAGGGGCGTAACCGTTACAATCTATTCAGCTTAGACAATGAAGAGTTGCAGCGTCGCCAGATGGAAATGCAGAGCGTCAACTTGGTGCACGAGGCGTTATCCAATCAGCGCTTGGAGCTGTTTGCTCAACGAGTGATGAATTTGTAGTCGCCAGAGTCACTGATGTATTTCGAGATTTTGGTGCGTATTCGTGACGCGCAGGGTAACTACGTCTCTCCGGCGATTTTCATTCCCGCTTCCGAGCGTTATAACATTGCGCATTGGATTGATAAGCAGGTGATCAACCAAGCGCTTGAATGGTTTGAACAGCGACCAGACGTAGTGGAAAAGTTGGGGCGTTGCTCGATTAACCTTTCTGGTCAATCCATGGGGAATCAGGAATTTATCGATTTTCTCTTCGAACGATTGAAAAACTCGACCATGCCGTGCGAAAAAATCTGTTTAGAAATCACAGAGACGGCGGCCATGGGCAATTTAGATCAAGCCATCGACTTTTTCACCAGAGCCAAATCGCTCGGCTGTATGATTGCGCTGGACGATTTTGGTTCGGGCTTGTCGTCTTTTGGTTACTTGAAGAAACTTCCTGTAGATATCGTGAAAATTGATGGCCTTTTCGTGCGAGATATCGACGTGAATGAGATGGACCGAGTGATGGTTCGCTCCATCAATGATTTGGCGAAGCAGCTTGGCAAAGTAACGGTGGCGGAATTTGTCGAAAACGAACAAGTCATGCAGCACTTGATCGACCTTGGTGTGGATTACGGCCAGGGCTATGGCATTGGTCACCCGAAACCGTTGGCAGAATTGGTCGAGAATCTCTCTTCGCTTTAACCTTGGCATCTCGCCGCCAATCTAGCTTTTAGAGGTAACTTGGGTATACACTCAGCGCCAGTTACCTCGATTTTTATTGGAGCCTCCTTTTGCAACTGCAATTGATCTGTGAAGACCCGTCTCAACAATCTCATCTCGACGAACTGGCTGCGCGTTGGCAGCTTTCTCACACTGACGAGAGCGACTTTGCTTTGGTGCTGACTGCGGAGCGTTTAGAGCTGCGTAAAGTCGATGAGCCTAAGCTCGGTGCGATTTTTGTCGATTTGATTGGTGGCGCGGTGGGTCATCGCCGTAAATTCGGTGGCGGTAAAGGGCAAGCGATCGCAAAAGCCGCAGGCATGAACAAAGGTGCAACCCCAACCGTGTTAGACGGCACGGCTGGCCTTGGTCGTGATGCGTTTGTGCTCGCATCGCTAGGTTGTAAAGTGCAGATGGTCGAGCGTCACCCAGTCGTGGCGGCCTTGTTGGATGACGGTTTGGCTCGCGCGAAACAAGACCCAGAAATCGGCACGTGGGTATCTGAGCGTATGTCGCTGATCCATGCCTCCAGCCATGACGCGCTGGATCAACTGGCGCAAGACAGCGAGTTTGTGAAACCGGATGTGGTGTATCTCGACCCGATGTACCCGCACCCAGAAAACAAAAAGAAATCCGCGTTGGTGAAAAAAGAGATGCGCGTCTTCCAATCTTTGGTGGGAGCGGATTTGGATGCTGATGGATTGCTTGAACCTGCTCTGGCCTTGGCAACGAAACGCGTGGTGGTTAAGCGCCCGGACTACGCGAATTGGCTGAACGAGCAAAAGCCAAGTATGGCGATTGAAACCAAAAAGAACCGTTTCGACGTCTACGTCAAAGCCTCGATGGCATAACCTCCTGACTCGCAAAAACTTCTCGTCACAGCATTGAACCAAGTGCTGTGACACTGCCATTCTTTCCTGAACACTATTGATAGTTTTCACTTGCTAATTCGACACTCTGACTGTATATCTAACTAAGAATTATTATTATTTCACTTGTTGTGATGCTGTCGATAATTGGGAAGCTGGAGTAGTCGAATGTCTAAACGCTTATGTAAGATGAACCGCAAACAAATTGCGGCCAACTTGGGTGACATTCACCGTTTGGTCGTAGCACCTAAGTTCGTTTGTCGCTCTTGTGCACGCTCTTCCGCTTCTAAAGACTCATTGTGTAAGCCTGCCGCAATTCCTCCACAAAAATGCCAAGGCAAGTCGTTAAACGAGCAACAAGCATGCGGTCTGTTAGCTGAAGCGCTGCCTGCGCAATCCATTTCCGTCACGCCAAAACACAGCGCAGAAAAGGCGGCGATCGTGAAACGTGTGGTCGAGCGAGTGAAAGAGAAGAAACAAGCTGCGAAAGTGGTGACACCAGTGTCGATGGCGGCTCCTGCACTGTTTGATTTGGCCGACAAAAAAGCGCTTAAGAAAGCGAAAAAGGCACTGAAAAAACACTACAAACAGCAGAAAAAGCTGCTAAAAGTGGCAAAAAAACAGCAGAAGTTGCTCAAGCGTCAACGCAAACTGGAAGCCCGCAATGCGAAGTTGGAAGTGTTGTTACCAACGCCGCCTAATGCGTTGATGGGCGTAAGCTCGCAAGCCAAAGTGCATTAATTGAATTAAAAAAACGCTCTCCAGTTGGAGAGCGTTTTTTATTGCTGGAATATGTGTCGAGAAAGGCACGTTACTTATTGGCGTAGCTCATTTTAACGCGTTTTTTCACCCACGTTTCGTTAATCCACAGCGATAGCATGATGATCGCGCCGCCAATCGCGAGGCGCACGATGTCAACGTCTCGGTTCCAAATTACGATGTTCACAATCAGGCCTGCTGGCACTAACGCGTTGTTCATTACCGCTAACGCGCCGGCATTCACTAAGGTCGCCCCTTTGTTCCACGCAAAGTAACCAAAGCCTGATGCAATTAAACCAAGGTAGGTCAAAATGCCCCATTGGGTTGCAGTGGTTGGCAGTTTGTCGAGGTTGCCCATGAGCGCGAAAGCCACGGTTGCTACACAAAGCGCACCCAAGTAGAAGTAACCAAACACGGTGTGCTGTGGTAAATCGACGGGCTCACTTTCCATGATGTATTTGTAGCCCACCTGACCGATGGCAAAACAGAGGTTTGCCCCTTGTACGACCAAAAAGCCCATTAGGAAGTTTTCGTTAATGCCAGCGAATTTGATCCATGCCGCACCCGCGACTGCGATCAGCGCAGTGACTAAATACCAAGGCGAAAAACGACCTTTCAGGAAGTCGTAAATCAGCGTTACATAAATCGGTGTGAATACAGTGAACAGCAACACTTCTGGAACAGAAAGGAGTAAGAAAGACTGGTAGTAGAAGCAGTACATCAAACCGAGCTGAAAGCCGCCGACGATCATCAGTTTCGCGATCAGAGATTTGCTTACGCCGCGGAATTTAAGGAAAGGAATGAATACAACGCTGGCCAGTGCCACACGCATGAACACGGAGAACCAAGAATCAACCTGACCAGCAAGGTAAACGCCGATCAGGCTGAATGAAAATGCCCAAAGCAGGGTAACTGCGGATAGATAAGCCATAGATGAGAATCTTTATCAACAACAAATGTGCCCGCAGTCTAACCAAGTTTTAACGTCGCGCCAATCAGTCTTTTAGCGGTACGACCAGCATATCGACTGGTGAACAGTTAATCAGTTGACGAGTTGAAGAGAGAATCTTGCTCCAGAAATCTTGGTGATGACCACAAACCACTAAATCGATACTGTAATCTTTGATGGTGTCGCACAACTCGTTACTTAAATCACCACTGCCGACTAAAGTATGAGTGATTGGGTATTGAGCGTACTCCGCAAAGTTTGCCAATTGGGTACGAGACGCTTCCATCGCTTGATGCTGCGCTTCTGCCATGTTGATATCGATAAGCCCGGTGTAGAGCTCTGCGTAATTCACGTCGATGTGAATAAAAGAGACTTTCGCATCCAGAGGTTTAGCCAGTGATACGGCTTTCTTAATCAACACTTTACTGTCGTCTGAAAGGTCGACTGCCACAAGTATGTGTTTGTAACTCATATTGCTATCTCCTTGTAAGGTCGTATACCTAAGCAACCTCGAACTGACCTCAGTGCCAAGGCCCTGACTTCGACATTTATGAAGTCACTTGGGTATAGTTTCAGATTAGCACTAACCCTTGAGAAATTTTGCCGAAGTGATCTCATATCATTATTGTAGGTACAAAGTCTTGTCTCAGTAATCATGTTATAGTGGTGTAAAACGCATGCACATAAATAGGAGTTAACATGCTGTCTCAAACTATGGTCGAACAATTGAATGAGCAAATTAACCTAGAATTTTTCTCATCCAATCTATACTTACAAATGAGTGCTTGGTGTGAAGACAAAGGTTTTGAAGGTGCGGCTGAATTTTTACGTGCACACGCCGTAGAAGAGATGGAGCACATGCAACGCCTGTTCACGTATGTGAGTGAAACTGGCTCAATGCCTATCCTAGGCGCGATTGAAGCACCAAAACATGATTTCGCAAGCCTAGGTGATGTTTTCCGTGAAACCTACGAACATGAGCAAATGATCACGGAAAAAATCAATAAATTGGCGCATGTTGCATTTACAAGCCAAGACTACTCAACGTTTAACTTCCTACAGTGGTACGTGTCAGAACAGCACGAAGAAGAGAAGTTGTTTAAAGGGATTTTAGATAAGATCGAATTGGTTGGTGAGGACGGCAAAGCATTGTTCTTCATCGACAAAGATCTAGCTCAAATGGCGAAAGAAGGTTCATCTTCAATCATGGGTGCTCCAGCTGCGTAAAGCGTTCTCAACGCGATAAGTAGCGGTTAAAAGACGAAGCATTGATCGTCTTTTTCTCTTGAGCATTGTTGAAGATGTAGGGAGGAAAAGATGATCAGTGGAGACACAATCTTATTTGCGCTAATGGTAGTAACGGGGGTCAATATGATCCGTTATCTCACCGCTCTTCGTTCTCTTATTTACATCATGCGTGAAGCGCACCCATTGTTGTATCAACAAGTGGATGGCAATGGTTTCTTCACCACTCACGGTAACGTCACCAAACAGGTGCGTTTGTTCCACTACATTAAAAGCAAAGAGTATCACCATCACCATGATGAGATATTCACAGGCAAGTGTGAACGGGTGCGTGAGTTGTTTGTGCTATCAACCGCGTTGCTTGGTGTTACCCTACTGGCGGCCTTCATCTTGTAGGTCTTTCCAGCTAAGCCGTACTAGGCGATGCTTGGAATTTAAGCGCTTTTCCCTTTCGACATTTGTCGGTAGAATGGCGCTCTTAGAAAGCAAGGATGTGCAATAAGCACATCCTTTTTTATTGTTTTGGATTTTGGATAGAGCCTAAGAGCGACCGATGAGTAAGAAATTTGATGTTGTTGTAATTGGCGCGGGAGCCGCGGGTTTGATGTGTGCTGCAGAAGCAGGCAAGCGCGGACGCAGTGTGCTTGTGCTGGATCATGCCAAAAAGCCAGGACGTAAAATCCTTATCTCTGGTGGTGGCCGCTGCAACTTCACCAACTACGACGTATCAGCCAGCAACTACCTTTGCCAAAACCCACACTTCGTGAAATCGGCGCTGTCGCAATACACCAACTGGGACTTCATCTCCATGGTCAGCAAACACGGCATCGAGTTTGAAGAGCGCGACCACGGCCAATTGTTTTGTGTCGATGCCTTTACCGCCAAAGACATTGTGAAGATGCTGCTGGCCGAGTGTGACATGCCAAACATTCAACAGCGTTACCAATGCGATGTGCACACCATTGAGAAAACCGAAGAAGGCTTTCGTCTGCACGCGGGTACTGAGCCTGTTGAGTGCGAATCTTTGGTGATTGCGACCGGTGGCCTTTCCATGCCAAAACTGGGCGCGACGCCATTTGGTTACAAAGTGGCTGAGCAGTTTGGTCTGCCAGTAATCCCTACTACGGCGGGACTTGTGCCATTTACGCTGCACAAAGAAGACAAAGAAGATTTTGCTGAACTGTCTGGCATTGCTGTGCCTGCGGAAATTACCGCCGAAGACGGCACCATGTTCAAAGAAGCGCTGTTGTTTACTCACCGCGGTTTATCGGGCCCTTCGGTTTTGCAAATTTCCTCTTTCTGGAAAGCGGGTCAGAAAGTTTCTATCAACTTAGTTCCTAACGAAGACATCGCTCTGCTGCTCGAGCGCAGCCTTGAGAAACATCCAAATCAATCGCTAAAGAATACCTTAGCAAAAGTACTGCCAAAGCGTTTAGTGGAAGTGCTGATTGAACGTAAAGAGCTGATGGACAAACCTCTCAAGCAGTTCAACCCGAAAGAGCTTGCTAGCGTGGTGGAGCGTTTAGAAAACTGGTCAATCGCACCTAATGGCACCGAAGGCTACCGTACGGCGGAAGTGACACTAGGCGGCGTGGATACCGATCACCTGTCTTCTAAAACCATGGAATGTAAAAACATCAAAGGCTTGTACTTCATCGGAGAAGTGATGGACGTTACCGGTTGGTTAGGTGGCTATAACTTCCAATGGTGCTGGTCGAGTGGCTTTGTGGCAGGTCAGTGGGTGTAATCCAGCGCTGCACGTAAAGATAGGCACGCAAAGATAGAAAGAGACGATGAAAAAGAGCACTGAATTGAATTCAGTGCTCTTTTGCTATTTGCGGTGTGTTTACTCGTCTTGATACTTTTCGAGCTTGTTGTACAGCGTTTTAACGCTGATACCCAGCTCCTGAGCCGATTCCGTTTTGTTGCCTTGATTCTCTTCAAGCGTATTGAGAATAGCGGCTTTTTCCAGCTCTTCTAACGATACGCCAGCAGGCACCATATCTTCTAATCGAGTACCGGTTTCCAGTGGCGGCGTATCGAAAATCAGATGTTCATCTTTAATGGTATCGTCGGCGAGAATGAACGCACGCTCGATGGTGTGCTTGAGTTCTCGAACGTTGCCAGGCCAATCGTGCATGGCGATTTTTTGGATTGCCGAGTCGAGAATCGTCTTGGTTTTGGATT
The DNA here is from genome assembly GCF_043103065.1 of Vibrio sp. YQ_11. NCBI lineage: Bacteria > Pseudomonadati > Pseudomonadota > Gammaproteobacteria > Vibrionales > Vibrionaceae > Vibrio > Vibrio sp. YQ_11. The sequence goes on along the minus strand of NZ_JBICJM010000011.1, from coordinate 307,404 downwards.
CGTTAGCGTTGCGGTGCGCAATAAAGTGTTTGGCTAATCCGACGATGTCTCCGCCACGTTCGCGCAATGGTGGAACGGTTAACGGAAAGTGCGATAGCCTGAAAAATAGGTCTTCACGCAGAAATTGTTCTTCGATCGCGACTTTAGGATCGCGGTTGGTCGCCGCGACGATGCGGGTATTGGCGATGTGGACGATATTACTGCCCACTGGGCGGTATTCGCCAGTTTCTAGCACACGCAGCAGTTTCACTTGATGCTCGATCGGCATCTCCGTAATTTCATCCAAAAACAGCGTGCCGCCTTCGGCTTGCTTAAATACCCCTTGGTGGTTTTTGTTCGCACCGGTGAATGCGCCTTTTTCGTGGCCAAACAGTTCGCTATCGACCAGTTCTGGGCTAATGGCACCACAGTTGATGGCAATAAAAGGTTGCTGCTTACGCTCGCTGGCGAGGTGGATGGTTTGCGCCACAAGCTCTTTGCCTGAGCCACTTTCACCGACAATCAATACGTTGGCTTCGGTTTTTGCGACACGGCGGATCATGCGGTACAGCTGGTGCATCGGAGAAGATGAGCCAACTAGCAAACCAAACTGATCCAAATCGCTGGTGGCGACTTTACGTCCTTGCTCCTGCTTGTGTTGATAATACTGGCTCACTTCGGTCAGCGTATCAGACAGGATGGTGAGATCGACGGGTTTTCTGTAGTGAAAAATGGCACCTAGGTTCATCAGTTTATCGAGGTTCTCGTTAGGCGCGCCTGAACTGATGATGATTAAGTCCATGTCGTAAATGGCTTCGATATCGGAAAGTCGCTGGTAATCAGCGTGAGTGAAATGTGCCACTTCGACAATCGCGACATCCGGTTGAACGTCGACGAAGTGATCAATCCAATCATCGTCCGTTTCTGTGTCATACAAACGGAACTTATGTAATTCCTGACAAGAAGCGATAGCCTCTTTGAGGGCGGGGTCTTGTATTCTTAGAAACAGGCTTGGCAGTGACATAGAAATGTCCTCTTCACTATAACAGAAACAATGTACGTGTATTATTTAAGCTGTACAAGACAAAATATTGTCAAAGTCTGTTTAGAATCTGGTTGGTTATTAATATAGTGAGATCAACAGCAAACTATATATCTACATCGTTTTTCTTTCCTTATTTGTTGTGTGGAATTGTAATCCTTAGAAATTAATCTCTCTTGATGGTTTTTGCGTACAAAAATAAACGAAAGGATGAGATGTTATTTCTTCTCTATTTATCTTTTCTTCTTCAATGATTAAAAATTACATTTCTTCTGTGTAAATTATTCACGAATGGTTTCTCTCTCATCTTAAATATAACGGCTGTTTTAAAATAAACGCTTTAAAAATAGTTACTTATAAAGTTGGCACATGCTTTGCTCTATTAGAACTGCAACGTCAATATAGGAGAATTACCATGAATAACATCGCAGCTAAAATTGTACTTACTTCAGTTCTTGCAACGTCATCTACCGCAGTATTAGCCAGTGATAAATGGGAAAAAGAATCCATGGACGCTTGGCTAGATGGTAAAGCAGAAACCACCTTACTGCTTAACAGCAACCTGAACTCTTTTGATATCAACACTGATGTTGAAAATCAGGTGGTTACGCTGACAGGTTCGGTCAATAACGATTTGGAAAAGTCGCTGGCAGAAGAGTTGGTTTCAGGCCTTGATGGTGTGAAAAAAGTAAATAACGAGCTAACGGTAGTGAGTGAAAATAAACAAGATGCCGATTCTGATACATTTGCTGCATTAACGGATTCAAAAATTACTACTATTGTGAAAACTCGTTTACTGATGGATACCAGCGTTAGTGGTACAGACATTGATGTCACCACAGAAAATAAAACCGTAACCTTAACCGGTAAAGTGAACTCAGATGCCGAGCACGATCTGGCATTATCGATTGCAAATAATACCAACGATGTAAATAAGGTTGTCGATAAGATTGAAGTTGTTCAGTAATAACTAATATTGAGCTTTCACTTTAAAAATAAGGAGACAACACCATGGTTCGTTGGATGTTTATTTTCCTTGCTTTGGCTCTCGTTTCAGCGGTGCTCGGATTTAGTGGTATTGCCGGTGCCGCCGCAGCTGTCGCGCAAGTGATATTTTATCTGTTCCTGTTGTCATTAATTGTATCAATAGTATTTGTGATACTTGGAAAGAAAAACGTAAATAGATAGGAGTTAGCATGCGAGTTACGTCATTTATTTATCGTATCGCCGCAGTATTTGGTTTGGTATTTGCTTTAGCGGCGTGTAGTGATGAAGGGCCAATGGAAAAAGCGGGCAAAAAATTGGATGAGACTGCGGAAGAAGCGCAAAACGCCATTGAAGATGGTTGTGAAAACCTTAAAGAGAATCTGAACGCGGAAGACAAAGATTGTTAAGCGTTCACCTCATCCACCAACAGCAAAAAAGGGCGGCGTGATAACCGCCCTTTGTTTTACCAACTATTCTTAATCCGATAAGGAGTCAGAGATGAAGAACATATTCGATGTGCTAAAAGAAAGTCATGAAAAACAGCGCCTTTTGCTGGATGCACTGATGGAAACATCCGGAGATTCCCCAACTCGTCGAGAGTTTTATCGCGACCTAAAGCACGAGCTTGAGCAACATGCCGCCGCTGAAGAGCGTTACTTTTACGCACCGCTGATTGAGAGCGATAAGACGATCGATATGACACGTCACGGTATTGCTGAGCACCACGCCATCGACAAAGTGATCGCTCAGTTGGATGATACCGCGTGGAGCTCGCCCGCTTGGCTTACGCACATGAAAACACTGCGCCACAATGTACTGCACCATCTGGAAGAGGAAGAGCAACGCTTTTTCCAAATGGCAGGCAAGGTGATGTCCGATAAACAAAAACAGCAGTTGGCCAATGACTATATCGAAGAGATGGCCAGCTAAGCGTTATCCCATCGATAAGGATTAAGGAGGTCGAATGTTCATCGTCAAATATTATCTACTTGGCGCGCTGGTTGCGTTGCTCGCTGCTATCTACATACCTCAAATCGTAGTGAGTTTACTGCTGCTTTGGGTTTCGCTTTCCTTAGCGTTAGTCAGTGCGGCTTATTTATTTGATTTCCCATCCATCTTTAGAAAAAGCCAAGACGGAAAAATTGTCTGGTGGATTCGATGGGCATTCATTCCTTTCTTACTCGGGGCGAAAGCCTACAACGCCTGGGAGAGACGGCGCGATACTGTCCCTCCCATTCAACAAGTCAGCGAAAATCTTTACCTTTCCCGGCGCTTATTCCCGAGCGATTTGGCGTTTCTCGACTCTCACGACATTTCCTGCATTGTTGATGTTACGGCGGAGTTCGCAGGTTTAGAAAGCGCCATGACTGACAAGCAATTCAACTACCTTTCTATTCCCGTTCTGGATCATAAAGCGCCGACCTTGGAGCGTTTACGTCATGCGATGAATTGGATTGATACCCAAATCGCCTGCGGGCGCTCTGTGGTTGTGCATTGCGCACTTGGGCGTGGCCGTTCGGTGTTTGTGGTGGCGGCTTATTTACTGAGTAAAGATCCGTCGCTCTCGGTGGAATCGGTGATGCAGAAAATTAACCGCGTGCGCAGTACTGCAAGGCTCAATAATCTGCAGATCAAAACCCTGCGCGCGATCAGTGAGAAAGGTGTGCTAGCACTCGATGAGCCGACCTGGATGGTGGTGAACCCTGTCGCGGGCGGTGGGAAATGGCAGCAATACGAACAACATGTGATTCGTGAGTTGACCAAAAAATATCGTCTCAGCATTCGCCAAACGGACGAAACCACCAGTGCAGAAAGCCTCGCACTGCAAGCTAAACAAAGTGGTGTGAATCAGGTGATTGTCTCTGGTGGCGATGGCACGGTGACTGAAGTGGCGAGCCAATTGGTCGGCACGGACATCAAGCTCGGCATCATACCGTTGGGCACGGCGAATGCGCTGTGCCACGTGCTGTATGGTATCGGCGTGAAGTTATCACCGGTGGAAAAAGCGTGTGAAGCCATTCTCGCAGGTCATTGCCAACGTATAGATACCGCAGAATGTAATCAGCGTTTGATTCTGTTGGTGCTGGGTATTGGCTTGGAACAGAAGATGATTGAACACGCGCATCGTGAAGAGAAAAATGCTTTTGGGCAACTGGCGTATTTAACGGGCTTTTTTAACGCTGTGATTTCCGAAGAGGTGCAAACTCTGCAAGTAACCCTCGAAGGGAAAGCGGCGAGTGAACAAGGATGGGAGAGTCAGGAGATGGACGTGCACAGCTTCGTCGTGGCCAACATCGCGCCATTTAGTACCGTGTTAGCGCAAGGTGGCGGCGCGCCGCAGCCAGATGATGGGAAACTGCACATTACCTACCTTGATAACACTCAGTCGCTGGGTGGACGCCTGGTGGCGTTGTCGGATCTAACATTAACCAGCGTCGGTGCGCAGGATGAGTCGAATCTGTTTCAGTACGCGAGCGCGACAGGGGTAACGATTACTGCGGATAAGCCGATTGACTACGTCATCGACGGTGAACTCTATTCTGACCGTCGTTTAGAGATCAAGATTCGTCCTCAGTCGCTTAATGTGTTTGTTCCCAGTTAACGTCGGTGAAGACGACTGCGAGTAGAGTCGAATACAAACAACGACGCAAAAAACGTATCACTTGTGATGCGTTTTTTTTATATCGAACGTCGACTAATGGTGGATGCGAATAGATGCAGAAAGTAAGTAAAGTCTGTGTTGGTCGATGCGTAGAATAGACAAAGCAACAGATAGAAGGGTAAAAATAGAGAAGGTAAACGAAGGAAAAAGGTGAGCAGAGCTACTCACCTTGGGGTAAATGTTTTTCCAGCTCGTCGTTTTCGACTTGTAACGCCGCCACCCAGTACGAGATCAGCGCTGTTAAGTTGGCATCATCCAACTCTCGGAGGAGCTGCTTTAACTCATTCAGTAATTGCGCATTCATAAAATGCATCTCTTTATAATTACCGAGAGTAGCAATTCCCGTTTTGTTGGCGTGTTCTGCGATAAAGTCGTCGCCATTTTGATCAAAAAATAGATCGACCATTTTTTTGATCATCACTTTTTCTATTTTAACGAACCGATAGGCTGATCGAGCAATATTCATATGTGAATGAGGATCGACAAGCGGTAAACACGTTTGGCGATGGTGCGCCATTTTAATGAGTAATTCCCTTACTCGCGTATTATTCAATGTCATACTGACCTCTTTTTCAGTATTTCAGCATTATGCTTTGGTATGTGTGAATATTCATCAATGGTTCTGAATAAGAATGGCCAATAATGTTGACCATTCTTTTTAGGGTTATTTATCGATTAGCTGATCAGGCTAATATTGCTGAGTTTTTCTTTACAGCTTTTGATGTCACTGCGCACTTTGAGTAGCACGGCGTTATCTGCTTGCTCTGGCTGCGCGGTGATGACGTTTTCGATCTCTTTCAATACCTTACTTTCCACGCCTTCGAGCTGTTCCAAGTACATCGATTCTTTGTCTGACGACATTTCTTTCATGACATCACTGTATACTTCGCGTGCCTTGATGGTGTAAGACACGGGCGTGTCGTCGGCAGTTTGAGGATTCGCAATCGCATAAGGTTTCAACTCTAATGCGGCGTGTTCTCGTACATGAACCAGATCCTGCAATACATGGTTTAGCGATGTGTTGTCGATGTTATCAATCGCTTTCTTGTAAATATCATTACCGCTGTGAATAAGCTCAATGATTGAGGCGATGTTTTCATTTCTCATATCTTCTCCTTTATTTTACTGCGGTTACTTTATTGCAGTGCTTAAGCGCAACTTATATTGCGATGCCTTAGCCATTAAATATGAACAATATTTTTCATGTGGCATTTTATATCTAGCATTTTGTATGCCATGAATATTGAGTGTGAGAGATGCCAGATAATATAAGGAGTAAGCATGGTGGTGGTTATTAATTGCGCGTGATTGCTTGTGGGGAATAAGAAAAAATTACAAATAAGAATCCATTCAAAGGAAATAATTACAGGTCATTTTGCAACGATAGGAGTTATTTAAATTCTATTTCAATAAAAACAATGACTTATTAACTTGGCACAGTAATCGCAATACCACTCACGAGGAAACGAAAAGAATTCACTTTTATTAGATTACTTCTCAGCGGAATCACAACCGTTTAATCCAAGGTAATCTCAATCAACGGAGGCTAGTTATGGCTAATACAAAAGAAAGCGCAGTTAAACCTCAAGAGCATTTTGAAGAGGCGTACCACCTTGCAGAGCAAGCCACTTCAGAAGCGGTTGGCGCCATGAAAGAACATGCCAAAGAGAAGCTGGAAGTCGGCGCGGAGAGCATTCAGCAAGCGACCAAATCCGCTGAAAACGTTATTAAAGAGCGCCCGCTGTTGAGTATCGGTTGTGCATTCCTGGCAGGTTGGGCGGTCTCTAAGCTCATCAAATAAGCCTGTTCCTTACATTTCGCTCTAATCATGAAGGAAGAGTTTTATGAATGACTCCGAGCATACCATCAATGAGCGCCAAGGCTCGGCTACTGCAGACAGTAGCCGAGCCCTAAATGGGGCTAAAAATCAGGAAGTTGAACAAGCCATTAATGGGCTACGAGCCATTTTGTCACAGATTGACGACCTTTCGACGTCACTGCGAACGTGGTCGGGCTCGACGTTGGATTTGTTTTTGCTAGAGATGAAAGTCAACGTGGCGGCTGCGCGCCAAATCGTGATGTTCAGCATCATTTTTACGCTGCTGTCGGTGCTGTTTATCTTCAGTGTGTGTTTGGCTGCGGGTGTAGTGACGTACCACTTTACCGCTCAACTACTGCTAAGTGTTGGCGTGTTTATTGTGTCGTTAGGTCTAGCGCTAGTTGGGTTGGCGTGGTGGCAGAAGCGGCTGACGCACTTCCTTGGTTTCAAAAATACAACCGACCAATTGCAGGAGGGCTGGCATGCGTTCTCTAACCAAACTCGACCGAGCCATGCAGATAAAACGCATCGAGGGTAAAGCGGCTTTGGAGCAATGCTTGCTGGATAAGCAAACCCTCAAATTTACCTCGAACCGATTCGTGCAAGAAAACCCGTGGACTGCGCTTGGGTTGAGCGCTTTTGCCGCGATTGCTGTTGCGAAAGCTGGGCGACTGTCTCGCGTCACGTCATCTCTCTCCTCCATCAGTTTGCTGCTCAATGGCGCGATGGATTTGAGTGGCCAGCTAGCCAAATCTTCTTCATCGTCTGCTGTATCCTCAAAAGAAGCTGGTGAAGAAGCGGCTCAACCATCCGATTTACCACCTCATCAGTAGAGGACGCGCATGAATGGAAAATTAAACCTTCCCATCAATACCGTGATTGGCGTGTCTCTGCTGGTGTTATTGCTTGTTCCTGCGCTCTACTTCGCCAAACCGGTGCTGTTACCTATGGTGATAAGTACGTTCGTGGCACTGCTGTTTAGCCCGCTGATCAATTATTTTGAAGACAAAGGCCTGCCACGCACGATAACCGTGGTGGTGACGTTGACGTTATTGGTGAGTGTTTCAATACTCGGTTTAGCGGCGATATCAGAACCCGCGAAACAATGGTGGGCTGAGTTGCCAAGCATCGCCCAAAACGTTTCGCAAGAAGTGAATGAAGTGACCAAAGCGTCGTCAGAGCACATGAACGCGCCGCTTGAGATCGCCAGTGACATGAACATTGACGAGATGGGCAACAACACGGTGTTTTCTCTGCTGAAAGCGCTCGCGACCACCACACCAACGCTGTTAACTCAGGCGATGATTGTGCTGTTTATGGTGTATTTCATGCTTAATCATGGTCGAAGTCTGTTTCGTAAATCGGTATCGCGTTTGCGTGGTTTTTCGAAACAGCGTCAAGCGGTGGAGTTGGTGCAGGCTCTGCAGAAAGATTTATCGCGCTACATCGGCACCATTACTTTGGTCAATGCGGGTTTAGGCTTGTGTGTAGGATTGGTGTTTTTTGTCCTCGGTCTTGAAGACCCATTTCTATGGGGTGCGTTTGCTGGGGTAATGAATTTCGCACCGTATTTGGGACCAGTGATGTCGATGGTGAGCTTTGGTTTTGTTGCGTATCTGCAGTTAGATTCGGTCAGTTTTATGCTGACAGTGGTGTCGATATATCTGTTGCTGAATTTAATCGAGAGTCAGTTTGTCACCCCAACTTTGCTAGGGAGGCGGTTTAACCTCAACCCGTTAGTCATCTTTATGTGGCTGGTCTTTTGGGGTTGGTTGTGGGGCGGAATGGGGCTGTTGATTGGCGTGCCGCTGTTGGTGTGCATCAACATTTTAGCGGATCGTTTGGCGCTTTGCGGTTCGACGAACATCTAACCGCAAAGTTGCCAGTGTATTGAACGTTGTGCTTAGTTAAATAACTTTTCCGCCGCAACGGGTGGGCTGAATAAATATCCCTGACCGTAGATACAACCTTTGTCGACCAAGTAAGCCACTTGTTCTGGCGTTTCGATGCCTTCCGCCACGACTTTGAGTGAAAGCGTAGTGCCCATCGCAATGATGGCGTTAACAATGGCGTTGCTGTCGTTGTCGTTAGGCACATCACTGACAAACGAGCGGTCGATTTTCAGTTTGTTGATTGGCAAACCTTTGAGGTACGACAGCGAAGAATAGCCTGTGCCGAAGTCATCCAACGAAATCTCGATTCCGAGTTCACACAGCTGATTTAGCGATGCGATGGCCAGTTTGGGATCGATGAGCAAAAAGCTTTCGGTAATTTCCAGCTCCAAGCGATGCGCCGGGAATCCCGTTTCACGAAGGATGGTTTTGAGCTTGTTGATGAAGCGTGACTGTTGCAGTTGAAGTGCCGATACATTGACTGCAATTTTGCCAAATTGAACGCCTCTCGCCAGCCAGTCAGTCCCTTGTAAACAGGCGTCTTTGAGTACCCATTCGCCGATGCTTTGAATCAAGCCAGTCTTCTCTGCGATAGGAATAAAATCCGCAGGTGGCACTAAGCCAAATTCTGGGTGTTCCCAACGTACCAAGGCTTCCACACCAATAATTGCGTTTTGCGCGAGGTTGTATTGCGGCTGATACACCAAATGCAGTTGTTCTTTTTCTATTGCTTCATGCAGCGCAGATTGAATACGGACGTGCGATACCGATTTGTCAGTTAAATCCGGAGAGTAGAACGCGTAGCCGTTACGGCCATTTTTCTTCGCCAGATACATTGCGGTGTCGGCGTTTTTTAGCAGCGTTTCACTGTCTTGACCGTCGTTCGGGTAGAGTGCGATACCGATGCTGGTGGAGATCCGCAGCGAATCGTGATTTGCCAGATCGAACGGACGGCGGAACACACCCAAAATCGAGCTTAACGTTTCGAGTAACGGAGAATCGCCGTCAATGTCCGGCAGTACGATGACAAATTCATCGCCACCGATGCGAGCCACATTCGCGTTCAGGTGCAAAATGTCTTGCAGGCGAACCGCCAGTTTCGACAACAGTTGATCACCACAGAAATGGCCCATGCTGTCGTTAATGTGCTTAAAGTGGTCGATATCAAGAAACAACGTAGCAAAAGGTTGTTCCATCTCGATGTGCTGTTCCAGCAAGCTGATCAAATGGGTTCGGTTGGGCAAGTTGGTCAGCGGATCATAAAACGCCATGCGTTGCAGTTTCTCTTCGTGCGCTTTGCGCACTGAGATGTCCTCAAACACACAGATGTAGTTAATTAGGTGGTTTTTGTCATCCATTACCGCGCTAATAGTGGCTAATTGCGGGTAAATGCTGCCATCACGTTTGCGGTTGATAAACTCGCCTTTCCATTGACCTTTGGTTTCAAGTTGCTGCCAAAGTTGTTGGTAAAAAGCATCATCATGGTGTCCAGAGCGGAGGATGTTGGGGTTCTTCCCAATCACTTCTTCGGCGCTGAATCCGGTGATCTGCGAGAACGCGTTGTTGACATCAATGATGTTGGCATTGCTGTCGGTAATGACCATGCCTTCTTGCGAGTTGTTGAAGATTTTCGACGCTAACGACAATTGCGTTTCCACCATCTTGCGACGGGTGATGTTGCGCGTCATGCCCAAAATGCCGATCAGGTCACCGGCCTGATTTCGTACCGGTGATTTGATGGTTTCCAGCCAAGTTGGGTTGTTGTTTTCATCAATTTGGCGACACTCTTCAACGATGTTCTGTGTGCCAGTGGCGACCACTAATCGGTCGGCATCAATGAATTTTTCCGCGCGTTCGGCGCTGAAAAGGTCAAAGTCGTTCTTCCCGACGATGTCATCGTTAGACTTTTTCCACGCCTGTTCCACGCTGCGGTTAGTCATGGCGTACAGACCGTCGGTGGTTTTGATCCAGATGTGGTCATCCAGACAATCGATGAATTCTTGCAGCGTTGGTAGTGGCTTGTTGGCGTGTGAGTGATGACGTTTGAGCTCTTGATGATAATGCTGGCTAACATCAAAACTGATGCGGCCTGCCAGTGCGTTCAGCCACGCAGAAACGGTTTGCTTTTGCTGCGTTGAGTGCGTCAACGTCACAACGGCAAACAGCTCCTCATTCGGTAGCCATACTGGGCACAGGCTCAGGTTTTTATCATCAAATTGTGAGCAAACTACGTCAAAGTGCGGCGCGGAAAATTGCGCGCAGTTTTGCTCAATCATCGCCACAATGGCGCGGTGATTTTGTGGCGAGGTGGATACCTCACTGGATAGCCATTGTTTGGTGTAGCTCAGGGTATAAAGTTGTCCCTGAGCTTGAGTGGCATCACAGCATTGCTGCAGAGCGTGTTGCCAGTCAGTCATCAACGGTGAAGGAATAGCGAAGCGAAACATAATTAGTAAAGTATCCTGAAGTGCCCACAAATATTTATAGGAATGTCGCCGTGTTTGGCGGCTGGGCTTTGGTTATATCGTATCCAACGCTTGAACAATTCCAAGCGACTGAAGGCACTTTCGATCAATAAAATGTTAGCGAGCTCTCTTTTTTATCCAACTCATTTCATTTCTCCGTTTTCATATTGTCCTAAGTTTTTCGGGCATGACCAACTATTGCGATGCGTTCGCCGCCTTGGCTTTTTTACCCCAAGTCACCTGTTGGATGACCAAACCACTGATGATTAAGACAAGTCCAATCAGCGTCGATGGGTGGATTTTTTCACCAATAATGGTCGCCAGCAACATCAACGAGATAAATGGCGAAGCGAAGATCAGGTTGCTGATGCGCGCCGTATTTTGGGTTAGCTTCAAGGCGCTCAACCACAGCACAAATGTCACTCCCATCTCAAACAGGCCGACGTATGTCACCGCCGCCCAGCCTTTGGTGGAGATAGCTTGCCAGCTTGCGCCTTCGTACCAACTTAAAGCGATGGTGAATGGGATCGCGACCAAAAAGCCCAGCAAAACACCCACCACCGGATCGGCTTTGTTTTTGGTGTTGAGAATCCAGTAACCCGCCCAAAGTAACGTCGACAGCAGTGCCAAGCCAACGCCAAGCGGACTCTCAAACTGCATGCCAAGCACATTGCCTTGCGTTGCAATCACGATCACGCCGAGGTAACTGAATCCACACGCTATCCAATCTTTGCCACGAATCTTTTGCCCCAAAAACACCGCTGCCATCAGGGTGAGCGTAATGGCCCAGCTGTAGTTGATGGCCTGCGCTTGAGAAGCGGGCAGCAAATCGTACGCTTTAAATAGGATCAAGTAATACGCCAACGGGTTGATCAAACCAAGCAGCAAGTAGTACCAAGGATTAGAGAGAAAAGTAGCACTTAGCTGGTTTAATTTACCTTGCACACCGCACACAATCGTAAGCGCGATGGCAGAAACCATACTGGCGATACACAGCATTTGGATCGGCGTAAATTCCGCTAATGTCAGTTTAAATGCGGTTGCAACCGTTGACCAAAGTAATACTGCTGAGAGCCCAAATCCTAGGGCACGACGCTCGTTCATGATGCCTCTGTGTGATGATGTGCCGCTCTTTGCTGAAAGAGTGAGCGGGAGTGAGTATGTTGTACGGAGTGCCTAGTGTATGCGAGGATTTTTCATCCAACAAACTGGACATTTATCCAGTGTCTAAATACCATTGATAAAGATATAAAACATAGGCTAACTCGCTATTATGCAATGGATTCTTGAGCATCAATCTCTCATTCTTTCTTCTCTTTTTGCCGCGACAGCGAGCGGTGTCGCCGTGGGTTGGTGGGTAAAGCAGCGCTTTATTACTCAAACTCAACTACTCGAACAGCAGTTGGTGTCAGAAAAACAGCTTCATCAACAACAGCTTGAACAAGTAAAGCAAAGCCTTGCCGATGCGCAGCAAGAGTTGGATGAACTCGACAACGAGCGCGATAAAGCGGCCTTTGAAGTGCGCCAATCACACGGCAAGTTGATGGCGGCCATGGAGAAATTGCGTTACTTCGAAGCCGTCAAACAAGAACGTCAGCAGTATTTTGATGAGCTGGGCCAAATGCGTGAACAAAAATCCCGTTTGGAAACGCAGCTTCGTGAGCAGCAGGCGCGCCACGAGCAAATGAATCAGGCTAATACGGAAAAACTGCAAATTTTAGAGCAGGCCGAAGTGCGTCTGAAACAACAGTTTGAGCACCTTGCCAATCAACTGTTTGAAGAGAAAACCGCGAAAGTCGATTTGCAAAACCGTCAAAGTTTAGAAGGGTTGTTGTCACCGTTAAAAGAGCAGTTAGAAGGTTTCAAAAAGCAAGTCAACGACAGCTTTAGCCAAGAAGCTAAAGAGCGTCATACGCTGGTGCATGAGCTGAAAAATCTGCAACGCCTCAATGAACAAATGACTCGAGAAGCCGTGAACCTGACCCAAGCGCTCAAAGGCGATAACAAACAGCAAGGTAACTGGGGTGAAGTGGTGTTGGCGCGCGTTTTAGCCGAATCGGGGCTGCGCGAAGGGCACGAGTACGAAACGCAAGTGAACCTACAGAGCGAAGCGGGTAAGCGTTACCAACCGGATGTGATTGTGCATTTGCCACAAAACAAGCAAGTGGTGGTCGATTCGAAAATGGCATTGGTGGCGTACGAGCGCTACTTTAATGCCGAAACGGATGCTGAACGCGACCGCGCGTTAAGTGCTCACCTCACCGCACTGCGTGCGCACATCAAAGGTTTAAGCATGAAGGATTACCACAAGCTCAAAGGCATCCAAAGTCTCGATTATGTGCTGATGTTTATTCCGGTAGAGCCGGCGTTTCAAGTGGCGATTCAAGCCGACCCAAGCTTGATCAAAGATGCGATGGAGCAAAACATCATCTTGGTTAGCCCAACCACGTTGCTGGTGGCACTGCGCACCATCGACAATTTATGGCGCAACGAACGTCAGAATGAAAACGCCAAATTGATCGCCCAGCGCGCCACCAAACTGTACGACAAGCTGCGTTTATTCATCGACGACATGGAAGGGTTGGGCGGCGCATTAGACCGAGCGAACCAAACCTATCAAGGCGCTATGAACAAGCTGGCGACAGGCCGTGGCAACGTGATTCGTCAAGCAGAAAGCTTTAGGCAGTTGGGGGTTGAAATCAAACGACCGATTTCTTCTGACCTTGCGCAGTTGGCGCAAAGTGATGCATTTTCAGAAAATGAATCACCAAATGAATCGTTAGTAGAAAGACATCCGGCTGAGGATAAAGTAAACTAATCGCCCGCAGTACAGAGGGCGACTTTCATTGTCAGCAAACGCCCTGTAGTGAACAAGTGCTGCCCAAGAGGAATTAGAATGACGGACACAAGCTTGCAATCCAATACAGCGTTAGAGAACGAAACGACCCACTTTGGTTTCACCACAGTGGCGAAAGAAGAAAAAGTGACCAAAGTTGCCGAAGTTTTCCACTCAGTGGCAGCGAAATACGACATCATGAACGACCTGATGTCAGGTGGTATTCACCGCCTTTGGAAGCGTTTTACGATCGATTGCAGTGGCGCTCGTCCTGGTCAGCGCATTCTGGATCTAGGTGGTGGTACGGGTGACCTAACCGCGAAATTCTCGCGTATTGTGGGTGACCAAGGCCACGTTGTTCTGGCAGATATTAACAACTCAATGCTGAATGTTGGCCGCGACAAACTGCGCGATAACGGCATTGTGGGTAACGTACACTACGTACAAGCAAACGCAGAAGAGCTGCCTTTCCCAGATGATTACTTCGATGTGATCACCATCAGCTTCTGTCTTCGTAACGTAACCGACAAAGACAAAGCATTGCGTTCAATGTTCCGCGTCCTCAAGCCAGGTGGTCGTCTATTGGTTTTGGAATTCTCTAAACCAGTTCTCGAACCACTATCAAAAGTGTACGACGCGTACTCATTCCACCTATTGCCAAAAATGGGCGAATTGGTCGCGAATGACGCAGAAAGCTACCGCTACCTTGCTGAATCTATTCGCATGCACCCAGACCAAGAAACTCTGGAAGGCATGATGCAAGACGCTGGCTTCGAAAACACCAAATACTACAACCTAACGGGTGGTATTGTGGCGTTGCACCGCGGTTACAAATTCTAAGGGTTAACGGCATGCCATTTGAACCTCTTATCACTGCTGTCATTGAAACTTCGCTGAACACACTGATTAAAGACGATCCTGCATTGGGTCGTCGTTTAGCGCGTCTCAAGGGCCAAGTTATCCAAGTTCACCTCAAAGAAATCGACAAGACGCTGACGTTTGTTTTCAGTCAGCAGATTGATGTGCTGGGTAACTACGAAGGTCAGCCTGACTGCTATCTCTCGTTGAACTTGAGCGTGCTGCCTGAGCTGCGTGACCAAGCCAACATCACTCGCTTGATTAAGCAAGACAAGCTTGAACTTGAAGGTGATATTCAACTGGCGCAGAAATTTTCTCAGTTGATGACCGATTGCAAACCGGACATTGAAGAGTGGTTATCTCGCGTAACAGGCGATGTGGTTGCACACACTTTGGTACAAGGCACCAAAAACGTGGGTGGTTTCTTCGTTTCTCAAGCGGAAAAACATCAGCGTCACCTTGCCCAAGTGGTCACAGAAGAGTGGAAATTGGCACCCGCACCATTGGAAGTCGCGTATTTTTGCGATCAAGTGGATGAGGTACGCAGCCAAGCTTCTCGCGTTGAAGCGCGTCTCAATGCTCTATTGAGCAAAGTTGGTTCGGATAAGCCAGCGCTGGAGAAACCATGACGCCAGCAGAATTAAAGCGTTTATACCGCATCATCAAAGTGCAGCTGGAATACGGCTTGGATGAGTTGTTGCCCGATCATCAACTGACCAAAGCGCCATTATTGATGCGCAAGAGCCTATTCTGGATAAAGAACCAACACCCAGAAAAACCGCTTGGCGAACGCTTACGTCTTGCGCTGCAAGAACTTGGCCCAGTGTGGATTAAGTTCGGTCAGATGATGTCAACGCGCCGCGACTTATTTCCTCCGCATATCGCCGATCCACTGGCGCTGTTGCAAGACCAAGTTGCCCCGTTTGACGGCGAGCTGGCCAAGCAGCAGATGGAAAAAGCGTTAGGCGGGCCGTTAGAGAACTGGTTTACCGAGTTTGACATCAAACCGCTGGCGTCAGCGTCCATCGCGCAGGTGCATACTGCGCGATTAAAAGACACTAACCAAGAAGTGGTATTAAAGGTTATCCGTCCAGATATTCGCCCGGTCATTGATTCAGATCTAAAACTGATGCACCGAATGGCGCGTATAGTCGCCGGAGCGATGCCTGAAGCACGTCGTTTAAAACCCGTTGAAGTCGTACGCGAGTACGAAAAAACCTTGCTCGACGAGCTCGATTTACGTCGTGAAGCGGCGAATGCCATTCAACTGCGTCGTAACTTCGAAGGCAGCGAAGAATTGTATGTTCCTGAAGTTTTTCCTGACTTCAGTAATGAAACTGTCATGGTTTCTGAGCGAATATATGGCATCCAAGTCTCTGATATTGAAGGCTTGGAAGCAAATGGCACCAATATGAAGTTGCTGGCGGAGCGTGGTGTGAGTGTGTTCTTCACTCAGGTGTTCCGAGACAGTTTCTTTCATGCCGATATGCATCCCGGGAATGTGTTCGTTAAACCTGAACACCCAGAGAACCCAATGTGGATCGGGCTAGATTGCGGGATCGTTGGTACACTTAATAGTGAAGACAAGCGTTATCTGGCGGAAAACTTCCTCGCGTTTTTCAATCGTGACTATCGCCGAGTAGCGGAGTTGCACGTTGATTCAGGCTGGGTTCCGGCAGATACCAATGTCGATGAATTTGAGTTCGCGATTCGCATTGTGTGTGAGCCAATTTTTGCTAAGCCACTGTGTGAGATCTCCTTTGGCCATGTGCTGTTGAACCTGTTCAACACCGCACGTCGCTTTAATATGGAAGTGCAACCTCAATTAGTGCTGCTGCAAAAAACGCTGCTGTACGTTGAGGGGCTTGGTAGACAATTATATCCGCAGCTCGATTTGTGGGAGACCGCAAAGCCATTCCTTGAAGAATGGATGATGAATCAAGTGGGCCCGCAAGCTTTGGTTAATTCAATCAAAGATCGCGCGCCATTTTGGGCGGAGAAATTGCCGGAACTGCCGGAGCTACTTTACGATAGCCTCAAACAGGGTAAAGCGATGAACCAGCGTATGGATCAGCTTTATCAAGGTTATCGCCAAAGTAAGCGCCAGCAGGCGACAGGAAAGTTTTTATTTGGCGTTGGCGCCACTTTAGTCGTATGCTCGGCAATATTGGTGGATAACGCTTATGAGCAGCTTTCGATGGCCAGCGGTATCGCAGGTGTCACATTTTGGCTGCTTAGTTGGCGAGCTTATCGTCAATAGACGTTAAACTCTTGAAATAATTTTGTTTAAAGACCCGAGGTAAAAAGAATGGGTGGTATCAGTGTTTGGCAACTTCTAATCATTGCTGTAATTGTTGTATTGCTATTCGGAACTAAGAAACTACGTGGCATCGGTGGCGATCTAGGTAGTGCCGTTAAGGGCTTCAAAAAAGCAATGAGCGATGAAGATTCTGCGAAAAATGAAAAAGACGCAGACTTCGAGCCAAAAAGTTTAGAAAAACAGCAGCAAAAAGAAGCTGCACCTGAAACTAAAAAAGACAAAGAGCAGGCATAAAACGTGTTTGATATCGGTTTTTGGGAACTGGTATTAATATCTGTTGTTGGTCTGGTCGTTCTTGGACCGGAGCGTTTGCCTCATGCTATTCGAAGCGTGTCTCGCTTTATCGGTGCTGCTAAGAATATGGCAAATAGCGTTAAAGACGAATTGTCGCACGAGCTAAAAGTCCAAGAGCTGCAAGAAAACTTGCGCAAAGCTGAGCAAATGGGGATGGAAGATTTATCTCCTGAGCTCAAATCTTCGGTCGAAGAATTGAAGAAAGCAGCGCAATCTGTAAACCGCCCTTACGCTGATAAGGCGCAATCAGAAACGGAACCTGCAAAAGCAGAACCAGTGGCTGAAAGTGCAGAAAAAGTGGAAGAGATTAAGGTTTCAGCGGCAGATAAGAAAGCCGAATAGTCTCATTAGGAGGAGCTACTAGTGACTGGTAGCTCCTTTTTGATCTGATTTTTAATAAGAGGTTTGCCATGTCTACCGTCGAGCAGACACAGCCTTTAATTAGTCATTTGTTGGAGCTTCGCAACCGACTACTGCGTTCAATTTTGGCAGTGTTGGTGGTGTTTGTCGGGCTAATTTATTTCTCTAACCACATTTACGAGTTTATCTCCGCACCTTTGGTTGAACGTTTACCAGAAGGCGCGACGATGATCGCAACCGATGTGGCATCACCATTTTTCACCCCTCTAAAACTGACGCTTATCGCCTCAGTATTTGTTGCGGTGCCGTTTATTTTGTATCAGGTTTGGGCCTTTGTTGCGCCAGGTCTGTACAAGCACGAACGTCGTTTGATCATGCCATTGCTGTTTTCTAGCTCGTTGCTGTTTTACTGTGGCGTGGCCTTTGCGTATTACGTGGTATTTCCACTGGTATTTGGCTTCTTTACTGCGATTTCTCTCGGTGGGGTTGAGTTTGCGACCGATATTTCGAGCTACCTAGATTTTGTGCTGGCGCTGTTTATGGCGTTTGGTATTGCGTTCGAAGTGCCAGTGGCGATCATCCTACTTTGTTGGACTGGGGCGACCACGCCGCAAGACCTAAAAGAGAAGCGTCCATACATTATTGTGGCAGCGTTCGTTGTCGGCATGCTGCTGACGCCGCCAGACATGATTTCGCAGACGTTACTTGCGATCCCAATGTGCTTACTGTTTGAGGTTGGTCTGTTCTTTGCTCGTTTTTACACTCGTAAAGATGAGGAAGAAGAGGAGTAATCCTTCAGTTTTTAGACAGTAAAAAGCGGCTCAAATGAGCCGCTTTTTTGTTGCGGTTGGTTTGTTATTTTGGGCTAACTACTTAACTTTCAATACGTAACCACATTTAGTACAGACATAAACTTCTTTGATGCCTAGCAGCTTTTGAAAAAAGTTGCGTGGTACGCGTTGCAAGTAAGCACCATGTGTACACATTTCAATATCCGTATTCATGTTGTTTTACACCTGTGCTAAGACGTAGGCGAATAGCAGTATAAGAAAAGAATGTGTCGAGTTGTGGACAGTCACAAGAAGCGTACTGATGGAATACGCATGATGCGAAGTGGGTAGGGTTACAAGTTAATAGTTATGTCTATCAACACTACAGTATTGCTGGTTGAGTCGTTTCAGGTTTGGCCTGTTCACCCAACCGTTTAGGCAATAAAAAGCGACCTAGTGTGGTCGCTTGTTGCGTTTGTTGTCTTGCTTAAATCTTGAATAAGCTTTTTGCATTTTCCGTGGTGATAGCATCTATGGTTGCGACCTCTTCGCCACGCAAGTCTGCCACTCGCTGCGCGACGAGCGATGTGTAAGCTGGCTCATTGCGTTTACCGCGATGCGGCACTGGCGCCAAATATGGGCAGTCTGTTTCTAAGATGACCCATTGCATGTCTAAGTGTGGAATGACTTGGTCCATGCCGCCGTTTTTAAACGTCGATACACCGCCTAAACCAAGGTGGAAGCCCAACTCGTTAATTGCTCGCGCCTCTTCTAAGCTGCCACCAAAACAATGGAACACGCCACGCAGGCGACCGTCTTGCTCTTGACGAAGCAGAGTCAGCGTTTCTTCGATGGAATCGCGGGTGTGGATCACCACAGGTAAATCCATCTCTTTTGCCCAATTGAGTTGGGTTACGAAAGCCATCTCTTGCTCTGCTTGGTGGGTTTTATCCCAATACAGGTCGATGCCGATTTCGCCTACGGCGATAAAGTTGTGTTTTTCGAACCAGCCTCGGATGATTTCTAGCGTTTGATCAACGTTGCTATCAACGTAACATGGGTGCAAACCCATCATTGAGTGGCACACTTCCGGATAAGCTGCTTCGGTCTGCAGCATCGGTTCAATCGAGTCCAGATCGATATTCGGCAGCAAAATTTTAGTGATGCCTTGAGTTAAGGCGCGCTCAACCACTTCATCGCGGTCGTTATCAAATTCGCTCGCGTATATGTGCGCGTGGGTATCGATCATGGTCTTTCTCTGTACTTTGTCCGTTTGGTACGAGAAGTATACTTGAGTGTGAGTGCTGGGTCATTTTCAGTTTTTTTCATCGCCTTTTTCCAGATTGTCACTCGCAAGGTGCATCAAGAGTGATATGATTTTGTTCACCAGATGATTTGATCATCATAACCGTCCAGACAAGGAGAAAATGGTGTCTGTATCAATTCAAGGTCCATTCCCTGCACGCCGTATGCGTCGTTTACGTAAACACGATTTTAGTCGTCGTTTGATGGCTGAGAACCAACTTTCCGTGAATGATCTGATTTACCCAATGTTCATCCTTATGGGTAAAGATCGTCGTGAGAGCGTGGAATCCATGCCGGGTGTAGAGCGTTTGTCGATTGATTTAATGCTAGAAGAAGCACAATACCTTGCAAATCTAGGCGTTCCTGCCATCGCGCTTTTCCCTGTCGTAAACCAAGACGCTAAAAGCTTATGCGCTACCGAAGCTTACAATCCAGAAGGTTTGGTTCAGCGCGCAGTACGTGCACTAAAAGAGCACGTGCCACAAATCGGTGTGATTACAGACGTCGCACTAGACCCGTTCACCACACATGGCCAAGACGGCATCATTGATGAAGATGGCTATGTGATGAACGATGAAACCACCGAAGTGTTAGTTAAGCAGGCATTGTCTCATGCCGAAGCGGGCGCAGATGTGGTTGCGCCATCAGACATGATGGATGGTCGTATCGGTGCAATCCGAGTTGCGCTAGAAGAAGCGGGCTACATTCATACTCAAATCATGGCTTACTCGGCTAAATACGCATCAAACTACTACGGCCCATTCCGAGATGCCGTCGGTTCTTCGTCTAATCTAAAAGGTGGTAACAAGAAAAACTACCAAATGGACCCAGCAAACATTGATGAAGCAATGCATGAAGTCGCAATGGACATCAATGAAGGGGCAGACATGGTGATGGTTAAGCCAGGTATGCCATACTTAGATGTAGTTCGCCGAGTGAAAACCGAGCTGCAAGTTCCGACATTTGCTTACCAAGTATCGGGCGAGTACGCGATGCACAAAGCGGCGATTCTTAATGGCTGGTTAAAAGAGCGCGAGACAGTAATGGAATCACTACTGTGCTTTAAGCGTGCGGGCGCCGATGGCATCCTGACTTACTTTGCAAAAGACGTTGCAGAGTGGTTAGCGGAAGAGAATGCACAAGCCGCTCAGCACCTAAAGATGGCTCGAGAAGCGACAGAAGAGTAATTATCGCTCAGTGAGAAAAACCAGACCGACAATAGTTGTTCGTCTGCATATACCCAAGTAACCTCAGGCGGATTACAAAAGGCTTGTATATCCCAAAAAATCCAAGGTGCTTGGGTATATTTATTTCTGGAGAAGAGAACAATGACAATGCTGATTCGTGAAGGCACGTTGAAAGAGGCACTTCAAGTGGTCACTCGAGTGAAAGAGTTTGCCAACGGAGAAACCTTAGATTCGATGTCACAGCGTCTTGGAGACAAAAACAGCCTAATCCTAGTGGCTGAGAAAAACGGTGCTATTGTCGGTTTTAAAATCGGCTACGAACTGGATGAAGACACCTTCTATAGTTGGTTTGGTGGTGTTGCGCCGCAAGCTCGAAATGAGGGAGTCGCGCAGATGTTGTTAGAGGCTCAAGAAGAGTGGGTCGCAGAACAAGGTTATAAAACACTAAAAGTGAAATCTCGAAACCAATTTCCTGCCATGCTCAGATTGTTGTTGAGAAATGGTTATCTTATTGAAAAGTTTGAAGAAAAAATCAATCTTCGTGAATCGAGAGTGCATTTCATTAAAGCAATGTGAAAATAAATGAGATTTTTTCTCATTTAACTGTTGACTGTTAAATGATAATCATTATTATTAATCCTGTCTTAGGGAATGAGGAAAGTTCACAAGGACGTTGAATTACTGATTAACAGAAGTTGATTAACTGGTGTTGAGAAGGTGATGAAACATTTATCCAAGAACTTGCACGAATTCTTTTTGACACGACATTGCTCACATTGCTTCCAGTGTAATTTATAGCTTCTTGGTTAAGCTGCCATGATATGGAACTGGCTTTACCACTTCTGCTAGGCGACCCAATTGGGTCGCTTTTTTCTTTTCTACGATTTCCATTTGACGTCACTATCCGTAACTTTTCCACATGACATGATCATTTTAAGATCGTTGATCTTCTCGCCTTGTTTAAAAATAATCCTTTAAAAACAATAATATATGTTTGTATTTTTTTGTCTTTTCTATCATTGTACAATCTGTGGATAATTTATATAAACAGAGTTATCCACAGATGATGGTGGTTTTCTTGAATAAATCGGAAAATTTCCGCGATCTGGATCGAACGAACAAGATAGATTCGGATCAGCAGTCATGGCATCCTAGGCAGATCTATTAAGTACTGATTTGGATACAGACAATTATGGCAAGTATTCCTGAAAATCCGCTGATTCTTATCGACGGTTCTTCTTACCTATATCGCGCTTTTCACGCTTACCCGGGCACGATGAGTAATGGTGAAATCCCAACCAACGCAGTTTACGGTGTGGTGAACATGCTACGCAGTATGATGCGTCAATTTGCGTCTGAGCGTATTGCGGTGGTGTTTGATGCGAAGGGTAAAACCTTCCGTGATGAGATGTATTCAGAATACAAAGCGAATCGTCCACCAATGCCGGACGATCTGCGTTGCCAAATTGAACCTTTGCACAACGTTATTCGTGCGATGGGGTTGCCGTTGATCTGCGTTCCTGGCGTGGAAGCAGATGACGTCATCGGTACGTTGGCTTACCAAGCCTCGCAACAAGGCATGCCTGTTTTAATCAGTACTGGCGATAAAGATATGGCTCAGCTGGTGGATGACAACATTACCTTGATCAACACCATGACGAACGTCGTGATGGATCGTGAAGGGGTGGTGGAAAAATTTGGTATTCCGCCAGAGTTGATCATCGACTATCTAGCGTTGATGGGCGATAAAGTCGATAACATCCCTGGTGTACCGGGTGTGGGCGACAAAACGGCGACCGCTTTGCTGCAAGGCATTGGTGGCCTGACTAAGTTGTACGAAAATCTGGATGATATCGCGGCACTTGGTTTCCGCGGTTCGAAAACCATGGCGAAGAAGCTGGTCGACAACAAAGACAACGCTATGCTGTCTTATGAGCTGGCTACCATCAAGCTGGATGTGGAACTGGAAGAAACACCAGAGTCGCTACTGAAAGCAGAGCCAAACAAAGACGAATTGATCAAACTGTATGGTCAGTTGACGTTTAAGTCTTGGTTGAACGAACTGCTTGAAGGCGGCTCAGGCACTGTCGAAGCGGTTGAACTTGCAGGCTCTGCGCAAGCATCATCATCTTCTTCGCATGCTGAAATGGAAACCTCAGCGGTAACGATTGATCGCAGTCAGTACGAAACCATTTTGGACGAAGCTTCTTTCAATGCGTGGCTAGAAAAACTCAAAGCGGCAGAGCTGTTTGCCTTTGATACCGAAACGGACAGCCTTGATTACATGGTGGCGAACCTCGTCGGTTTGTCATTTGCCATCGATGAAGGTATTGCGGCTTATGTCCCTGTCGCACACGATTATTTGGATGCGCCAGAGCAACTGGATCGCGATTGGGTTCTTGAGCAGCTGAAACCAATTCTTGAAGACGACGCTCAAGCGAAAGTCGGTCAGAACCTAAAATACGACGCGTCTGTGCTGGCACGTTACGGCATCGAGATGAAAGGCATCAAATACGACACCATGTTGGCGTCTTACGTTTACAACAGCGTAGGCGGCAAACACGACATGGACAGCTTGGCACTTCGTTTCCTACAACACAGCTGCATTTCATTCGAACAAATCGCGGGTAAAGGTAAAAACCAACTGACCTTCAACCAAATCGAGCTTGAGCAAGCATCGCCATACGCAGCAGAAGATGCAGACGTCACGCTTCGTCTGCACAATCGTCTGTTTGCTAACATCGAACAAGATGAAAAGCTAAAATCGGTTTACGAAGAAATCGAAATGCCGCTAGTCCCTGTTTTGTCTCGCATTGAGCGCACTGGTGTTCTGATTGATGACATGAAGCTGAGCGCTCAATCGGTAGAAATCGCGGCCCGTTTAGAAGAGCTTGAACAAAAAGCTTACGAAATCGCAGAACAAGAGTTCAACATGAACTCGCCAAAGCAGTTGCAAGCCATCCTATTTGAAAAAATGGGTCTACCTGTTGTGAAAAAAACGCCATCTGGCACACCTTCAACCAATGAAGAGGTGTTGCAGGAGCTTGCGTTGGATTACCCACTGCCAAAACTGATCCTAGAATACCGTGGCTTAGCGAAGCTGAAGTCGACATACACAGACAAGCTGCCGAAGATGATCAACCCTTCAACTGGTCGTGTACACACCTCTTACCATCAAGCGGTGACTGCGACAGGTCGTTTGTCATCTACCGATCCAAACTTGCAGAACATTCCAATCCGTAACGAAGAAGGTCGTCGTATTCGTCAGGCGTTTGTAGCTCCTGCTGGTTACAAGATTCTGGCTGTCGACTACTCGCAAATCGAGCTGCGTATTATGGCGCACCTTTCTGGCGACCAAGCGCTGCTTGATGCCTTCCGCGACGGTAAAGACATTCACGCCGCAACCGCAGCAGAAATCATGGGAGTGTCTATTGATCAGGTATCCAGTGAGCAGCGTCGTCGTGCAAAAGCGGTGAACTTTGGTCTGATCTACGGCATGAGCGCATTCGGCTTGGCAAAACAGCTGGGCATTCCTCGTGGTGAAGCGCAAGCTTACATGGACAAATACTTCGAGCGTTACCCAGGTGTAATGCAGTACATGGAAGACACGCGCAGCGCAGCAGCTGATAAAGGTTATGTCGAAACCATTTTTGGTCGACGTTTGCATCTGCCAGAAATCAAATCGCGTAATGGTATGCGTCGTAAAGCAGCAGAACGAGCGGCGATCAATGCGCCAATGCAAGGCACTGCAGCGGACATTATTAAGAAAGCGATGCTGCTAGTGGATCAATGGATTCAAGAAGAAGGCAATGGTCGCGTAAAACTTTTGATGCAAGTACACGATGAACTGGTATTTGAAGTCGAAGAGTCGTCTTTGTCCGAAATTGAAAGTAAAGTACAAAAATTGATGGAATCTGCAGCAGAGTTGAAAGTGCCTTTAGTGGCAGAAGCTGGTCACGGTGACAACTGGGATCAAGCACACTAATCATTTTTAAATCAATTTGGTCGATTTAGTATGAGCCAGCGCACAAACGCTGGCTTTTTTGTGTCATTAAAAAAGCAACTTGAATTTGAAAATTAATGTTGCTTAATAAAACTTTCATGAAAAAAAACTACAAAAAATCTTTGCAATTCTGACCAATTGTTGTACATTAGATCGCGTAGGGTACAGAGGTAAGATGTTCTATCTTTCAGACCTTTTGTTTCACGTTATTGGATTAGGCTGATTCAGCCGCCCCAGTCAGTTTTTGACTGGGGCGTTTTTTATTGGGCGAAAGAAAAATTCCTTTTAACTCAGTTTCTTATCCATTTTGGCGCTGTCCTCGCAATTCTCTCTCGCTAACTATTTGCTTCCACTGATTTTTTGTCGTTATTTCTTCGACTTATTCATCCTGTAAATTTACGCCATTCACACTATTATTTTTTCTCGAAAGAAAGTAAGTCGGCCTTTTTGAGGGGTGAAACTTATCTAACTTATTGAATTTAATTTTCTTTATTAATGTTTGGTAAACGAAAAGACTCAAGATTAGAAAAGCAGATGACTTTTTGAACTATTGAAATCATTCGATAGTTCAGTAATGCTTTGCAACATAACAATAATTACCAATTTTTCTCTCCCGTTATCCCTGCCAGGAAGGTGGGGATTTTTATTGCCTGAAATTCCGGTTTTTGCTTTGTCTAGATAAACAAAAGCCCCACCAAATGGCAGGGCTGTGTCGAAAAAATTTAACAAATATTGTTAATTATTCTTCGTTGCTCTCTGGCATCTCTAGATCGTCTTCTTCAATCAGGTGAGCCAGTGCTGGTGCAAACCAGGTATCCAGTTTCGCGCGCAGCTGATCGACCCCTAATCCTTTTAGTGAAGAGAAAACATCAACCGAAACGTCACCACCGAAAGTTTCTACTTGTTTGCGAATTTTCAGAAGTGTCTGTTTACGTGCGCCACTTTTTAGCTTATCAGCTTTAGTTAGCAACACTTGTACTGGAATACGGCTATCGATAGCCCAGAAAATCATTTGCTGGTCGAGATCTTTCATTGGGTGACGAATGTCCATCAGAACCACTAGGCCTTTTAGGCTCTCGCGTTTCTGTAGGTATTCACCTAAAGATTTCTGCCATTTGTTTTTCATCTCTACCGGTACTTGAGCAAAACCATATCCCGGTAGATCGACAATGTGACAACCTTCTTCTACTTTGAATAGGTTGATCAATTGGGTACGACCAGGTGTTTTGGATGTCTTGGCTAAGCTTTTTTGATTAGTTAGACGGTTAAGTGCACTCGATTTACCAGCGTTTGAGCGTCCTGCAAACGCAATTTCGACACCTTCGTCCTCCGGTAAGTGGCGAATATCGGGCGCGCTGGTGATGAAATGCGTATTTTGGTAATGAATTTTTACGCTCACTGTTAACTCCATCTCGACTTTGTGTAGTCGATTGATTACTTTTTTGTGAAATTGTGTAAAATAACCGTGCTCGGCATAAGGTCGCCTATTGTACCATGAGTGTACGCGGTATGTTCACATTCCGTGGTACTGGAAGCTTGATAATTATAATGGAATGTCATGAAGAAATTAGCGCTAATTTTGAGTCTTTTAGCCAGTTGCTCAGTATGGGCCCAAGGTAATATTGAGGCTGGTAAAGCAAAATCACAAACCTGTGTCGCCTGTCACGGAGCAGATGGCAACAGTGCAATCGCAATGTACCCTAAACTAGCAGGCCAACACGCTAAGTATCTTGAGAAGCAGTTAAAAGATCTTAAGCTAGGTATGACAAGTGGTGGTAAACAAGGTCGTTACGATCCTGTAATGAGTGGCATGGCAATGCCGCTAAGCGATGAAGACATCGCAGATCTTGCAGCATACTACTCTTCTCTACCAACTTCAGAAAGCTCGACACCTGAAGATGTGGTAGCAAAAGGTAAAGTGCTTTACACCGCGGGTGATGCAGAGCGTGGTCTAACGGCATGTATGGCATGTCACGGTCCGCGTGGTAACGGTACTGAGCTTTCAGGTTTCCCTAAAATTTCTGGTCAGCACGCTGACTACATCAAAGCTCAGTTAGAAAAATTCCGTGATGGTAACCGTGGCAACGATATGAATGCCATGATGCGTGACATCGCGAAGAAAATGACAGATGAAGATATCGAAGTTCTGTCGAAATACGTTGGCGGTCTGCACTGATACCCCTACATAGTTCGAGCAAAGTTGTACAAAAATGCCCCAGCGATTTCGCTGGGGCATTTTTGTTGGTGATGTGGCTCACACGTGATTTTTGAGGGTGTCATCGATATCTGCTCGAAAGCTTGTAAGACATTTGCCATACCTTCGATTGCGAATGTCTTCTTCTTATTTTTAACCTTTTGATTAATTGATGTTTTTAATTTTTTCGAAAAAATCATCGCTAATATTTCCTGCCGCTAACTTGTGAGTGCGTCGGGATTACGTAAAGTAGAAAGCGTTCACAGGGGGTGAATTGCAGGATTTTAGACCACGGATTCAAGGTCTTCATGGACGCAAGCTAGGATAGCTTGGTGATCGGAAAACGGAATTAGGTAGGCAAGGAGCCTGCTCGATACGGATGGTCATCTCGTCTTATGGTTAAGACAGTGGAAAGGATCAGGCACAGGAAGTTGCTCAGAAGACAGGAAGTAAAGGGATAGCCAAAACTCATCAGGAAGATGAAAAACAACACTTTTTGGCAAGGAAAGCACGAAAAACAAAAGGATTCTTGGTGCACTAAATGCGTGCAACACAGTTTCGCCACTTGATGGCACTTAGAAAGCGACAGTTTGACTGTCGCTTTTTTTATGCCGTTTTTTCTCGGCAACCACCAATCTGAAGAGGGATTACTACACTGATGCCTTTCGATGGGTTCTTAAACAAAGTTTTTTAACAAAAACTGCTGAAAAAGTATTCAGTGCCTCTCCAATCTGAGTCCACTTTCTGGTATGTTTCGCATCCCTGTTTGAGGAAGTCAGCATGCATACCTGTCCTTTATGCCACAATCAGCATACTCGTCACTATTTTGAAGATAAGCATCGCGAATATCTTCAATGTGAGCAGTGCTACTTGGTATTCGTTAATCCAGACCAACGTTTGGATGCGGAAACTGAAAAAGCTCACTATGATTTGCATGAGAACAACCCAGAAGATATGGGCTATCGACGTTTTTTGTCGCGTATTGCTGACCCAATCACAGAGCGAATTTCACCACAATCGAACGGAATCGACTTTGGTTGTGGTCCGGGCCCGACGCTTTCCTTAATGCTAGAAGAAGCAGGGCACAACATGGCGTTGTACGATATTTACTATCACCCAGATACTGCGGTGCTAGAAAAGCAGTATGACTTCATGACAGCGACAGAGGTGATAGAGCACCTCTACCATCCCGATGTGGTGTGGAAGCAATGGTTGAATTTAGTTAAGCCAGGGGGCTGGATTGGCCTGATGACGAAAATGGTCATCGACGTGGAGGCTTTTAAATCATGGCACTATAAGAATGACCCAACTCACGTGGTGCTCTTTAGCCGTGATACCTTCCAGTTCCTTGCTGAGCGGGATAAGCTCGAACTCGAATTTATTGGTAATGATGTAATTTTACTGAGGAAGACCCAGTAATGAGCCGTAAAAAGAAATCTAGAAAGCCGGGTGCCGCTGGCGCACCTGAGTTTGTTGTAACTCGTAACCGTACCGAATCTGACGTTGAAGGCCGTCTACGCAAGCGCGCGAAAAAGCGTAAAGGCTTGAAGACAGGTAGCCGCAACTCAGAAGTTAACGAACAGAAAAAGCAATCTTCTGCGCAAAATCGTGACCCACGTTTAGGCAGCAAGAAGAAGATCCCTCTGATTGTTGAACCAGTGAAGAAGATGACGAAGCAAGAGCGTCGTCTATCTGCGGAACAAGAGCTAGAAATGCTAGAAAATGACGCGCAATTGAACGTGTTGTTGGATCGCATTGAAGCGGGTGAAAACCTAGGTACAGGTCTACAAAAATACGTGGATGAGAAGCTTGATCGTATTGAAAAGCTAATGGACCAACTTGGTCTGCTAGAACCTGAAGAAGAGGAAGATTTTACCGTTTCTTCTGCGAAAGGTTCTCGTAATGACGATGATTTATTAGCGGATTTCGACGATATTAACTTCGAAGACTACAAAGGATAATTAAGCCATGAATGTAACCTTATTAGCTATTGCGGGTGCAGTGATCATTATCGCGCTGGCTTCTTATGCAGGTTACCTTCTGCTTCAATTGAAAAAGCAAAAGGAATTGCAGCTGAAGCATCAAAAGTTGGCGATTGATAAACGTAATGCCAACATTTTTGAGAATGTGCATACCTTGTGTCAGGCAGGCATTCAAGGCCAGTGCGATTTGTCGGAAATCAGTATTCGCGTGTACTGCATCATGGATTATGTTCAAGGTGAGAATCGTGTGAACTTCGACGAAGTGTACCCTGCAATTTCCGAGCTTTACCATATCGTTAAAGATATGGCGCGCGGTGAAGAGCGTCAGCAACTTGCCAAGAAAGAACGTATGCAACAGAACCTGACGCGTCAGAAAGCGGAAAGCCGCTTAACAGATGCGATCATCGAGGAACTCAAAGTGTTGCAGAAAAACGTCCAGCCACTAAATAATCAAATCAATATTCAGATGCTTTAACGATAATCCCCATTGGTTTGTTTTATGACCATTGGGGCTATCGTGATCACGCTAGCACTTCTTTGGATTTATAATTAAAAAGCCATCAGGTGTTGCCACGGTTGCCATCGTCGTATGGCAAAATAGCGATTCTGAATATCGGGTGACGGCTTTCGTTGCCCTAGCATTTAACGGAAAGTACCACCATGTCGAATCAACACACTGAATCGAAACAGCAAATCGTCTGGGATCAAGCGGTATTGGATAAGTACAACTATTCCGGTCCTCGCTACACGTCGTACCCAACGGCGCTGGAGTTTCATGAAGCGTTTACCATCTCAGACTATGATATGGCATGCACTCAGTACCCAGAGCGTCCGTTATCGCTGTACGTACACATTCCGTTTTGCCATAAGCTTTGCTACTACTGTGGTTGTAATAAAGTCATTACACGCCACTCGCACAAAGCGGATGAATACCTCGACGTGCTTGAACACGAAATTCGTCAACGCGCTGCATTGCTCGTTGGTCGTACCGTGACGCAATTGCATTTTGGTGGTGGTACACCGACGTTTCTATCTGAAAAGCAAATCACTCGCGTGATGAACTTGCTACGCCAAGAATTTACATTCAGTGATGACGCAGAAATCAGCATTGAAGTAGACCCGCGTGAAATTCAGATCACCATGTTGTATCACCTTCGTAGTGAAGGCTTCAACCGCTTGAGCATCGGTGTTCAGGACTTCAACAAAGAAGTGCAAAAACTGGTTAACCGTGAGCAAGATGAAGAATTCATCTTTGCGATGGTGGCACGAGCGAAAGAGTTGGGTTTCCGTTCGACCAACCTCGATTTGATCTACGGTTTGCCGAAGCAGACCAAAACATCTTTTGCGAAGACGTTAGAACAAGTGCTGGAAATGCAGCCGGGTCGTCTGTCGGTCTTTAACTACGCACACATGCCGCAATTGTTTGCTGCGCAGCGTAAGATTAAAGACGAAGATTTGCCAAAAGCAGAAGAGAAAATGGCAATTCTCCAAGACACGATCGCAACTTTGACGGGTGCTGGCTACCAGTTTATCGGCATGGACCATTTTGCGATGCCTGACGACGAACTCGCCGTTGCGCAGCGTGAAGGAGTGTTGCATCGCAATTTCCAAGGTTACACCACTCAAGGAGAGTGTGACTTGGTGGGTTTTGGTGTTTCTGCCATTTCAATGATTGGTGATGCGTACGCGCAAAACCAAAAAGAGCTCAAGAAGTACTACGCTCAAGTAAATGACCTTCGCCACGCATTGTGGAAAGGTGTCTCACTCGATTCGGATGACTTGCTCCGTCGAGAAGTCATTAAGCAGCTGATTTGTAACTTTAAGCTTGATAAAAAAGCGATCGAATCTGAATTCAGAGTGAAATTTGAACAGTACTTCAAAGAAGACCTGCAATTGCTGCAAACGTTCATCAATGATGAGTTGGTGGAAGTGGATGACAATGAAATTCGAGTAACACTGCGTGGTCGCCTGCTTATTCGTAACATATGTATGAGCTTCGATAAATATCTGCGAGCAAAAGCGCGTCAGCAGCAATTTTCTCGCGTTATTTGATCATCGCTTGCCGATTCCAAATACAAAAAATGCCAGCAAATGCTGGCATTTTTTATAATTTTTGCGCTGATTAAACGCGATCTTTAACTTTTTCTTTCAGTTCTGCTTTTTCTGCATCAGAAATGAAAGCAAGCTCAAGGCCATTGATTTGCGCTTGGCGAATCTGCTCTTGGCTCAGGCCGGCTGCTGGCGCCGCCACTTCGTATTCGTACGGAAGCTCAATACCTTCTACCGCTGGGTCATCCGTATTTAGACACGCTAGAACGCCGTGGTCTAGGAACTGTTTCAGTGGGTGATTTGCTAGAGAATCGACCGTACTGGTTTGGAAGTTCGACGTCAGGCACGATTCGATACCGATACGGTTTTCCGCTAGGTAATCCATCAGTTTTGGATCGTGAATCGCTTTCACACCGTGGCCGATACGCGTTGCACCAAGCTCTTGAATGGCTTGCCACATGCTTTCAGCGCCCGCCGCTTCACCAGCGTGAACTGTCACGTTTAGGCCTGCATCACGCACTTGTTTGAAGTGAGAGACAAAGCGATCGCCTGGTTGGCCAAGCTCATCACCTGCAAGGTCTACTGCTACGATGTGGTCTTTCTGGCTTAGAATGGCATCCAGTTCTTGCTGACATGCATCTGTGCCAAATGTGCGGCTCATGATACCGATAAGGTTCGCTTTGATGCCAAAGTCTCGCATGCCTGCTTGTACGCCATCGACAACCGCTTCAACTACGCCAGCGACTGGCAGTTTGTGTTTCATCGCCATGTAGTATGGTGAGAAACGCAGTTCGGCGTAATCAATTTGTGCGTTTAGCGCATCTTCAACGTTTTCATAAGCAACGCGACGACAAGCGTCAAGATCGCCCAGTACTGCTACGCCCCAGTCAAGCTTGGAAAGGAAAGCAACAAGAGATGGTTCCGCTTCGACAATTTGAACGTGTGGAGTGAGAGACTCAATATCGTACGCTGGCAGAGCAATGCCAAATTTTTGGCCAAGCTCAAGGATAGTCTTAGTACGAATGTTACCGTCAAGGTGGCGGTGCAAATCAGTTAGAGGAAGATTCTTAGTTATCATTATGTCGATCCGGATAGTTATGAACTGGAACAGGGCCCAAACATTATCTGTGACAATACATGGGTAAGATTTGCAGTTAAGTATAAATAACAGTTAGGTAGATTGTCAGTAGAGGATGACTAGGAATTCAACGATTCTCGCTCTTTTCTACTTCATGTTAACCAAATGTGTTGGCCATTCATCCAGAGGAATTGGGCGACTGTAATAGAAACCTTGGACTTGATGGCAGCCCAGAGAACGCAACAGTTGCGCTTGCGTGCTGTCTTCTACACCTTCTGCCACGACATTGGTTTTTAATCCTGCGGTGATATTGATCACTGCGGCTACTACTGAGCTGTCGAGGTTCTCTTTGGTGAGCTGATTGATGAACGTGCGATCGATCTTCAAGCAAGTGAACGGCAGTGAATGCAGATAACCAAGAGAAGAGTAACCCGTACCAAAATCATCAATGGCGATGCCAATGCCCATATCACGCAACTTCGTCATGTTTTCCAGAGTCGTTGGTGCGCTATCAATAATGCGCGACTCGGTGATCTCTAACGTGAGGTTTTTGGCGGGCAGCTTGGTGACATCCAGCACTCGTGTCACGGTGTCGACAAACGCCGGACAGGAGAGCTGATTGACCGAGATGTTCACGTGCAATTGGAAGTCTGACGGCCACTGTTTGTTCTCGATGGCTTTGTATGTGTCTCGGCACGCTTGCAGCAAGATTTGTTGGCCAATGGCTTTGATCATGCCGCTTTCTTCCGCGATTGGGATGAAATCTAATGGTGAAATCATACCGCTTTCGCTATTCCAGCGAGCTAGAGCTTCGGCGCCACATACGTTACCACTCGCGAGATCGATGAGCGGCTGATAATGAGGCACAAATTCGCGCTTGTCGATGCCCGTTTGCATCTTCGTGAGCAGTTGAGTACGAAACTTCGATGCGCTCGCGAGTTCTGGGCTGTAGTAACAAATGCCCGTCAGTGGATCTTGCTTCGCGTAGCTCAGAGCAATGCTGGCATTGCGTAGCCAAAGCGGCATGTTCTCACCATGCTTGGTTTGCACAATCCCTAGTGAGATCTTCATCACCACGCTTTCACCTTCAACCATAAATGGTGCTGCGAACAGTTGTTGTAGGCGACGTTCTGTTAAACGGATGTCTTCGTCTTTATCCATATCTGGCATAAACAGAGCGAACTCATCGCCACCAATTCGGGCCAGCATGGTGTTGTCTGGGAATTGTTGCTTCAGCCTTTCTGCGATGCTAACCAACAGCTGATCACCATTGTGGTGTCCCACGCTGTCGTTGATATCTCTAAATTTGTTGATCCCCAATAAGAACAAACTACCGTGACACAAATTGGGTTTGTTTTCGCAGATTTCGATTAATCCTTGGCGGCTGTAGAGTCGAGTTAATGAGTCATACACCAGCTGATCGCGCAGCGCCTTAAATGAGGCTTTGAGGTTGCTGGCCATTTCATTAAAGGCTTTTGCGAGCACGGTCGTTTCGTACACACGGCCAGGTTGGGGCATTGAGCTATCCCAATCGCCATTTGCTAGGTGTTGAGCTGCATCGGCAGTGGCGTTGATTGGTCGAGTAACGCGTTCAAAGATAACCCAACTAAAGCCGATGCCAAACAAGCTGACGACGATACCAACAATCCAGCTTTTCTCTTGGCTTTTCGGTAAGAGGCCAAGCAAATCAGATTCCGAGATAGAAGTGCCGATGAACCAAGTTAGACCGTTTGGATCATAGTAGGGCGTGATGCGGCTAAAAATACGTTGGCCGCTGTGGTCAAACTCAAACGTGTACGGTTGGTCTGTATGGTACAAGTCAAAGCCACGCACGCGGGAGGCGCTGATTTTGATGATCGGGTCTGCGCTTTCAGAGGCGAACAAGCGTTGGCCTTTATCCGAAAACTTCGTGCCCCAAGACACCACGCTGCCTGGGCCAGAATGTGCCACTAATCGGTGTTCTTGGTCCATGATAAAGACCGATGCTTTGGTGTTCTTCTTGATGACGCGTAGAAACTCATTGAAGGTATTGATACGAATGTCTGTCACCAATACGCCCGCAAATTCTTGGTGTTCGTACACCGGTGTCATAGCAGATAAGGTGATGTCTTGGCGTTCATCCGCATTGGTGTAGATTTTTGACCACATCGGTTTTTCGTCTTTGGCGACGGGTTTATACCAAGGACGAGTTCTTGGGTCGTAAGGCGTGATGACAGTACGAATATCATTACTGACATGATCTGTGCCGTAGATGATTAACTTACCATCTGTGTATTTATCTTGAACCATCAAGGTGTAATCGTCGGAGATCTCGCGACGAAAACCCGCGAAATCGCCAGTTTCCGAACCAAAAGCAATCACGTCCAGCTGCGGAATAGAACGGTATAGGTTCTGAAACGCGCTCAATAAGTAGGCTTGGACATCTCGCGTATCATGGGGATGGTACAGGTTGTGATAACTCACGTTGTGAGCAAGCGTCATCACCGCCGTAAACGGTTTTCGCAGATAACTATTGAGGTGGTCGTAGACACTTTCGGTCAACACCGACAGCTGTTTATCGCTGATGTCGGTCACCACCTCTTCATAGCTTTGTTTTTGGACGTAGACAATCACACCGATAGCCAGTAAGAAAATCATCACAAAAGGGATGAGTACAGCAGTACGTAGTGTAATTTGAGTCTTTGCAGTAGACATTGCCTAGTCACATTAGGGATGGTTCACCTTAATTGTACTGACATTTTTGTTAATATCGAGCGATAAGCACTCTCATTGTTAACTCACTGCTTAAGTGACGGTCAGTACAACTCTTTTAACTTTCTGGTTAGCGTATTGCGTCCCCAGCCTAATACTTTAGCGGCATCTTGCTTGTGACCTTTAGTGTGCTCCAATGCAGCTTCTAATAAAATGCGCTCAAATTCTGGTAATGCGAAAGAAAGTAGTTCTTTATCCCCCGCAGCGAGCGATTGGCGTGCCCAGTCCGCCAATTGTTCTTGCCAGCTACCTTTGGTTGAATCCGAAACGGTCTTCTTCTCTTCCAAAAGCTCTGAAGGCAAATCGTTCGGTAATACTTCACTGCCACTCGCCATCACGGTTAACCAGCGACAAATGTTTTCTAGCTGACGTACGTTGCCCGGCCAATTGAGTCGATTGAGAATTTCGACCGTCGACGGGTGTAAGGTTTTGGTTTCCACTCCAAGCTCATCTGCGGCGCGTACCAGAAAGTGTTGTGTGAGCTTTTCAATGTCTTGTTTGCGTTCACGAAGCGCAGGAATTTGTACGCGAATGACGTTCAAGCGGTGGAACAAGTCTTCACGAAAATCGCCTTGGTGTACCAGCTTTTCGAGGTTTTGGTGCGTGGCGGCGACAATACGTACATCGACACGAATCGGAGAGTGACCACCAACACGGTAGAACTGACCATCCGCCAACACGCGCAGCAAACGTGTCTGGATATCCAGCGGCATGTCACCGATTTCGTCCAAAAAGAGCGTGCCTCCGTTGGCTTGCTCGAAGCGGCCTTGACGAACACTGTTCGCGCCCGTAAATGCGCCTTTTTCGTGACCGAACAACTCAGACTCAATCAAGTCTTTTGGAATCGCGGCCATATTGAGAGCGATAAAAGGTTTGTTGGCGCGAGGGCTATGGCGGTGAAGGGCATGAGCAACCAGCTCTTTACCCGTACCGGACTCCCCGTTGATCAGAACGGAAATCGACGAGCGAGAAAGGCGGCCAATAGCGCGGAACACTTCCTGCATTGCTGGCGCTTCACCGATGATCTCTGGCGTGTCGGCCGGGACATCTTCTGAAGACAATTGCTCGCGTTTGTTTTCATGGCTGTGGGCAATCGCACGTTCGACCAGCGTTAAGGTTTCATCGATATCAAACGGTTTTGGCAGATACTCGAAAGCGCCTTTTTGATAGGCATTAACGGCGGCATCTAAGTCGGAATGCGCGGTCATGATGATCACCGGCAAATCAGGGTAATCACGTTGCACTTGCTTGAGCAGTTCTAATCCGTCGATACCGGGCATGCGAATATCAGACACCAGTACGTCTGGCACTTCGCGCTCAAGCGCCATCAAAACGCTTTCCCCATCGGCATAGGTTTCGCATTTTATGTTGGCTGAGGAGAGCGTTTTCTCCATAACCCAGCGAATTGAACTGTCGTCATCGACGACCCAAACATATCCTTTACTCATGTACTAATCCTTGCAGCAAAAACCGTAAATTGGCGCTCAACGAAATCCATTCGTGAGGTCAAATCGGCAAATAAATTGTAAAAGTGGTGTGGCCAGGCCAGCTTTCAACGTCGATTTTTCCGTTGTGCTGGTCGATCAGGTTTTGTGAAATAGACAACCCAAGTCCGGTGCCGCCTTCGCGCCCGCTGACCATGGGATAAAACAAGGTGTCCTGTAATTCTGGTGGAATGCCCGGCCCGTTATCAGTGATCTCGACGCGCGCCGCTAATTTGCAGCGTTTGCCATGAATGTTGGCTTGATGCACCGTTCTGGTGCGAATGGTGATGTTGCCGTGCTCTTGATGAGCAAGAATTTGTGCCGCGTTGCTGACGATGTTCAGCATCGCTTGTTCTATTTGATCCGCATCCATCAAAATCTCGGGCAAGCTCGGGTCGTAGTCGCGTTCGATGATGATCGAGTTTTGAGATTCTAACTCGACCAATTGGCGTACTTTCTCCAGAATTTGGTGCAGATTTTCTTGTGTCTTTTTGCCCGGTTTCTGTGGGCCAAGTAGGCGATCGACTAACGCTCTTAGTCGATCGGCTTGTTCGATAATGATGTGGGTGTATTCGGTTAACGATGGATCGGGCAACATTTTTTCCAGCAGCTGCGCCGCACCGCGTAATCCGCCAAGTGGATTTTTGATCTCATGAGCTAAACCGCGCACGAGCAGTTTGGCGGCTTGTTGCTGGGCGTGCTGGTTGAGCTCTTGAGTGAGGCGTCGTTGTTGATCTATCTTACGCATTTCAACCAACAGCATGAGTTGTCGTTGCCAAGTGATTGGACTTACCGTGACTTCCAGCATTAGCGGACGACCATCGACGACAAACGTCACGTCACTGTCGGTAATGCTTTGGCCGCTTTGCAGTGGCTGAGTTAGTAAGGCTAAGTCCAACGATGCATGCTGAATCAGTTGAGAAAGCGATTGTTCGACAATGCGTTTGGCGCTTTGCGAAAACAACAGCTCAGCGGCTGGATTGGCATAGCGGATGGCCAATCCATCATCAAGAATCAGCGTTGCTGTGACCATGTTGTTGAGTATGGCACTAGGGAGACTGGTATCCACATTACGTCCTTGTTTGCGTTGAGATTGTGCGATGCACAATAATGGTGCAATAGAACGTTAAGTATGGCGAAGAAAGCTCAGAAGAAAAAGTAAAAAGCCTCATTGTGATGCGACTTTTTTACTCCGATTTTCTATTTTGCCCCTTTTACGGTCGGCTTAACGCTTGCTCTATGTAAATGCACCGTTATAGGGCTAGTAGATGCAATAAGCTTGCCGCTTCGTTTAGCATGAACCGCGATAGTATGTGTGCCGCGATCGATGTTGTTTAATTGCCAAGTGAGCTGCGTTTGAGGTGCGCCATAAGGTTTCCCATCGAAGAACAGTTGCAGTTGTTCACCAATGCCAAGCTTACGATTGGCTTCCAGCTGGATATTGATCAAGCCACGATTACTACGAATGGTTTCATTGTGTTGAGGTGTGAGCATCGCCAGCTGCAAAGGTTGAGGCTTATCCGATTTCTTTTCTAGATCTTCTTCTGGCTCGGGGGCTGTTTTGGCTTGTGGCGCAAGTGATTCAGTGCTCTCGACTTCTGGTGCTGGTGCACTGGCTTCAAGATTGGGCAATGCGATGGTCTTCGCGCCTTGGTTTGGGGTGTCACTGAAGTGCACTACGCCGTTTTCGTCTACCCAAGTGTAAGCGATCTGAGCCGAGGCTACAGAGGCCAGTAGTGTGCCGCTGAGTACACATAGCGATGGAATAAGCTGAACTTTCATGGCTCACCTTCTTTTGATCGATGATTTCACGTTTCAATGGCTTAGACCTTTGACCTACAAGGTAAAAATAGCCCAAGCGTATTTTTATTATCTCCTCATGTTAAACGGCGAATCTTGACTGACGAATACAAAAAAGGCCCGCCTGCGAGGCGAGCCTAATATTTTGTTACTGTGTTTACATTTTACACAGTTTGAACCTTATACAGAGTAGTAAAGTTCGAACTCAAGTGGGTGAGTTGCCATGTTGATGCGCTCAACGTCTTTTGACTTAAGTGCGATGTAAGAATCGATAAAGTCGTCAGAGAATACGCCGCCCGCTGTTAAGAACTCACGGTCTTCGTTTAGTGCATTTAGAGCCACTTCTAGAGACTCAGCCACTTTAGGAATCTCAGCTGCTTCTTCTGCTGGTAGATCGTAAAGGTCTTTGTCCATCGCTTCGCCTGGGTGGATCTTGTTCTTGATACCGTCAAGACCAGCCATCAGTAGACAAGCAAACGCTAGGTATGGGTTTGCTGCTGGATCTGGGAAGCGAGCTTCGATACGACGTGCTTTCGGGCTTGGTACCACTGGGATACGGATAGAAGCTGAACGGTTACGTGCAGAGTAAGCAAGCATAACTGGTGCTTCAAATCCAGGTACAAGACGCTTGTACGAGTTTGTTGATGGGTTAGCAAACGCGTTGATTGCACGAGCGTGTTTGATGATACCGCCGATGTAGTAAAGCGCTGTTTCAGATAGACCGCCGTACTTGTCGCCAGCAAACAGGTTAACGCCGTCTTTTGCTAGAGATTGGTGAACGTGCATGCCAGAGCCGTTGTCGCCAACGAGTGGTTTAGGCATGAATGTCGCTGTTTTACCAAATGCGTGAGCAACGTTATGTACTACGTATTTGTAAATTTGGATTTCGTCAGCTTTCGTTGTTAGCGTATTAAAACGAGTTGCGATTTCGTTTTGACCCGCAGTCGCCACTTCGTGGTGGTGCGCTTCAACAACTAGGCCCATTTCTTCCATGATTAGACACATTGCAGAGCGGATGTCTTGAGAAGAGTCAACAGGAGCTACTGGGAAGTAACCGCCTTTAACGCCTGGACGGTGACCTTTGTTACCGCCTTCGATGTCGCTGCCTGTGTTCCATGCTGCTTCGATGTCGTCAATCTTGAAGAAAGAACCTGACATGTCGTTAGAGAACTTCACGTCATCGAATAGGAAGAATTCTGGCTCAGGACCAACAAGCACTGTATCTGCGATACCTGTTGAGCGCATGTAGTCTTCAGCGCGTTTTGCGATAGAGCGTGGGTCACGGTCGTAACCTTGCATTGTTGCAGGTTCTAGGATGTCACAACGGATGTTTAGCGTTGCATCTTCCGTGAATGGGTCAAGCACAGCTGAAGATGCGTCTGGCATCATTACCATGTCTGACTCGTTGATGCCTTTCCAGCCAGCAACTGATGAACCATCGAACATTTTACCTTCTTCGAAGAAGTCTGCATCGATTTGGTGAGCAGGAATCGAAATGTGCTGCTCTTTACCTTTTGTATCAGTGAAGCGTAGGTCAACAAACTTTACTTCGTTTTCTTGGATCAGCGATAGAACGTTTTCTACTGACATCTTGGATAACCTCCAGTGTTAATAAGCGGTAAAAGCTCGATTTATGAAATATTCATGAACCCGGCATTGATTAATCTTTTTGACTTTTCATTAATCGATGCTGTGTTTACTAAAGCCAAAACCGTGCCAAAAAAAATATTCCATTAATTTCAATGAATTGTGTTTTTAGATGCTAGTTTGGTGCAAATGATTGCACCAAAATGATCTACGTCTGCACTAAAGTGGTGCGCATTAAGATTGTTGCACCACAATGTGACAGCAGCATTGCTTATTCAGCCCAGTTTTTGAGCAAGAGTCAATTTGTATTGTGCAACGATTAGAATAAAGTTGTGTTTTATCAATTCGTTCAGCGGAAGAAAGTGGGCATTAAGCGTAAAATTCACAGAAATGCTCGGGAGTAGATCACATATTTCTAGGCTTTTTGCTAAAATCTGGTACATTATGGCCGTTTTTTTAATCAGCAAATGTCACCAGAGAGCACCCGTTCTCAGCGTGGGGGCATTTCATCTATCTAAGTGAATCAATATCCATGGCTACTCCACAGATTGATAAATTAAGAAATATCGCGATTATCGCGCACGTTGACCACGGTAAAACAACGTTGGTTGACAAGCTGCTACAACAATCAGGCACGCTAGAGTCTCGCGGTGAAGCTGAAGAGCGAGTCATGGACTCGAACGACATCGAGAAAGAGCGCGGTATTACAATCCTTGCTAAAAACACAGCAATTAACTGGAACGATTACCGTATCAACATCGTAGATACTCCGGGACACGCGGACTTCGGTGGTGAAGTAGAACGTATCATGTCGATGGTAGACTCTGTACTACTTATCGTTGACGCGGTTGACGGCCCAATGCCACAAACGCGCTTCGTAACGCAAAAAGCATTTGCGCACGGTCTTAAGCCAATCGTTGTAATCAACAAGATTGACCGCCCAGGCGCTCGTCCTGATTGGGTTATGGACCAAGTGTTCGACCTATTCGACAACCTAGGTGCAACTGATGACCAGCTAGACTTTAAAGTGGTTTACGCATCAGCACTTAACGGTTGGGCTTCTCTAGAAGAAGGCGAAACTGGCGAGAACATGGAACCACTATTCCAAACTATCGTTGATGTTGTTGACGCACCAAATGTTGACCTTGATGGTCCACTACAGATGCAAGTTTCTCAGCTAGACTACAGCTCTTACGTTGGTGTTATCGGTGTTGCTCGTGTAACTCGTGGTAGCGTTAAAGCAAACCAACAAGTAACTATCATTGGTGCTGACGGTAAAACTCGTAACGGTAAAGTTGGCACAGTAATGGGCTACCTAGGCCTAGAGCGTCACGAAGTTGAGCAAGCTAACGCAGGTGATATCATTGCGATCACTGGTCTTGGCGAGCTAAAAATCTCTGACACTATCTGTGCACAAAACGCAGTAGAAGCACTACCTGCACTGTCTGTTGATGAACCAACAGTAACGATGACGTTCCAAGTAAACACGTCTCCATTCGCTGGTAAAGAAGGTAAGTTTGTAACTTCACGTAACATCCTTGAGCGTCTAGAGAAAGAACTGGTACACAACGTTGCACTACGCGTTGAGCAAACAGACGATCCAGACAAATTCCGCGTTTCAGGCCGTGGTGAACTTCACCTATCTATCCTGATCGAAAACATGCGTCGTGAAGGCTTCGAGCTTGCAGTATCTCGTCCAGAAGTAATCATCAAAGAAGAAGATGGTCAGCTAATGGAACCGTTCGAAACCGTAACTATCGACGTTATGGAAGAGCACCAAGGCGGTATCATGGAGAACATCGGCCTACGTAAAGGTGAGCTAAAAGATATGGCTCCAGACGGCAAAGGCCGTGTACGTATGGACTTCATCATGCCATCTCGTGGTCTGATCGGTTTCCAAACGGAATTCATGACGCTAACTTCTGGTTCTGGCCTTCTTTACCATACGTTCGATCATTACGGCCCTCACAAAGGCGGTAACATTGGTCAACGTGTTAACGGTGTACTTATCGCGAACGCAGCTGGTAAAGCACTAACGAACGCACTGTTCAACCTTCAAGAGCGTGGTCGTCTATTCATCGGTCACGGTGTAGAAGTTTACGAAGGCATGGTTATCGGTATTCACAGCCGCGACAATGACCTAACAGTAAACGCACTGAAAGGTAAGCAGCTAACCAACGTTCGTGCATCTGGTACAGATGACGCACAGGTTCTTACTCCGCCAATCGTTATGACTCTAGAACAAGCTCTAGAATTCATCGATGACGACGAACTAGTAGAAGTAACACCTGAAAGCATCCGTATCCGTAAGAAATTCCTAACGGAAAGCGACCGTAAGCGTGCTTCACGTTCAGCAAAATAATTTGCTGTAGCGGATTAGCTTAAATACAAGCCCCGAGTTAAGCTCGGGGCTTGTTGTTTTTAGGGAGATAACATGAAGCCGATTGTGATTACTGGTGGTCCAGGAGCGGGCAAAACAACGTTACTCAACGCGTTAGGCAAACAAGGCTACGCCACGTTTGCTGAAGGCTCACGCTCGTTGATAGAGCAGCAAAGTGCGTTGGACAATGGCATTTTGCCGTGGACCAATCTGCCTGAGTTTGCCAAATTGTGTCTTAACCTAATGAGTGAGCAAAAGCGTGAAGCGTTGAATACTAACGTGGCTTTTGTAGATCGCGCGATTCCAGATATTGTTGCTTATCTGCAAGTCGGTGGTTGTCACGTTGACCAAGCTTTCTTAACTGAAAGTGCTGGGTACCATAGTCAGGTGCTTACTTGTCGACCTGAAGCGTCCATTTACGTACAAGATGAAGTGCGTCCGCACAGCTTTGAAGAAGCGCTGAAAATCCATCAAACCCTAATCAATACTTATGTTGAGCTCGGATATCAAGTGGTGGAAGTGCCATGGGGCAGTGTCGAAGATCGCGTAGGCTTTGTTCGAAGAGTAATAGGCTTAGTCGGCGAGGTAGCAGACTAAAACCTCCTCGCGAGGAGGAGGCCTGAATGATTTACTTTTGATTAAGCTTTTGCAGGAACTTATCCGATTCAGCGATCGCTTCGTTCATTTGTTTGATGGCAAATTGAATGTCTTTCTCTAAGCTAGAGAACTCTCCTTGCAAAGAACCAATCGCACTCGCGTTGAGGTTGTGTTTTAGGTACAGCGTGTTGTCACGCAGTGTGTTCAGCACTGGCGTCATCTTTTTCTCTGCGCGCTTCATTGCGCTGAGCATGGTTTTGTAAGAGGCTTTGGTTTCACGCAGTTTTTGTTCGCTTGAGCGGCGCAGTTTCGCACTGGTGTACAAGTCTAACTCGCCTTGCCATTCTTCAAACAGGGCATCAGAGACATCTTCGATTGCAGCAATACGGTCACGCACATCTTGAGCGGCTTTTTCGCTGTCTTCGTATTTGTCATTGATGTTGTTGTAAACGCTTTCTAATTCACCACCGTCAAAATTGGTTAGTGCTGATAAGGCTTCAAGTGCGCTAGTGAATTCTTCTTGTGCTTCTTGTTGTGATTCTTTGGCATCTTCCACTCGGTCAACCATAATATCTCGTTTATGGTAGCCCACTTGCTCCATCGCAGAGTAATACGCAGATTGACACCCTGTTAAAGTGAAAATTGATAGTACAATTGCTAATAAATAAGGCATTCTTATGTCCTCGACGCTAATTATGGGATGAACTATGAACCAGTTATCAGAGAGTTACAAGGCGAGATTGAGCAATCTACTGCCAAGTTGCGTCGCGTTTTTTAAGTATCTTCTTAAGCGTTTGACGCATGATCGCGTTAATGTAAATGCTGGCTACCTTGCCTATATTACCTTGCTATCCATCGTGCCAATGTTAACGGTACTGTTATCAATATTGTCGAAGTTCCCTGTTTTCGCGAACGTTGGCGAAGTGTTGCAAGGCTACATCATCGAAAACTTTGTACCGGCATCTGGTGAGGCGGTGCACACTGCACTGCAAGAGTTTGTGGCGAACACTGGCAAAATGAGTGCCGTCGGTGGTGGTTTCTTGTTTATTGCTGCGCTGATGCTGATCTCCAACATCGATAAAAATCTAAACTACATCTGGCGAGTCAAAGACAAGCGCCGTTTGGTGTTCTCATTTTCGATGTATTGGATGGTATTAACGCTGGGGCCGATTTTAGTCGGCGCGAGTATTGCAGCAACGTCTTATGTCACGTCGTTACAAATCTTAGAAAATGAAACGCTGTCTGGCGCCTTCAATTTGTTCTTACGCTGGTTGCCGCTCTTGCTGTCATTTTTTGCATTTTTAGGTTTGTACATTCTGGTGCCAAACAAAAAAGTGCATTTAGCGCATGGTGCTGTAGGCACCGCCGTTGCGGCGATACTGTTTGAATTAAGTAAGAAAGGCTTTGCCCTCTATATCACTCAGTTCCCGTCTTACCAGCTGATTTATGGCGCTTTAGCCGCAATTCCTATCTTGTTTGTCTGGGTTTACTTGTGCTGGATGATCGTCTTGCTGGGGGCAGAAGTCACCGCAGCATTGGGTGAGCAAGAGCACTGGAGTGAAGATCTAGACATGATACACTCGTCGGCTGAATCTCAGTTAGCAAATGAAGGAAGCGAGAGTAGTGATAGCGCTAATTCAACGAGTCAGTGAAGCGGCCGTTCGTGTAGACGGTGAAGTGGTTGGGGAAATCAATACAGGTCTTCTTGTCCTACTTGGTGTTGAGAAGGACGACGATGAAGCCAAAGCAAAACGTTTGATGGAACGTGTGACCACCTACCGAGTCTTTGAAGACGACGAAGGAAAAATGAACCTCAACGTCAAACAAGTGAACGGTAAGGTTTTGGTGGTGTCTCAATTTACATTACCGGCAGATACCAAGAAAGGCACACGTGCAGGCTTTTCTCGTGGTGCGCATCCAGCCGACGCTGAACGTCTGTATGACTACTTTTCTGACTTGTGTGAGCAGGAATTGCCAACCGAGCGTGGTCGCTTCGCGGCCGATATGAAAGTGTCATTAATTAATGACGGCCCAGTGACTTTTTGGCTACAGGTCTAATCTGGCGTGGATACACCCATGGTCTAAGCTATATACCCAAGTGACTTGATTTTACTTGGGTATTTTCTCCCCAAGATTCTTACTGATTTGCACTTTCAAAGGATTGATATGTTCAAACTCATAACTCCAACAACCGAAAATCAGCTTAACA
Source organism: Vibrio sp. YQ_11 (assembly GCF_043103065.1). Taxonomy (NCBI): domain Bacteria; kingdom Pseudomonadati; phylum Pseudomonadota; class Gammaproteobacteria; order Vibrionales; family Vibrionaceae; genus Vibrio; species Vibrio sp. YQ_11. The sequence continues at coordinate 262,514 of NZ_JBICJM010000011.1, read as the reverse complement.
AGTACTATCAATTTCGTTGGCAAATGCTTCGAGAGCCATGGCGCATGCCAGTAGGCTCTGAACGTGATGAATATGATGTGGTGAGCCATCACCGCATGATTGTGGATAGCCGTGGCCGTCCAATGGCGATCGGACGTTTGTACATTACTCCGGATAACGATGGCCAAATCCGCTATATGGCGGTGAAAGGCAATCGTCGCAGCAAAGGCATGGGCTCACTGGTGTTGGTCGCGTTGGAATCGCTTGCGCGCCAAGAAGGTGCGAAACGTTTGGTATGTAATGCCCGTGAAGATGCGATTGCGTTTTATGAAAAAAACGGTTTTGAACGTCGTGGTGAGTTGACCGATGAACGCGGTCCGGTTCGTCACCAACAAATGGTGAAGCCGCTTGATCCGATGGCGAATGTGTTACGTCGCCCAGAATGGTGCACGGAATTGCAGCAGCGCTGGGAAGCGCAGATCCCAATTGCGGACAAAATGGGCATCAAAATCAACCAATACACCGGTTATCAGTTCGAATGCAGTGCCCAGCTCAATCCGAATTTGAACCCGCACAATACGATGTTTGCTGGTTCGGCATTTACGTTGGCAACGCTGACGGGATGGGGAATGACGTGGTTACTGCTCAAAGAGCGCGGTTTGCATGGCGATATTGTTCTGGCAGACAGCTCGATTCGTTATCGTCATCCGGTGGAGCAAAATCCGGTGGCGAGTACCTCGCTTGATGGTATCAGTGGTGATTTGGATCGCTTGGCGTCAGGGCGCAAGGCGCGCATTGTCATCCATGTGGTGATTTACAGCGGCGATACGCCTGCGGTTGATTTCGTTGGCACGTACATGCTGTTGCCCAACTATTCGCAGCTACTCAGTTGCTAGTTCTTCTTCGGCTACGACCTCGTTCTTCGTAGCCGGCTCTAACTCTTCTGTTATCTCCTCAACCAGCTCTTCTTCCGGTTGCTCTAGATTCGCCTCTGCAATGCCATGAAAGCTCGATTCCTCCAGCTGAGCATCGTTCGTTGGTACGTTCGGCGTTAAGTGGTCTGGCTGTTGTGGTGAGTCGCAGTCATTACGTGATATTTCACCATCGAGCAGATCGCCTATGATTATGCCGCATTGATCCTTGAGCTGGAATGTCAAACCGCTGAGTGGGTTGTTGGCCATGTCAAACTCGCCGCCTAGCCGACCGGAGATGACATTGCCGGAGATGGTTACAGGCTTGAGCGATACTGCGCCCCGCTGCGCGTGCACTCGAATAGGGGAAAACGTGATGCTCTTAAGCGACTTATCGGCTTGTGAGCGTAGTGTCGTTTCTCGTAGGTTTGCTTCCACTTGCCCCGTTAAGCTGTACGCCAACATGTTGTTGTCACCAGATAGACCTTGCAGGTCGAGGTTGAGGTCAGAAAATCCATCTACCGCGAATACATCTGGCAGGTGTGGGTGGAGCAGTTTGAGTGGAATGCCATCCGCACTCAAATTAAGCGCCCAAGGTTGGCTTGCCGTATTTAAATCAAGTTGACCAAAGCCTTCAATGTAGCCTTGTTCTAGTGGGGCAAACAGACGAGAGAGTTGCCACAACCCTTGCTCACTTTGTGTCGAAATCGCAGCATGAGAAGACAGAACTTGGTCGTAGCTCGCATTCACGACACTCGCGTCGAGACTGCCATGCCATACGCCCCAAAAACGGTCCTGACGCTTTAACTTTAGCGCTTTTCCTTCGACGTTTAAGCCAGAGAGTTGCCAGAATGGTTCGTGCGCTAATTGGATTATCTGACTACGTTCAATATCAAGTTTTTGGATATCCACTTCTTGTAACGCGCTGGTGGCGGCCTTCCACCAATCCTTGTTGTCATCAGACTGGATAGCCCATTTCAATCCTTGAACAGAAGCCGTGTCGATTTGCCAGTGCGTCGGTTTGAATTGACCAGAAACCTGTACGCGGCCTTGCTGCCAATCTAGGCTCAGTTCTTGGAGCTGGATATTCTCGGGCGTGAAAATGGCGTTCAAGCGTGGCTCTATTGCGGTTTGCTCTTGGAAACGAACACTGTCAGCTTGTAAAGACACTTTGGCAGTGGCATTCCATAGAGACGCAGGCAGTGAGGCATCTTCAACGGACAGTTCAAGGTTTTGCCAGTGCCATTCCCCCCATTCAATATCGGCGTTAAGCAAGTCGAGGCTATTAATGTGGTTAATGGTGAACGGCAATTCTTGCCACGGTTTAGAGAGTAAAGATTGTCGCTGTGCATTGGTGATTGCCAACTTATCAATCGTGACATTGACCAAAGACCAGCCTTGCGGATATTGCTCACCTTGCCCTGAGATTTGGCTATTGCGCCATTTAAAAGACGTGCCATAGAGGGTGCTGTTTTGGGCTTGATAATCCACATCAACCAGTACTTTTTGTATCGCCTCACCGTGCCAATACATTTGCTCTGCAGAAGCCTGAATAGCGCCGTAAGGCCATAATTGTTGAGCGTTTAGCCAAGTAGGATCTTGGATTTGGATACTCAATCCCGTTACGGAAAAGCGCGCATCCGCGTAATCAATATTTTTCAGCGCAATCTGGTGGAACTGGATCGACTCTAAGTTAGGCCGTGTCGGTATGCCTTTTTTTAGACTCACCCCATCGATCAGCAAGCTATCGATAATCCATTTCCCATCTCGTCGTATGTCAGGGTTCAGCCACACGTCGACTTGTTCAATATAAGGTAGTTGAGCGTCTTGGGAGCGAACGTTTTGCAGCGAAAGGTGGTAAGGGAAGTCGTAATGAACGCGCTCCGCTTGGATCGGTAAGCCAAGGTAGGGTGAAACCCATTGCCATGTAGAATTGGCGTATGAGGTGGTTAACAGCGCAATAATGGTCGCCGGAAAGGCAATCAATACCACCAGTAAGAGAATTAGAATTCGACGCGCTGTTTTCATCCCTGCCAGAACCTGTAAGTGAAGTGTCGGAAAACTGATGAGGTCAGTTATACAAATAACCCAGTTAGGCTTTAGCTTGTATCAATCTGGTGTGGGATTCAATAAAAAGCCCCTCAAAAGAGGGGCTTGAAGAGCATTTTTGTAACTAAGTCACTGTTGTCATCAAATCACAGGTCACTCAGTTTTGCTTCGGTATTAGTCCAGTTGAGGACCAGCCGCAACCAGTGCTTTACCTTCCGCGTTGTCTGTGTACTTATCAAAGTTATTGATAAAGCGCTCAGCCAAGTCTTTCGCTTTGCTTTCCCATTGTAGTGGGTCAACGTACGTGTCACGAGGGTCAAGGATGCTTGGATCCACACCTGGTAGTGACGTAGGTACTTCAAGGTTGAAGATTGGAATGTGCTTAGTTGGCGCATCTTCAATCGAGCCATCTAGGATCGCATCAATGATGCCGCGTGTATCTTGGATAGAGATACGTTTACCTGTGCCGTTCCAGCCGGTGTTCACTAGGTATGCTTCTGCACCTGCGGCTTCCATACGTTTTACCAGTACTTCTGCGTATTTAGTTGGGTGAAGCGTTAGGAACGCTGCGCCAAAACATGCAGAGAATGTTGGTGTTGGCTCAGTAATGCCTCGCTCTGTGCCAGCCAGTTTTGCAGTAAAGCCAGATAGGAAGTGGTATTTGGTTTGCTCTGGAGTCAACTTAGACACTGGCGGTAGCACGCCAAATGCGTCTGCCGATAGGAAGATCACTTTGTTTGCGTGACCGCCTTTTGATACTGGCTTAACGATGTTTTCGATGTGGTAGATAGGGTAAGAAACACGTGTGTTTTCTGTCTTAGAGCCGTCATCAAAATCGATAGAGCCGTCGCTACGAACCGTTACGTTTTCTAGCAACGCATCGCGGCGGATCGCGTTGTAGATGTCTGGCTCCGCTTCTTTCGATAGCTTGATGGTTTTTGCGTAACAACCGCCTTCGAAGTTGAAGACACCATCGTCATCCCAGCCGTGCTCATCATCACCAATTAGAGCGCGTTTAGGGTCGGTAGAGAGTGTTGTTTTACCTGTACCAGATAGGCCGAAGAATACTGCTACGTCGCCGTCTTTGCCCATGTTGGCACTACAGTGCATCGAAGCGATGTCTTTCAGAGGAAGGAAGTAGTTCATCATCGCGAACATACCTTTCTTCATCTCGCCGCCGTACCAGGTACCACCGATCAGTTGTGTACGCTCAGTAAGGTTGAAGACCGTGAAGTTTTCAGAGTTCAGACCTTGCTCTTCCCATTTCGGGTTGGTGCATTTCGCGCCGTTCATTACTACGAAGTCAGGTTCAAACGTTGCAAGTTCTTCTTCGGTAGGACGAATGAACATGTTTTTTACGAAGTGTGCTTGCCATGCAACTTCTGTTATCACACGAATGCTCAAGCGAGTATCTGGGTTAGCACCACAGTAACCGTCAACGACAAATAGGCGTTTGCCAGACAACTGGTTAGTCACCAACTCTTTTAGGTCGTTCCACACTTCCTGAGTGATTGGTTTGTTGTCATTTTTTACGGTGTCAGAAGTCCACCACATATGTTCTTCTGTCGTCGCATCTTTAACGATGTATTTATCTTTTGGTGAGCGACCAGTAAAGATGCCTGTATCAACAGCAACCGCACCTAATTCAGTAACCACACCGCGTTCGTAACCAGTTAGGTCAGCGCGCGTTTCTTCCTCAAACAGCAATTCGTAGCTTGGGTTGCGAACAACCTCTTTAACGTTATGCAGTCCGTGTTTGGTTAGATCAAGTGTTGCAGCCTTTGTATGTTCCATAACGGTCATAGGTGCTCCTTATAAGGATTTTTGTAGGGATTTTGTAAGAATGTTTTAATTTTTATCTGCTCACCATGCTAGCAACGGGGCGGGGAGAAAACAGGGAGATAGTTCAAAAATTGCCCATGATTTCATTAAGGTTTTAGGTAACCCGTCACATATTGGTGCGAATAGTTTATCGTGCGCGCAATCCTTTGCGCTAGGGCAAAACGATTATTAATTACTTAAAATTAAGCAGTTGTTTTATTACGTGGAAAGCCAGGTGTTACGGGGGGTAGATCACAAAAAGGCCAGCATAGTGCTGGCCTTTTGTGGGTAAATTACGTGCTTGATAAGCTATAAAAATTAATGCAGCGTTTTATTGCCGCCTGAAGCTTGCGTATACAGTTCGGTAACTTCTGTTTCATCGAACGTATATGTTGTGCCACAGTAATCACAGTGTAAAGAAACTGATCCTACTTCAGCCAAAATGTCGTAAATTTCAGCTTTCTCAACGGTAATGATTGCCGCGCCGCTGCGCTCACGTGAACAGCCACAGTGGAATGCTACTGGTTGAGGTTCGTACACACGTACTTTGTCTTGGTTGTATAGACGGTATAGTAGATCGTTCGCTTCTAGGCCAAACAGTTCTTCGTCTTTTACGGTGTTAGTCAGTTGCTCTAGGTGCTCGAAGTCATCTGGAGAACCCGTGCCATCAGGAATAACCTGAATAAGCATACCCGCCGCGTGCGGTTTACCTTCGAATTCGCCAGTGCGGATCCAAAGACGCGTTTTTAGCTGCTCAGAGTTAGCGAAGTAACCTTCTAACACTTCCGTCAGGTTTTCACCTTCTAGACCAACCACACCTTGGTAGCGCTCGCCTTTTTTCGGCTCGATAGTGATAACTAGGTAACCTTTACCCATCATTTCGTGCAGGCTAGCGTCATCAGCGATGTCACCTTCCCAGCGCGCCACGCCACGAACTTGTTGGTTGTGGTCGCCATTGATTACTGCAAGAGAAACAGGGCCGTCACCTTGAAGTTGGATTGTGATTGAGCCTTCGAATTTAAGAGTTGCAGTCAAAAGAGTCGTTGAAACGAGTAGCTCACCCAACAGTTTTTGTACTGCTGCCGGATATTCCTTGCTGGAGATAATACGTTGGTACGCTTCATCCAATTGTACCAACTCGCCACGCACTGAAAGATCTTCGAATAGGTAGCGGTTTAAAACATTATTTGCCATGGAGTGCTTTCCTCGTCGGTAATTCCGGCTTTTATTGGTGTTTGAACTTAATGATGTCTCGGCGCTGCTTTTTATCTGGGCGGCGTTCCGGACTAGGGTTGTGGGCGTTAAGTTTGCGTTGTGTCGCGTGTTCCTCACGTTTCGCTATACTTTCATTAGTTTCGCGATACAGGGTCTGTGCGACAGGGGCGCCTCGTCGTTGATCAGAAATCTTTTCGATAATCACGGTTTTTTCTTCGTTGCCTTGACGAAGTCTGATCTCAGCGCCCAACTCAACGATTTTACTCGGCTTGCTTCGTTGGCCATTATAGTGGACTTTACCACCATCGACCATATTACGAGCGATAGAGCGGGTTTTATAAAATCTTGCGGCCCATAGCCATTTATCTAGCCTAACGGCTTCATTTAGGGAACTCATAGAACACTACGCTATCTAATCACTGCCCGAATGTGGCAATGAGTGCTGGATTATTCACCTACAGATGGAGTCAAGGCGTATTTTTTTCAAGGGAGTTGGCAAAAACTGCATAAGAAAAAGGTATGAAAAGGAAGTTGTGATATAGTTCACTGCTCTTTGTTGAGTAATAATTTTATTGCAAATTTAGCAATTTAGAGTCGATAGTTATATTTTTATAGCCCAATTGACTAACGTTAGAATAAAGGAATCAATTCAGTGAAGCGTTTAGAGCTAAGTGCAGGATTATCAAGCAGACCGCTACTGGCTCAGATCAAGTCCAACCACCACGCAATTCAAGCGAAGCTCAGTTTGCTACTTACTTGCCTATTTATTGCGATAACTGGGTGGATACTCGGTAAAGTGGTGTGGTTAGCAATCCCTCAAACGTCTGATGTGCCAAAATGGAGGCCGTCGGCGGGTAACGTTATTGCCAGCAATAAATCGAATACGATTGATTTCAATGCCCTTCAAAGCGCCAACTTATTTGGCAAATACACCGAACAAAAGCCTGTGGTCGTTGAGCAACCTGTTGTGAAAGACGCCCCAAAAACACGCCTGAATCTTACCCTTGTTGGCGCCGTTGCTAGCAGCAATCCTCAAACCAGCTTAGCGGTGATCGCTAACCGTGGTAAGCAAGCGACCTACGGAATTAGCGAAGAAATTGAAGGTACGCGTGCCACACTAAAAGCGGTGTTGGTCGATCGCGTTATCATCGATAACGAAGGCCGAGATGAAACTCTAATGCTGGAAGGCGTTGAGTATAAAAAATTGTCAGAATCGCCGCAGGCTACTAGAGTGCAAGCTGCTCAGAAAGAACCTGCGTCAGACGTGAGTGACAAACTAGAGCAAATCCGAGAGGAGATTGCGAAAGATCCACAGAGTGTCTTTAAATACATCACCATTTCTCCAGTGAAAAAAGACGACGCCATTATTGGCTACCGAGTTTCTCCGGGTCGTGATGCGGCGTTATTTAATGATGTGGGTCTAGAACCTGGTGATATTGCGGTGCAACTTAATGGGATCGATTTAAGTGATCCATCTTCTTCAGTACAACTGATGCAAGTGATGAGCGATCCGCAAGAACTGAATTTGACTGTTGAGCGAGATGGTCAGCAGTACGACATCTATATCCAATTGTAATACTTAGGCAACCAGCGTAAGTTCAGGGAGACATACGTGAAACATTGGTTTAGCAAAAGTGCTTGGTTACTGGCAGGGAGTCTACTCTGCGTTCCAGGCGCGATGGCAAATGAATTTAGTGCGAGTTTCAAAGGCACTGACATTCAAGAATTCATCAACATTGTTGGTCGTAACTTAGAAAAGACCATCATCGTTGACCCTTCGGTGCGCGGTAAAATCGACGTTCGCAGCTACGACGTGTTAAACGAAGAGCAATATTACAGCTTCTTCCTTAACGTGTTGGAAGTGTACGGCTATGCAGTCGTAGAAATGGACAACGGCGTACTCAAAGTCATCAAAGCAAAAGACTCTAAGACCTCTGCAATCCCTGTTATGGGTGATGGCAGCGCAAAAGGCGATAGCGTCATCACTCGTGTGGTTGCTGTGCGAAATGTCTCTGTTCGTGAATTGTCACCGCTATTGCGCCAGCTGATTGATAATGCCGGTGCGGGTAATGTGGTTCATTACGATCCAGCTAACATCATCCTGATCACCGGTCGTGCAGCGGTAGTAAACCGTCTAGCAGAAATCATCAAACGCGTTGACCAAGCTGGTGACAAAGAGATCGAGCTAGTAGAGCTTCGCAATGCCTCGGCTGCTGAAATGGTTCGTATCGTAGAAGCCCTGAACAAAACGACCAACCAAAAGAGCACGCCTGAGTTTCTTGAACCAAAAATCGTCGCTGATGAGCGTACGAACTCGATTCTGATTTCTGGCGATCCGAAAGTACGTGCACGCCTGAAACGTTTGATTCGTCAACTTGACGTAGAAATGGCAACGAAAGGTAACAACCGAGTGGTTTACCTTAAGTATGCCAAAGCAGAAGACCTAGTTGATGTACTGAAAGGTGTCTCTGACAACCTGCAAGCCGAAAAACAAGCGGGTCAAAAAGGTGCATCCAGTGCACAACGCGGTGAAGTCGTGATTGCGGCTCATGAAGCAACCAACTCACTTGTTCTGACTGCGCCGCCAGATATCATGATGGCTTTGCAAGATGTAATTTCTCAATTAGATATTCGCCGTGCTCAGGTTCTGATTGAAGCCTTGATTGTTGAAATGGCCGAAGGTGATGGTATTAACCTAGGCGTTCAGTGGGGGTCACTAGAAACGGGTGCTGTGATCCAGTACGGCAACACAGGTGCGCCAATTGGCCAAGTCATGGTTGGTTTGGAAGAAGCGAAAGACGTTACCAAAACGGAAAGCTACTGGAATAGTGACACGAACAAGTGGGAAAACCGTCAGTACACTGAAGAAGGTGACTACTCAACACTTGCATCTGCTCTTGGCGGCGTAAATGGTGCCGCAATGAGCATCGTGATGGGTGACTGGACGGCGCTAATTAGTGCGGTTGCTTCGGATTCCAACTCAAACATCCTGTCTTCTCCAAGTATCACTGTGATGGATAACGGCGAAGCCTCATTCATCGTGGGTGAAGAAGTGCCTGTTATTACTGGCTCGACTGCTGGTTCAAACAACGACAACCCATTCCAAACCGTTGATCGTAAAGAAGTCGGTATCAAGCTCAAAGTTGTACCACAGATCAACGAAGGTGATTCTGTTCAGCTAAATATTGAACAAGAAGTCTCTAACGTATTGGGTGCCAATGGTGCCGTTGACGTTCGTTTCGCGAAGCGCCAACTTAACACTTCCGTGATGATCCAAGATGGTCAGATGCTGGTGTTAGGTGGTTTGGTTGATGAACGTGCACTAGAAAGTGAGTCGAAAGTGCCACTGCTTGGTGATATTCCAGTATTGGGTCACTTGTTCAAATCAACCAGCACGCAAACCGAAAAACGTAACTTGATGGTCTTCATTAAGCCGACCATCATCCGTGATGGTATGACCGCAGATGGTATCACTCAGCGCAAATACAACTTTATTCGTGCAGAGCAGCTTTACAAAGCTGACCAAGGCTTGAAATTGATGCCAGATGAGAAGATCCCTGTGATCCCTGCATTTGGCCAAGATCGTAAGCATCCTGCTGAAATTCAAGCGTTTATCGATCAAATGGAAAAGAACTAATGGTAGATATGTTAGACACTGCGCCAAGTATGCGTCGTCTGCCATTCAGTTTTGCCAATCGCTTTAAACTGGTTTTGGAGACTGAGCATCCAGAGCGTCCTCCAATTCTTTACTACGTGGAGCCGCTAAATCCTGCGGCTCTGGTTGAAGTGCGTCGCGTGCTTAAGCGCAGTTTCGTGCCTCAAGCCATCGACAAAGAATCCTTCGATAAAAAGCTGACTGAAGCGTATCAACGTGATTCATCAGAAGCTCGTCAATTGATGGAAGATATCGGTGCCGACAGTGACGATTTCTTCTCGTTGGCAGAAGAGCTACCGCATGACGAGGATTTGTTAGAGTCGGAAGACGATGCGCCAATCATCAAATTGATCAATGCTATGTTGGGTGAAGCGATCAAAGAAGGTGCGTCCGATATCCATATCGAAACGTTTGAAAAGACGCTTTCTATCCGCTTCCGTGTCGACGGCGTTCTGCGTGAAGTCTTGACGCCGAGTCGTAAGCTTGCGCCGTTGTTGGTGTCGCGTGTGAAGGTTATGGCGAAGCTCGATATTGCTGAAAAGCGTGTGCCTCAAGATGGTCGTATCTCTCTACGTATTGGTGGCCGAGCGGTCGACGTGCGTGTTTCTACTATGCCATCCTCTCACGGTGAACGAGTGGTAATGCGTCTGTTAGATAAAAACGCAACGCGCCTTGACCTGCATAGTTTGGGCATGACTCCTTCGGTACACGACAACTTCCGTCACCTCATTGGTCGCCCACACGGTATCATCTTGGTGACCGGCCCTACGGGTTCTGGTAAATCGACCACTTTGTACGCCGGCTTGCAAGAAATCAACAGCAACGAGCGCAACATTCTGACGGTGGAAGACCCAATCGAATTTGATATCGATGGCATTGGCCAGACCCAAGTTAACCCGAAAGTCGACATGACATTTGCGCGTGGTCTACGTGCGATCTTACGTCAGGACCCGGATGTGGTGATGGTTGGTGAGATCCGTGACTTAGAAACCGCGCAAATTGCGGTGCAAGCGTCTTTGACTGGTCACTTGGTAATGTCGACGCTGCATACCAACACCGCTGTTGGTGCGATCACGCGTCTGCGTGATATGGGCATTGAACCATTTTTGATCTCCTCTTCACTGCTTGGTGTGCTAGCGCAGCGTCTGGTTCGTACGCTTTGTTCTGACTGTAAAGAACCTTACGAAGCGGACAGCGAACAGAAAAAATTGTTTGGCATGGCAGAAAGTGAATCGCTCATTCTACATCGCGCGAAAGGCTGTGAAGCGTGTAACCAAAAAGGTTATCGAGGACGTACCGGCATTCATGAATTAGTGCTTGTCGATGAAACGGTTCAAGAGCTGATTCACCGCGAAGCAGGTGAGCAAGAAGTGGAAAAAGCCGTTCGTAATCATACGCCAAGTATTCGTAGTGATGGTTTAAGCAAAGTACGTCGTGGTATTACGTCACTTGAAGAAGTGATGCGAGTGACGAAGGAAGCGTAATGGCAGCATTTGAATACAAAGCGCTGGATGCAAAAGGCAAACAAAAAAAAGGCACGATTGAAGGGGATAACGCTCGTCAAGTGCGCCAACGACTGAAAGAACAAGGAATGATCCCTGTTGAGGTCGTGGAAGCCAAAGCAAAGGCGGCTAAGTCTTCAGGCTCAGTGGGCTTCAAACGTGGTATCAAAACGGCTGAACTGGCTCTGATCACGCGTCAATTATCCACACTTGTTCAATCAGGCATGCCTCTTGAAGAGTGTCTTCGAGCAGTTTCTGAACAAGCAGAAAAGCCACGAATTCGCACCATGATCGCTGCAGTTCGCTCCAAAGTCACCGAAGGTTACCCATTGGCAGATAGCCTAGGTGATTATCCACACGTCTTTGACGAACTGTTTCGCTCTATGGTCGCCGCGGGTGAAAAATCTGGACACCTTGATACGGTTTTAGAGCGCTTGGCGGAGTACGTCGAAAACCGTCAGAAAATGCGTTCTAAGCTGTTGCAAGCGATGATCTACCCTGTCGTGTTAGTGGTGTTTGCGGTGGCGATTGTCTCGTTCTTGTTGGCGACCGTGGTACCCAAAATCATCGAGCCGATCATTCAAATGGGGCAAGAGTTGCCACAGTCAACGCAATTTTTGCTGGCGGCTAGTGAGTTCGTCCAAGAGTGGGGGCTGATTATCTTTGCCGTGCTAGTAGTTTGTTTTTATGGCTTAAAACTGGCATTGCAAAAACCAGATTTTCGCTTGTCTTGGGACAGAAAAATCATCAGCTTGCCGCTCGTCGGTAAGATTTCTAAAGGCCTCAATACCGCTCGCTTCGCTCGTACCTTGTCGATCTGTACTTCAAGTGCGATCCCAATTCTTGAAGGTATGCGAGTGGCGGTTGATGTGATGTCGAACCGTTACGTAAAGCAGCAAGTGTTGATTGCTGCAGACAACGTCCGTGAAGGGGCAAGCTTGCGTAAAGCTCTGGATCAAACCCGTCTATTCCCACCGATGATGCTGCATATGATCGCCAGTGGTGAGCAGAGTGGTGAGTTAGAAAGCATGCTGACGCGTGCGGCGGACAACCAAGACCAAAACTTTGAATCTACGGTCAATATTGCGTTGGGAGTGTTCACTCCTGCCTTGATCGCATTGATGGCTGGATTGGTGTTATTCATTGTCATGGCGACCTTGATGCCGATGCTAGAAATGAATAACTTGATGAGCGGATAATATTCGAATTAAGGCGTGTCTAAATTAAGACGTGGCTTGAATCTAACTTTCGGAGAAAAAAATGAAATTTAAGCGTAGTAAGCAACATGGTTTCACACTGTTAGAAGTGATGGTAGTTGTTGTTATCTTGGGTATTTTGGCAAGTTTTGTTGTTCCAAACTTGCTAGGCAACAAAGAAAAGGCAGACCAACAAAAAGCGATCACTGACATTGTGGCGTTAGAGAACGCGTTGGATATGTACAAGCTAGACAACAGCGTGTACCCAACGACAGACCAAGGTCTAGACGCATTGGTTACTAAGCCTTCTAACCCAGAACCGCGCAACTACCGTGATGGTGGTTACATCAAGCGTCTTCCAAATGACCCTTGGGGTAATGCATACCAATACCTAAGCCCTGGTGACAACGGCACGATTGATATCTTCACTCTAGGTGCGGATGGTCAAGAGGGCGGTGAAGGTCCAGCAGCGGATATTGGCAACTGGAACATGCAAGACTTCCAATAAAATGAGCGCAAGCCAGCACTAATGAAACAAATGCGAAAACATAACGGTTTTACATTAATAGAAATCCTATTGGTGCTGGTTTTGCTATCTCTTACCGCGGTGGCGGTGATCACTACGTTGCCTACCAGTCAAAAAGACCTCTCTAAACAATACGCGCAAAGTTTCTTTCAGCGTTTGCAGTTGCTTAACGAAGAAGCCGTACTCAGCGGTAAAGATTTTGGTGTGCGTGTCGACGATACCAAAAAGACCTACACCCTGCTTAGCTTGACCGCTGAAGGCTGGAAGCCGCTAGAAATGAAGCAAATTCCAAGCAAAACCAAATTAGAAGATGACATTGCATTGCAATTGGATCTAGGTGGCGGTGCTTGGGATAAAGACGATCGTTTGTTTGAGCCGAGTTCACTGTTTGAAGACATGTTTGCCGACGAAACTGAAGAAAAGAAAGTGAAACCACCGCAAGTCTTCATTTTCTCGAGCGCAGAAGTCACGCCGTTTACCTTGTCTTTTTTCCCACAAAAAGGCGATGCGTTTAACGATGGTTGGCGAGTGATCGGAAAAGAGAGTGGGCAAATTCTGTTGGTAGCGCCAGGTGAAGAAGTGGAAGAGGATGCGAATGCGCAATTTTAAGCAAACTCAACCAAACTTAAACCGTCGCCGAGTGCGAGGGATGACGTTGCTTGAAGTGTTGGTTGCACTGGCTATTTTTGCCACCGCGGCGATCAGTGTGATTCGCTCAGTGAGTCAACACATCAACACAGTCAGCTACTTAGAAGAAAAGATGTTTGCAGCAATGGTTGTGGATAACCAAATGGCGAATGTGATGCTAGATACTGGCGCGCTGAAAGCCAAGAATGGTACCGAAGAGCTAGCAGGGCGTACATGGTATTGGAAAGTCACGCCTGTAGCCACCACGCAGCCATTGCTGAAAGCATTTGATGTGAGTGTCGCGACCGCGAAAAACGCGAGTCCAGTTGTTACGGTAAGAAGCTATGTGGCGCAGTAAACCCAATCGCGCAAATAAGCGCCGTGCAGCAAAAGGTTTTACACTCATTGAAGTGCTGGTGTCGATAGCGATCTTTGCCAGTTTGAGCGTGGCGGCATACCAAGTGGTGTCGCAAGTTCAGCGCAGTAACGAGTTGTCGCAAGAGCGAACTCAGCGTTTGAATGAACTGCAACGCGCCATGGTGATGATGGATAACGACTTCCGCCAAATGGCATTGCGTCAAACGCGTACCAACGGCGAAGACCCTGCCGGGCAACTGATCTTTTGGTCGGATTATTTACTCGATTCCGACGCGAAAGGCCTAATGTTTGCACGTGTGGGTTGGCATAACCCGCAGCAACAGTTCCCGCGTGGTGAAGTGACTAAAGTGGGCTATCGCGTTAAAGAAGAAACCTTGCAGCGTGTTTGGTGGCGTTATCCAGATACCCCAGTTGGGCAGGAAGGCATTGTCACTCCGTTGCTGACGCAGGTGGAATCTTTCGACATGCGTTTTTATGACGGTAAACAGTGGAAGAAAGAGTGGGACAGCAATAAAGAGTTGCCGAAAGCTGTCTCAGTTGTCTTGAAGTTGAAGGATTACGGTGAAATTGCGCGCACGTATCTAACGCCAGATGGCAAGCTTGCGGAAAGTGAAAGAAACAAAGCATCGGAGGGCAACAACAATGGCTAATCGTCAGCGTGGTGTTGCTTTGATTATTGTACTGATGTTGTTGGCGATTATGGCGACCATTGCTGCCACCATGTCTGAACGTTTGTTTTTGCAGTTTCAGCGCGGTTCAAACCAAATCCATTACCAGCAAGCATATTGGTACAGTGTTGGTGTTGAAGCCTTAGCTGAAGTGGGTATCGAGCAGAGCTACAAAGACAGCGATACCATCAACCTCAGCCAACCTTGGGCGATTAAAGAACAAGTGTACCCATTGGACTATGGTCAAGCTGCAGGACGTATTTGGGATAAGCAAGCGTGCTTTAACCTCAATGTGTTAAGTCGAGTGCAGCCGACCGGACAACAAACCACTCGACCATATTTGGTTCAAGTGCTGCAGCGTTTGTTGGAAGAATCGGATGTAGAGCCGTATCAAGCGGAAGTGATTGCCGATTCCACTTGGGAATACATTGATTCAGACAGCACAGTACGTTCAACCACCGGCGTGGAAGACAGCACCTACGAATCGATGAAACCCGCGTATTTAGCGGCTAATGGTTGGATGGCAGACAAAACTGAACTGCGCGCGGTATATCAAGTGAGTGGTGAAATTTATCAAAAGATTGAGCCCTTGGTATGTGCGATCCCAAGTGATGATTGGCGTTTAAACGTCAACACGATAGAGGTGGAACAAGCGCCGATTTTAGTCGCTATGTTTTCACCGAACTTGAGCAGCAGCGATGCGGTTCAACTGATAGAAAAGCGTCCCTTCGATGGTTGGGACAGCGTAGACGAATTTCTAGCGGAGTCAGAATTAACTGGCTTGAGCGATGATGTAAAGAAAAACGCCAAAGGCTATTTAGGAGTGGATAGCTCCTTCTTCGAATTGGATGCACAAGTGTTGGTGGATGATTCACGAGTACGTATCCGAAGCCTTTTGCAAAGTACAAATAGAGAAACGGTGACGGTCGTTCGCCGTCGTTTTGGAGGGATCAGTGAGCGAGTTTCTGACCGTTCGGCTGAGTAGCGAACAACAAAGTACCATTCCTTGGGTGGTGTGGTCGACAGAACAACAGGAAGTGATTGCCAGCGGTGAACTTGCCGGATGGGAACACTTGGATGAGTTGGTATCGTATGCCGGCCAGCGCCAAGTCATCGCTTTACTAGCGAGTAATGATGTGGTGTTAACTCAGGTGGACATTCCGCCTGGTGCCACACGTCAGTTCGACAGCATGTTGCCTTATTTGATTGAAGATGAAGTCGCGCAAGATGTGGATAGCTTGCACTTCACCGTATTGGGTAAGCAAGCGGATAAAGCACAAGTGTGTGCGGTCGAGCGTGCATGGGTACAAACCGTGCTACAGCGTTTTGCTAGCCAAGGGTTGACCATCAAACGCATCTTGCCAGATGTATTGGCATTGCCTGTCAGTGATGACAACAGCAGTGCGGCACTGATTGGTGAGCAATGGCTAATTCGTCACTCAGAGACGGAAGGCGCGGTGGTGGATTCGGCGTGGCTGGACCTTTATCTCTCTTCTTACCTGCAAAATCATGAAGGTTGGCAACTCGAATGCTACAGTTCCGTGCCAGAATCGACTGTTGAGAGTGTATGGGTTCCTAAGCCAGAAGAAATGACGATGGCGTTGCTCGCAAAAGGCGTCGCGAGTAGTAAAACGAACCTGTTAACTGGCGAGTTTAAGCCGAAGTCTTCTTGGGGTAAGTACTGGAAAGTTTGGCAAAAGGCGGCTATCGCTGCGGGCGTTTTGTTAGTGGTGGTCGTGGCTCAGCAACTTCTCGTCGTCCACAAGTACGAGGCGCAAGCACAAGCCTATCGTGAAGAAAGCGAACGTATTTTCCGTCAGGTTTTCCCAAACAAGAATCGAATTCCGACCGTAAGTTACTTAAAGCGTCAAATGACAGATGAAGAGCGCCGTTTATCTGGTGGCTCAACAGATGTTGCGATGTTGTCTTGGCTTGCTGCCTTGCCAGCAACGCTTGGTCAGGTGAAAGATCTAGAAATCACCAGCTTTAAGTATGACGGCCAACGTGGTGAAGTGCGCATTCACGCACGTAGCTCAGACTTCCAGCCTTTTGAGCAGGCTCGTGTGAAGTTGGCTGAGAAGTTTAATGTTGAGCAAGGTCAGCTTAATCGCAGCGATAACGTTGTGATGGGTAGCTTTGTGTTGAAGCGTCAGTGAGGTGATGATGAAGAATTTAATTTCTCAAGCGCAAGCTTGGTGGAGTGGCATCTCTCAGCGTGAACAACGACTTGTGCTGGGCTGTGGTGCATTCGCCATCCTTGGCATTCTTTACTGGGGGTTGCTGCAGCCGATGAGCCAACGTGCAGAGTTGGCGCAATCTCGTATCCAAAGTGAAAAGCAATTGCTTACATGGGTACAAGACAAAGCTGATGACATTACCGCATTGAGAAAAAGCGGGGGTGTCAGTTTTTCCAATCAGCCACTTAACCAACTTGTCTCTTCATCAGCGCGCCGTTTTAAGGTGGAACTGATTCGTGTGCAACCACGCAACGACAGTGTGCAAGTGTGGATTAAACCGCTCGCATTCAACCAGTTGGTGGATTGGCTACGCTACTTGAAAGAGCAGCAAGGCATTGAAGTTGAATTTTTAGACATCGATCGTACAGACCAAGCGGGCATGATTGATGTGAACCGTCTGCAATTTAAGCGAGGTTAAGGTGAAGCGAGCAGTACTTTACGTTGTAATCTTTATCGTTTGTTTTTCTGTTAGCTTGATCATGGGGTTACCTGTTTCTTGGGTTCTCCAGCAAGCCCCCACTGTGAAAGGGCTAGACATACAAGGTGCTCACGGTTCCGTTTGGCAAGGTCAGGCTTCCAGCGTGCGTTGGCAGCGTCAAAACCTAGGGCAAGTGAATTGGGATTTCCAATGGTCTAGCTTGTTTACCGGCAAAGCCGAATTTTCGGTACGTTTTGGGCGCGGCAGTGATATGAACATTCGTGGTCGAGGTTTAGTTGGTTACAGCCTCAGCGATGGCCTTTACGCGGAAAATTTGGTTGCGTCGATCCCGGCATCGAAAGCCGTCGAACAAGCGCGCCTGCCGGTGCCTATTGGTGTTGATGGCCAGCTGGAGTTGAACATTCGTCATGCGACTTACGCAGCTCCGTGGTGTAAAACTGGTGAAGGCACATTGGTTTGGAGTGCCAGTGGCATTCAAAGTCCAGTGGGAAGCTTAGAGCTTGGCCCTGTTATTGCTGATTTGAAATGCCAAGATAGCGTGCTAACTGCATCAGGTGAGCAAACCAGTAAGCAAGTTTCCTCGGCGTTTTCAGCAGAGCTGATGCCGAACCAACGCTACTCAACCAAAGCATGGTTTAAGCCTGGTGCTGAATTTCCATCAAGCATGGGCGAGCAGTTAAAATGGTTAGGGAAGCCTAATGCGCAAGGCCAATACGAGTTTGACTACAAAGGCCGATTCTAATCTCGAGCCAACGTAATACAGAAAAGAGCTGCCAATGTGCAGCTCTTTTTGCTTTTGGATCATAGTAGGCCAAACCCTCTATTCGCTGTACGTAAATAAACGAGGGACAAAGTTGATTGTTTAAGTGTTTGTATTTTAATGGTATTGTGTGATTTTGTGCAGTTTGATTAGCTTTAGGTATATGGCAGGTCAAATACTGTGAAAGCTGCTCATGTGGAAAAAGAAAAGGCCGTGAACGGAATTCACGGCCTAATGATATAAGTTGAGTTACGCAAGTATAAGTATTTAATCTTTGCGTTGCAGGATGTCATCCCAAGGCAAATCCGTATCGCCCAGCACGATAAAGTTCGGGTTCTCTAGCGTTTCCCGTTCGTTGTAAGACAAAGGTTCGAGGTGAGTGCTGAGAATGCGTCCGCCTGCTTCTTCCACGATGCATTGCGTTGCTGCTGTATCCCATTCGCCAGTAGGGCCCAAACGTAAATAGCAATCGACCGCTCCTTCCGCCACCAAACACGCTTTTAGTGCTGCAGAACCGAGAGGAATTAAGTCGTAGTTCCAAGCGCTGCTCATGCGGCTGGTGATACGATTAATGTCTTGGCGACGGCTGATAGCAATCGCAATGTTCTGTCCTGCTTGTTCATGTTTGTGCGTGTGGATTTTCACGCTTTCAGACATGTCTGGGATTTTCCACGCACCTTTGCCGCTGTATGCGTAATACGTGACGCCAGAAACAGGCCCATACACCACGCCCATCGCAGGCTTGTTGTTGTCAATTAATGCAATGATGGTCGCAAAGTCGCCACTGCGTGCGATGAATTCTTGTGTGCCATCTAATGGGTCGACCAACCAATAACGCTGCCATTGTGCGCGCTGCTCTAAGCTGATGTCGGCAGCTTCTTCAGACAACACGGGGATGTCTGGCGTCAGTTCACTTAAACGTTCAGTGATGAGTTTGTGCGCGGCAATATCGGCGCTTGTGACCGGTGTTTCATCACTTTTGGTGTACGCTTCATATTGCTTTTTCTCGTAGATATCGAGAATCATTTGTCCCGCACTGCGGGCAATTTCGATAACTTGAGGAAGCAAGTGAGATAGATCTTTTGTCATTGGCATAGGTGATAGTCCTTACTCACAATATTTGTCGGTTTACACCGTTATTGATTGTTGTTGTGAGTGGTGTTTGGTAAGTGTTTCAGTGCCAACATTAACGCCGTGATGCTTCGTGCTTCACAGAAGTCCAAATGCGTTAATAGCTCTTCGGCTTGTGCGAGTGGCCAGCGCACAATTTCTAACGGCTCTGGTTCGTCGCCTTCTTGCTTTTCAGGGTACAGCGATTGACCTAGAAACAGCGTCATCTTGCTCGAAAAATAAGAAGGAGCAAGGATCACTTGTTTTAACGGGGTGAGTTCCTTACAACCAAAACCAATTTCTTCTTTTAGTTCGCGATCAGCGGCCTGATGTGGCGTTTCACCGGGGTCGATAAGACCTTTAGGAAAACCCAGTTCGTAACGCTCTGTACCAGCAGCGTATTCACGTACCAACAGTAAATCGCCCTGCTCGGTTACCGGTACAACCATTACGGCATCGCGACCACTAGGCTTCATGCGCTCATAAGTGCGATGCTCGCCATTGGAGAAGCGAAGGTCGAGGGCTTCCACAGCAAACAGTTTTGATCGTGCGACCGTCTGACAAGAGAGAATCTCTGGTGGGGTCCTTTTCGACATGGCGCTGACTCCTTGGTGTCGTTGGCTTTTGTAAAGTGCGTAAGATTCTTAATATATGAGAACTCTGCAAGAGTTGCTAGTTTGATTTCATCGCTTCGGCAGTGTTCGCTCGATAACCTTGAAAGAGGTCGTGTGTGACGAAGAATCTCACGTGTTTAATGGATTGTTCAGATACAAAAATGGGAGACCAAAGCCTCCCATTTTCACCGACGATAAGCTCTTAGTAGTAAGAGTGGTCACCACGGTCGTGTTCTGTTGCATCTCGAACTGCTGTTAGCTCACCAACGAACTGGTTTAGTAGCTCTTTCTCGATGCCTTCTTTTAGTGTTACGTCAACCATTGAACAACCGTTACAGCCGCCACCGAATGCAACGATAGCTACGCCTGCTTCAGTAATCTCAACCAAGTTCACGTGACCGCCGTGGCCAGCAAGCTGTGGGTTAACTTGAGTTTGGATAACGTACTCAACACGCTCAACAAGTGGCGCATCGTCAGACACTTTACGCATTTTTGCGTTTGGTGCTTTCAATGTCAGTTGAGAACCCATTTTGTCGGTAACGAAGTCGATTTCAGCGTCTTCAAGGAAAGGTAGGCTTAGCTCATCCACGTAAGCTGAAAAACCTGCGTAAGGGATCTCAGTGTCGGTCGCTTCAACCGCTTCTGGTGGGCAGTAAGATACGCCACACTCAGCGTTTTGTGTACCTGGGTTCACAACGAAAATACGAATGTTAGTGCCTTCTGGCTGTTGGCCTAGAAGGTTAGCGAAATGCGTTTGCGCAGTTTCTGTAATAGTAATATTTGACACGACGAATACCTGAGTAATTTTGTAGGTTACTGCTACTATTCTACTCCTGTTGACGTATGGGTCTAGTCTTTTTGATGCTAAGGCATGGTGAAGCGATCTAGACAGCACCAGGAGCAGGGGTTCTGCAGATGCAGTAAATATCGACGGTTTCTACGCCAACTTCAAGTAGTAAATGACATAATTGTCGAACCGTGCTTCCCGTCGTTACCACATCATCTACGATTGCGACGTGGTTATACTTTGGTGGCTGATTTAAGGTGAAAGCGCCTTTTAAATTCTGTTCTCGGCTGGATTTCTTGTACCCACGCTGCGACTGGACGTGTTTTACGCGGCGAAACACGTGATTATCAAACCTCACATTAAGGTGACCAGCCAAATGTCGCGCCAGTATGTCGCTCTGATTAAAGCCTCGATACAAGTAGCGTTGCCAGTGCAATGGCACTGTGGTGATAAGCGGAGCGGGAGTTGAAATGCGCTGGGCAAGCAATTGCGTTAAAGCGTGAACATGCCATGTTTGTCCGTGATCTTTGAAGCGTTGTACTTCTCGAGACAGCGGAAAGTCGTAGTCTCCCAAGGTAAATAGTTGTTGCCACGGTGGAGGCTCGGAGAGGCACTCGCCGCAAATACTCTCTATATTCGCTTCCTCAGCTTTTAAGCTCAATCCACAACGTTGGCAGCGTTTTACTGGCGTAAGATATTGAT
The DNA here is from genome assembly GCF_043103065.1 of Vibrio sp. YQ_11. Taxonomy (NCBI): domain Bacteria; kingdom Pseudomonadati; phylum Pseudomonadota; class Gammaproteobacteria; order Vibrionales; family Vibrionaceae; genus Vibrio; species Vibrio sp. YQ_11. Next base: position 241,338 of record NZ_JBICJM010000011.1, on the reverse strand, counting down.
AACAGTGATCACACCAACGCAGAGCATTGGGTTGAGCGGTAGCCTGAATCGGGAAGCGACATAAACCGCATTGACTGCTGAGCACACGATGCATGATGTTTTGCCAGTGATGAGATAACATACCGCTTATTCAAGGTTAGATTTTGCACAGCCTAACGCTTGAGTGAAGCGATAAGGAATAAAATAAGTGGGAGAGATTGAGATCATGAGCACGAATTTACACTGGCAGTCGTTCGGTCAGGGACCGGATTTGGTGTTGCTGCATGGCTGGGGGATGAATGGCGCAGTTTGGCAGCAAACGGTCGAATCTCTGCAGGCCGATTTTTGTGTCCATGTCGTCGATCTTCCTGGATATGGTTTTAGCGCTGGGCATCATGGTGAAGACCTCGCACAAATCGCTGCCATGGTACTAAAAGATGCGCCAGAGAAAGCAGTGTGGCTAGGTTGGTCGTTGGGTGGTTTGGTTGCCACGCACATTGCGCTCAATGCTCCTCAGCGAGTGAGTAGGTTGATCACCGTCGCCAGCTCACCAAAATTTGCCGCAGAAAAACCGTGGCGCGGCATTCAACCGAATGTACTGAGCGCGTTTACCTCTCAGTTACTAGAAGATTTCTCACTGACCATTGAGCGCTTTATGGCGCTGCAAGCCATGGGAAGTCCGTCTGCACGTAAAGATGTTAAACAACTCAAACAAGCGGTGCTATCGCGTCCTCAGCCGAACCCAGAGTCACTATTGGTTGGCTTAAATATTTTGGCGGATGTTGACCTGCGTGATGCTTTGATTTCCCTGACCATGCCGATGCTACGTCTTTACGGTCGTTTGGATGGTTTGGTGCCGATTAAAGTGGCGACCGATCTCAGCCAGCAACTGCCTCACACGCAACAGTTTGTCTTTTCTCAATCTTCTCATGCACCGTTCATGACAGAACATGATGAATTTTGTGCGCAAGTTCGAGAGTTCGCTCAGGATTAAAGTCGTGCAGTGAAAAAGGCTAAAGTTGATTAAAATTTGGTCGATATAATTGTCGGTAAGGTTTTATTCGTAAATAAGGCCAAGCCATATTGACGAGTTGGGCGACTCTGAGGAGGGTTCGCAATGATTGTGTCACCGACCAACGTAAGTGTGCCACTGATCGCCCCATCCGTTAATGTGCAGACGGAACAAGCTGCTCGTGACAACAGAGTCCGAGAACCTGTGATGCCGACGGTCGCATTGGCAAAAACCAATGCCGAGCGCAAAGTAAAAAGTGATGAAAAGCGACGACGTCAGTCCTCTTGGGATCCCTCTGAGCATCCCGATTACGAAGTGGATCATGAAGTTGATGCGCGTTATCACGAGGAGCCGGAAGACACGCTTGAAAGGCTTTTTGATTTACTGGCACTGAAATCGTACAGTGAAGATCAGGGAAAGGGCTATGCGATACGCTTTCGTTTACCGAAGCGCATTTTGGATGCTGCGATCAACCAAGGATTGATGGAAAAGCGCAGGAAGGTGATCAAATTTCATTATGGTCATTCGGTCGTGCCCCATACCCCGTCAGAAGTGATAGCAGTATTATGACGAATCAATATCCTATCCAATAAAAACGCTCCAATCAGCATGACTGACTGGAGCGTTTTCTTTTTTCTTCTGGATGCTTGAAGCCGTCGCCCAGCTGCACCCCAAGATCTCAGTGCAGCCGTTAAAATCTAGACTACTTCTTTGCTTTGGCGAAAGCAGCCGCAAATGCGCCACCCATCGCGCTGTTCGATGAGGAATCATCACGGCGAGGTTGACGACGTTGTGGTTGGTCATTACTACGCGGCGATGCTGATGAGCGTTGACTGCGGTTGTCTTGACCCGGCTCGTCGTTTAAACGCATCGATAGACCGATACGCTTGCGCTGTACGTCCACTTCCATCACTTTCACTTTAACGATGTCGCCTGCTTTCACCACTTCACGCGGATCAGAAACGAAACGATCCGTCAGGGCTGAGATGTGCACTAAACCATCTTGGTGAACACCAATATCGACGAAAGCACCAAAGTTGGCCACGTTCGATACGACGCCTTCGAGAATCATGCCCAGTTCTAGATCTGCAACCGAGTTAACGCCTTCAGCGAAGGTCGCTGTTTTGAACTCCGGGCGAGGGTCTCGGCCTGGTTTGTCCAGCTCTTTGATGATATCGGTTACCGTTGGGACACCGAAGTGCTCATCGGTGTAATCCACCGCGTGCAGACCTTTAAGGAACGTCGAATCGCCAATCAGTGCTTTGATGTCTTTACTGTTCTTCTCGGCAATCGCTTTGACTACAGGGTAGGCTTCTGGGTGCACTGCAGAGGCATCCAGTGGGTTTTTACCATCCATAATACGAAGGAAACCCGCACACTGCTCGAACGCTTTAGGACCTAAACGAGGCACTTTTTTCAAGGTTGTACGTGCTTCGAAACGACCGTTTTCATCACGGAAGTCGACAATGTTCTGTGCGATGGTGCTCGACAAGCCTGCAACGCGCGTCAGTAGCGCTGCAGAGGCAGTGTTCACATCAACACCCACCGCGTTTACACAGTCTTCGACAATCACATCAAGACGTTTTGCCAGCATAGATTGGCTAACATCGTGCTGATATTGGCCCACACCGATCGATTTAGGATCGATTTTAACGAGCTCCGCTAGCGGGTCTTGCAGACGACGAGCAATCGACACCGCACCACGCAGAGATACGTCCATATTTGGGAACTCTTTCGCTGCAAGCTCAGATGCTGAGTAAACCGATGCCCCCGCTTCACTTACGATGATCTTCTGAACTTTCAGGTTGCCGCGTTTGATCACGTCTGCGACAAAGCTGTCGGTTTCACGCGAAGCCGTGCCGTTACCTATCGCAATCAAATCCACGTTGTATTTGCGCACCAACTGATCAACGATTTGCGCTGATTTGTCGTATTGCTTTTGTGGTGGGTGAGGGTAGATGGTTTCTGTTGCAAGCACTTTACCAGTAGGGTCGACAATAGCGATTTTAGAGCCTGTACGAAGACCCGGATCGAGACCCAGCGTCGCACGAGGGCCTGCCGGTGCTGCCATCAACAAATCTTTTAGGTTGGTGGCAAACACTTCAATCGCTTCGATTTCAGCACGTTCTTTCATTGCGCCCATCAGCTCGGTTTCCATGTGCATCGATACTTTGATGCGCCATGCCCAACTGATCACTTGTTTACGCCATGCGTCCGCTGGAGCGCTGCTTAGCGTCACGCCATAATGGTCGGCAATGATGGTTTCGCAGTACGATTGGCGTGCACCTTCTTCTTGTTCTGGGTCGGCGTTCATCGCCAACGTCAAAAAGCCTTCATTACGGCCTCGTAACATCGCCAGTGCACGGTGTGATGGCACTTTGCTCAGTGGCTCGTTATGGTTGAAGTAATCTTTAAACTTCTCGCCTTCTTGCTCTTTACCTTCAACGACACGAGAAACCAGTTCCGCGTTGCGGTTCAGATGAGCACGAATTTTTTCAAGCAGGTTCGCATCCTCAGCAATGCGCTCCATGATGATCGCGCGAGCGCCATCCAGTGCCGCTTTGGTATCCGCGATGCCTTTATCCGCATCAAGATATTTCGTCGCTTCGCTTTCTGGTTCTGTTTGTGGCTGGTTCCAAAGTGTATCCGCGAGAGGTTCTAAGCCAGCTTCAATCGCGATTTGGCCTTTGGTGCGGCGCTTTGGTTTGTATGGCAGGTAAAGGTCTTCCAGGCGAGTCTTGCTGTCGGCTTGCGTGATCTCTCGTTCTAGTTCTGGCGTCAGTTTGCCTTGTTCTTGGATCGACTTCAGAATGGTTTGACGGCGATCGTCGAGCTCGCGAAGGTATGACAGACGGCTGTCCAGAGTACGCAGTTGGGTATCATCAAGGCCACCTGTCACCTCTTTACGGTAACGTGCAATAAATGGGACCGTGTTACCATCATCAATCAGGGTGACAGCAGCGTTGACTTGCTCTGGGCGAACATTCAGTTCTTGAGCAATCATGCGACAGATAGCTTGGCTCATCCGTGTATTCTCTTTTAATTCGGTTTGGATATTGGTTGTGTATAGAACATTGGGGTCATTCATAGAATTTGCAATGTTTTAAATTAGCTTCGCAAAAATTTACCGGGCGCTGGTGGACATCGGTCAGATTTATGTCAAAACTGTAATTAAATTGAGAACTTATAAGTTCTGTTGGCGACTAATTTTATATACCTTGGCTCACACGGATAATCATGATGAAAAAAATGTCTTTGGCTCTGGCACTCTCTAGTGCTCTCCTGATAGCCCCGTTTGGTTGGGCGCAATCCATCTCTGCAACCACGCAAGATCCCATCTATCAACTTGATGATAAGTTAGTTTTAGGGCGGGTCGAAAGTGTGTATTACAGCGAAATTCCTGAGCTAAGTGACGTCCCTTTCATCGGTAAAATTGATACCGGCGCTGACACCACCTCCATGCATGCAGAAAATATCCACGTAAGCAGCAGCAATCCCCAATACAAAAATCTTAAAGATGACAAACTGCTGTGGGCAATTGTCGACGATTTAGGTGGCACGCAAGCCAAATGGGAAGCCAACAGTTTTGAACCTTATCAAGTCACCGTCAGTTTCACGATTCAGCATCCTTATACTGGCAAAGAGATCACGGTAACCGACGATCTTGAGCGCATCAGTGCTATCCGCAGTCGCACCAGCAAAAAACCGATTTTGCGTCCAACCGTAAAAATGCCGATGACGATTGCTGGGCATACGGTAGATACCGTGGTGAACCTTACCTCGCGCAAACAGTTCTCTGCCCCAATCCTGATTGGCAAAACTTACCTAGATGATAACGCGTGGGTGTTTGCTGGGTATGACTACCTGCAAGAACAACCCAACGCGAAAATGATTGGTAAGAAAGAGACGGTAGAAATCGAAGGCATTCCCTACAAAACCAGCGTTTCGACAAGCAGCCGTTACACCAACGTTCACGCTCTCGACATCAAAGTGGATAAAAAAGCCAAGCAAGTGTCGTTTACCTTAGAGGGTGAGAACGGCAAGCGCCATCCTATGACACTGCCATTGGTGCGCATGTTGAAAACTACCAAGAGCGAGAGACCTTTGGTGTATCTGCCTGTCAAGATTGACGAAAACGAAACTCAGCAATGGTTGGTGTACTTACGAGACCGCAGCAAGTTCAGTTCGCAAATCCGCCTGGGCCGAGACGTAGTGAGCCAACATTTCGTAATAGATACCGACAAAGAGAATTTGCTCGGTGGTGTGGAAAAAACCTTTAAGAGTGCACTGAAGTCCAAGCCATTGGTGATTTCACCGGAAGAGGAAGTGAACATTGATGGCTACGTGGTTCCCGCTTATCCAACCTTTACCGTGAAAACGCCATTATTACGCGTGAATGGATTTGAACTGAGTGAAAAGGGCAAAGACGAAGTCGCGACGTTCTATTTGAGCAACGAAAAAGGCAAAGAAGAAAAAATCACCAAACCCGTGCTGAAGAAACTCAAAGTCGGCGACATGGTCCGTCCTGTGGTGGAAGGTGACTTCTTGTTCGGTAACAAGGAAAAGTCGATGGAGTTTGCTATCGACGTGCTAGATAAAGATGAAGAGCAGCCGTTTTTCGTTTTCGGCCACAATATGGCTAAAGGTGGCGTGCTACTGAATACGCGCGCTGATCACTTGCTCGATGCAAAACCTTTGTTCCGAGCCGGCCACATCGAAGTGGCCGAAGTGGAAGGCATGTCTTTCCCGGTCAAACTGGACACCGGTGCGGATGTCAGTTCTATCAATGCTAAGGACATCAAACTGTTCCAAAAAGATGGCAAAGACATGGTGAGCTTTACCTACGAAAATGACCTCGGTATGCAAAAAGCCTTTACTCGCGAAGTGGTAGACGTAATGAAAATTACTGCGAAAAAAGGCGAGAAAGCAAACGTACGTCCGGTGGTGGAAATGCACGTCAAACTGGGTGACTTAGAGAAGAAAATTCGTGTGAATTTGCAAGATCGCGGACGCTTTCATTACAGCATGATTTTGGGTAAAAACTTCTTAAAGCACGGTGCGTTAGTAGCGAGTGAAACCAATTACATCGTGACGAAAAAACCAGATTACGAAAAATAGTCGAACCGTCGCCTAACCTAATTGCCAATACCCAAAGTCCGCTCTGAGAATCTTGTGGCTTTGGGTATAATTCTAGGTTTAAGATGAAGATCGCGTAAGCGTCGATGCTGCTGAATGTGCGGCATTTTTTATGCCGAAATGAATAGGAGCCAAATTGAAAACTAAGCTGATTACCCGTGAAGGTTATAACAAACTCAAGCAAGAGCACGATTACCTCTGGAATGAAAAGCGTCCAGAAATCACCAAGATCGTGACGTGGGCGGCCAGCCTTGGCGATCGTTCGGAAAATGCTGACTACACCTTCAATAAACGACTGCTGCGTCAAATCGATCGACGCGTTCGTTTTCTCAGAAAGTTTTTACCTGAAGTCACCATCGTTGATTACTCACCTCAACAAGAAGGCAAAGTCTTTTTTGGTGCTTGGGTCGAGATTGAAAACGAAGCCGGTGATGTGAAGAAGTTCCGCATTGTGGGGCCAGAAGAAATATATGGTGATGCCAAAGATTACATCTCCATTGATTCCCCTATGGCCAGAGCCATGTTGAAAAAGCAAGTGGATGAAGAATTTACCGTTCGAACGCCGGAAGGTGACAAAGAGTGGTTCATCAATTCGATTGAATACAACAAGCAAAGCGCAGAATCTTAACTTCCTCGACCTTGAAACATACTGCGAGCGAAGTGCGTTTGCCAATGATGTTGACCTATTTTTATGCGCCCTCATTTGAGGGCGCGAGCTGTATTTACTGGAGGTTTAAAATGAAAGCCGTGATTTGTGGTGCTGTGTTGATGATGGCTATTTCGCTTCCTACTGTCGCTCAAGAAGAGCTAAAAGGGTGTGATGCCAAAGCGTTTGCTCTTGAGCAGCAAATTGAATACGCCACAGTACAAGGTAATCAAAAGCGCATTGATGGATTAAAACGAGCCCTTGCTGCGATTGAGGATGAATGCTCGGAAGAAGATTTACGCGAAAAACTGCAATCAGAAGTCGAACAAAAAGCGCAAAAAGTAAAAGCTCGCGAGCTAGAATTGGCAGAGGCACAAACGTCGGGTTCGAGCGACAAAATCGAGAAAAAGCGCCGAAAGTTAGATGAAGCGCAAAAAGAATGGTTAGACGCTAAACGTGAGTTGGAATGGAATTACGGCCAGTAGGCACACCGACCTTCGCGGCGGTTAAAGCCATCTCTCATCGCGTTTTTGTGGCGTTGTTCACATCTCGAAACAAAGTCAATATCGCTAAATACTTAGGGCGGCGCGCAAATAATTTCCCAAAACCGCGTCTAAGATAAAAAGAGTAACAATTTGCACAAGCACGTTTGAAAAAACAGTGATACATTTTCGTCAATAGATGCTTCTGAAAGGATGTTTCAATGCAGGAAAATCATAAAATTTTAGTGGTTGATGACGATGCTCGTTTGCGTGCTCTGTTGGAGCGTTACCTTTCTGAGCAAGGTTTTCAAGTCCGTAGTGTAGCAAACGGCGAACAAATGGATCGCCTACTAACACGCGAAAACTTTCACCTAATGGTATTGGATTTGATGTTGCCAGGCGAAGATGGCTTGTCGATTTGTCGCCGTTTACGCCACGCCAATAACATGTTGCCAATTCTGATGCTGACAGCAAAAGGTGACGAGGTTGACCGTATTGTTGGTTTGGAAGTTGGTGCGGACGATTACCTACCTAAACCGTTCAACCCGCGTGAACTACTCGCTCGTATTAAAGCGGTTTTACGTCGCCAAACGGTTGAGCTACCGGGCGCGCCAAGTACGGAAGAAAAAGTGGTCGAGTTTGGCGAGTTTCGTTTGAATCTCGGCACGCGTGAAATGTTCCGTGGTGATGAGGCGATGCCATTAACATCGGGTGAATTTGCGGTGTTGAAATCACTGGTAACCAACGCGCGTGAGCCAATGTCGCGTGATAAGCTGATGAACATGGCGCGTGGTCGTGAATACTCGGCGATGGAGCGTTCTATCGACGTACAAATTTCTCGTCTACGCCGCATGTTGGAAGACGATCCGAGCAAACCTCGCTACATCCAGACCGTATGGGGTTTAGGTTACGTATTTGTCCCAGACGGCAAAGAGTCGTAATTCTTACTCCCTTAACCGGCAATCGGTTTTTAAAACTTCGGCCATCAAATTTTCTTCTTATTTGGTGGTCGAGGTTTTCGCAATTAGGATCATCAGGAAATTTCCATGCGAATCCGAAGTTCACTGACACAATCTATTCTACTGTTCATCTCCTTGCTTCTCGCTAGCCAAGTCTTTTCTTATTACGCCGTTTTTAACTACGCGTTGATGCCAAGCCTGCAACAGTTCAACAAAATTCTCGCTCACGAACTGAATCTGGTTCTCGATGAAGATGGCCCGCTCAAATCGGATGCACCATTGCGTCGCCAGTTATTAGAAAGGTTGGGCGTGACAGTTCACAGCATCAACAGCGAGAAGGCGGTTGAGTTTAACCATGCGATGTCGATTGATTTGATGTCGGAGGAAATGACTCAAGAGCTAGGCTCACCAACCGAAGTTCGCCTGCTGCTGGGTAGTGAAAGCTACATTTTGTGGATGCACATCGAGAAGCTGCCCAATTCCATTATTCGCATCCCGCTGTCTGAGCTGCAAGAAGAGGACTTTGCGCCGCTATTTCGCAACAGCCTGATCATGGCGCTATTAATTATCGCAGGTGGTTGGTTGTTTATTCGTTTGCAAAACCGGCCATTATTGGCGTTGCAACGAGCGGCAGAAGGCGTTGGGAGAGGGGAAATTCCCCCACCGCTACCAGAAAAAGGCGCATCGGAAATTCGTTCGGTAACTCGTGCGTTTAACCAGATGTCGAAAGGGATTCAAGAGCTCGAAGAAGACCGCGCTCTGTTAATGGCAGGCATCAGTCATGATTTACGTACGCCGCTGACGCGAATTCGTCTCGCTACTGAAATGATGTCGCCAGAAGACAGCTATTTGGCGGAAGGGATCATCAGTGACACTGAAGAGTGCAATGAGATCATCAGTCAATTTATGGATTATCTAAAGCCTGTAAACAAAGAATCGTTTGAGTCGGTTGATGTCAGCACCATCGCTAGTGACGTGGCGAGCTCTGAAGGGGGGTATGAAGTTGAGATTGAAACGGACTTGAACATGCACCTTCCTCCAGCGAAAGGCAGCCCGATTGCTATTAAGCGAGCGGTGAGTAACTTAGTTGTCAACGCACTGCGTTACGGCAACGGTTGGGTGAAAATCAGCACAGGCGTGACGGCAGACAAACAATTGGTTTGGATATGCGTAGAAGATAACGGGCCGGGGATTGAGCAGTCGCAAATCGCGAAGTTGTTCGAACCGTTTACCCGTGGTGATACGGCGCGTGGCAGCGAAGGTACTGGTCTGGGGTTAGCGATTGTAAAACGTATTGTTATCCAACATTCAGGTTCGGTGGTGATGCGTAATCGCAGTGAAGGCGGCTTGATCGCCCAAATCAGTTTCCCGACCAAATAACCCTCTAAAACCAAAAAGCCCAACCAAAAATGTGGTTGGGCTTTTTAGTTTCTAAGTACAAGTATTAAGATTCTTTCACTTCTTGAGCGACAAGTTCATCTTCTTCTGTCAGTTTTTCTGGAAGCAACAAGTTCAGCAGTATCGCGGTGATACCGCCAGCAGCCACACCAGTTGAGAAGATGCTTTTAATAAACTCAGGCATAAACTGCAGAATCTCAGGTTTCTGAGCGATACCTAACCCCATCGAGAATGACAACGCCATAATCAGAATTGCGCGGCGGTCGAGGTCAACACGCGAGATAATACGCACGCCTGCAGCGGCAATGGTACCGAACATCACGATAGTTGCACCACCAAGTACAGGTTCTGGGATCAGCTGAACAAAACTGGCCACGCCCGGGAATAGACCAAGAATCACTAACATGCCCGAGATAAAGTAACCCACGTAACGGCTTGCGACGCCCGTTAGCATGATAATGCCGTTGTTTTGACTGAAGGTAGAGTTTGGAAAGCTGTTGAATACCGCAGCGATAGCCGAGTTCAGACCGTCCGCTAATACCCCACCTTTGATGCGCTTCATGTAAATAGGGCCTTTAACAGGCTCGCCAGATACTTCAGACGTTGCGGTAATGTCGCCGATCGCTTCCAACGCCGTGATAAAGAAAATCAGCACGAGAGGGATAAATAGTGACCAGTCAAATGACAAGCCGTACTGCATCGGAATCGGTAGTGCAACGAGGTTGGTTTCCCCCAATTTTGAGGTGTCGACCATACCCATGAAGTATGCCATTACATAGCCAACTAGCATGGCAATCACGATCGAAGCCACGCGAATGTATGGGTTTTTAGAACGATTCAAAATCACAATTAACCCAAGTACGGTACCAGCGAGCGCCAGTTTGTCTAAGCTACCAAAAGTACCGTCGCCCATTGCAGCATAGCCACCACCCATAGAAACCAAGCCGACTTGGATCAGCGTCAGGCCAATCAGAGTTACGACAATGCCAGAGACGAGAGGTGTGATGATGCGACGTGCATGCTCAAGCACACGAGACAGTAAAATCTCGGCAAAAGAGGCGACTAAAATCGTACCGAAAATCGCCGCCATCATGGTGCTGATGTCCGCGCCACCTGCTTTGAGTGATAAACCCGCACCGATGATTGGACCCAAAAAGTTAAAGCTGGTGCCTTGCACCGATAGCAAGCCGGATCCGACAGGGCCAAAGGTACGGATTTGGATAAAGGAAGAAACACCAGATGCAAACAGCGACATGCTGATAATGGTGTTGGTTTGATCGGCCGGAACGCCCAAAGATTGGCAAATGATTAATGAAGGTGTAATCACCGCAACGAACATCGCCAATAAATGCTGAAGTGCAGCAAAAATCGTTTGTGGCAGTGGTGGACGATCATTTAATTGATAGACCAGTTCCGAAGATCGGTTTGAAGTTGTCATGATTTGTCTCGCTAGTCGCAATGTGTTCCCAGATCTCGCTGAATGGGAGGGCTGGGTGGAGTTGACGTCGTTACCTGTGATTGCTGTTAATCAGTGTCAACTCAGGTTGGTGAAGTGTGATGAGGCACACTCTAGAAATTTTGAGCGCGATTATAGAGAGATTTATCCAAAAAGCAATCGTTTGCTATTGGTGGCGGCACTAAAAAACGAGCCATTTGGCTCGCTTTAAGATTTACGCCTTGGAGTAGATATCACGCTCGCCTAGCCAGCGATCGATAATGGCGGCTGCATTGGTTGGGTAATTGTCGTGAATATGACGTGCAATACGTTGAACTTCGGGAATTAAGCGTTGATCTCGAACTAAATCGGCAATTTTGAAATCAGCCAAGCCTGTTTGTTTGGTGCCCAACAATTCGCCGGGCCCGCGGATCTCGAGGTCTTTCTGCGCAATAACAAAGCCATCGTTACTTTCACGCAGCACACCGAGGCGTTTTTGCGCGGTTTTCGACAGGGGGGAGTGGTACAGCAGGACACAGTGACTGGCAACCGAGCCTCGACCGACGCGGCCTCTTAACTGGTGTAATTGCGCCAAACCAAGGCGTTCAGGGTTTTCGATGATCATCAAGCTAGAGTTTGGCACGTCTACGCCAACTTCTATCACCGTCGTGGCTACGAGCAGGTGGAGCTTGTTGTCTTTAAACTCTTGCATGACAGCTTGCTTTTCGGCGGGTTTCATACGGCCATGAACTAGGCCAATTTTTACATCTGGCAGTTTGCGCTGCAGCTCTTCAGCGGTGTCTGCTGCGGCTTGCGCTTCTAACACTTCTGATTCATCGATCAGCGTACACACCCAATACGCTTGCTTGCCTTCGTTAAGACAAGCGTTTCGTACCCGCTCGACAATGTCGTCACGTTTGGTATCTGGAATGGCGACGGTTTGAATCGGCGTTCGGCCTGGTGGTAATTCGTCTATCACCGACGTTTCCAAATCAGCATACGCTGTCATTGCTAGCGTGCGAGGAATCGGAGTCGCCGTCATGATGAGCTGATGCGGATACGCGCCTTGTTTTGCCCCTTTCTCACGTAACTCTAATCGCTGATGGACGCCGAAGCGGTGCTGCTCATCAATGATGACTAAAGCTAGGTGATGAAATTCCACATGTTCTTGGAAGAGGGCGTGAGTGCCCACTATCATTTGCGCTTCACCGCTGGCAATGCGAGCCAGTTCCGTCTCTTTGGCTTTGCCCTTGAGCTTACCAGCAAGCCAGCCCACTTGAATGCCCATGGCTTCAAACCAGTTGGCGAAATTGATGGCGTGTTGTTCGGCGAGCAGCTCAGTTGGTGCCATTAGTGCGACCTGATAACCGTGCTCGATAGCTCGAACCGCAGCCAGTGCCGCGACGAGGGTTTTCCCTGAGCCTACGTCACCTTGGACAAGACGCATCATTGGATGCGGCTTTTCGAGGTCGGATTCAATCTCTTTCACCACGCGTGCTTGAGCATTGGTCGGAGAAAATGGCAGTTGCGCCAACAGCTGTTTTTTCAGTTTGTCACATGGTGCGAGCGGTAAGGCGATATCTTGCTGGCCTTTGCTGCGAACCGCCAACATCGACAAGTTCTGAGCGAGCAATTCTTCCATGATCAAACGGATTTGAGCGGGGTGCTTACCTTCATCAAATTCATCTAAATTAATGGTTGGCGGCGGGCGATGAATGGTGTGCAACGCCTGCGACATAGTAATCTGATGGTTATACAAGCCAGAAGGTAGCAATTCTTGCACTGCTGCTTTATCGAGTAGCACCAATGCTTGCTCAGTAAGATTACGTAAGGTGATTTGACGCAGGCCATCTGTGGTTGGATAAACCGGGGTTAAGCTTTGTTCCACATCTGGCTTTTGTTCACTGGCGTAAAATTTGTAGTCAGGGTGCACAATTTCCAGCCCCATACCACCACGCTTAATTTCTCCGTAAGCGTGTACTAACTTACCCTGTGAAAAATTGTTCTTCATCGCTGCAGTAAAGTTGAAAAAACGCAGCGTGATGGTGCCATTGCCGTCACTGATTTTGACTGTCAGCATTTTGCGTTTACCAAAAATGGTATCGACGGTCATGACTTTGCCTTGTACTGCAGCCCAAAGGCCTGCGTGCAGTTTGGCAATAGGATAAATGCGGGTGCGATCTTCGTAGCGTAGAGGCAGGTGGAACAACAAATCTTGAACGCTATGCAAGCCGACTTTAGCGAGTTTTTCTGCGACTTTGGCGCCAACTCCTGATAGAGAAGTTAAAGGAACAGCAGATAGCATTTGGGCAGACATAGAAAGCTCAAGAAAATGGTTAACATAGCAGTATGTTAACCATTGAGCTGTGTTTTTGTACAGGAAAAACTATAAGAAGTGGCGTAGAAAGCGAGGGCTTTCGACGTTATGTTTCAGCTTAAGCTTTTTGCATCTCTTGCCACCATGCCTCATCTGCGATGATTTGACCTTCATCGTCGAGTGGCGGGTATTCCAGTTTCTTGCGTTTCGCTACTTTGGCAAGCACTGGGTGACCACGTTCAAATAAGATGCGATGAATGGTTTCTTTTGGTAGTGCGCTTTCTTCTCGATCATACATGCCTGCCGCTTCACGTTGGCGTTGTGCTTCGTAAAGAATCACAGCACTGGCGACTGAGACATTCAAAGACTGCACCATACCGATCATTGGGATAATGATGTCTTGATCGGCGAGCTTTTTCGCTTGTTCAGACGCGCCAATTTTTTCACTGCCCAGGATGATTGCGGTCGGTTTGGTGTAGTCGATTTCACGAAAATCGACTGCGGTGTCCGATAAGTTGGTCACCAATACTTGCATGCCTTGGGCTTTTAGCTCGGTAATGGCGGTTTCAATCGAGTTGTGAGTTTCTACTTCAACCCAGTTACGAGCACCTGCAGAAGTGTGGGTTAAAGTGCGCATTTTATCAGGCCAGATAGCATGTACTTTGTGCAAACCCGTGGCGTCAGCCGTACGAATAACGGCAGAGACGTTGTTAGGTTTGTGAACTTCTTCTAGGCACAAAGTAAGGTCGGTTTGGCGTGCTTTCAGCACCTGATGGATACGGTGGTAACGTTCTAAATTCATAGTAAATAAATAGGGTATAAAAAAATCGCCACCCAGTGTGAGTGGGTGGCGATGAGTTTAGTTCTTTCTTCGTCTGACTCGGGTCGCCTGCGGCATAGCTTTGATTTTTCGCATGATACCTGCAAGGTGGACACGATCTTTGGTGGTCAGCAGAACGGTGACAGTATACAGTCGGCCATCACGTTCTTCGGTCGACAGGCCATGGATATTGGAGCCTGTTTTCGAAATCACGTTGGTCAATTCTGCCAGAGCACCTTGGTGGTTGAGCATGTCTACTTTCAGTTCTGCGATAAACTCTTTGTCGTAATCGTCAGACCACGCAACGGCCATGTATTTGTCCGGCTCTTTTTGGTAACCGCGCACATTTGGACACGTTTCACGGTGAACAACCAAGCCACGGCCAGGAGACACATGCGCAATGATGTGGTCATCTGGAATTGGGTGACAGCAGTTAGCAAACGTCAGCAGCAAACCTTCCGCGCCACGAATTGGAAGTTTCTTCTTCGAGTCGGTTGGAATGGAACTGGTTGTCGTTAGCTCTTCAGTATCGCCCAGCAAACGACGAGCAATCACAATACTCATGAGTTCGCCTAAGCCAATTGCTGCGAGCAAATCGTCTGTGCTTTCTAAGCGCAGATCGGTCAGTACTTCTTGAATATTCTCTGGGTAGATGGAGTCAATCGAGTGACGACCCAAAGCGTGATTCAATAGGCGGCGGCCGAGCGTGATGGATTCTTCACGGCGCATGGTTTTCAGTACTTGACGAATCTTAGTGCGAGCGCGAGAAGTCACGACATAGTTCAACCAAGCGGCATTTGGACGCGCACCTGGCGCACTGATGATTTCTACTGTCTGGCCGTTCTTCAGCGCCTTACTTAGTGGGTAAGGGTTACGGTCAACACGAGCACCAACACAGGAATTACCTACATCGGTATGTACCGCGTAAGCAAAATCTACGGCTGTCGCGCCAAGTGGCAGTTCAACAATACGACCTTTTGGTGTGAAGACGTAAATCTCATCTGGAAATAGATCCGATTTTACGTTTTCAATGAATTCGAATGAGTTACCGGCACTTTGTTGTAGCTCAAGCAAGCTTTGCATCCAACGCTGCGCTTTCACTTGTGCGGTCGTGCCCGACTTATCGCCCTTGTCTTTATAAGACCAGTGCGCTGCGACACCTTTGTCCGCCATTTGATCCATATCTTCAGTACGGATCTGCACTTCAACAGGCACACCGTGTGGGCCAACCATGGAAGTGTGAAGCGATTGGTAGCCGTTTGCTTTTGGTACCGCGATGTAGTCTTTCATGCGACCTGGGCGCGGCTTATACAAGCTGTGCACTTGGCCTAGAACGCGATAACAAGTATCGGCAGTATCAACAACCACTCGGAAAGCGTAGATATCCATGATGGTGTGAAAACGCTGTTCTTTGGTTTTCATCTTGTTGTAGATGGAGAACAGGTTCTTTTCACGACCTACGACGCGTGCATTCAAACCAACATCTTGCAGTCTGCCTTCGATTTCACTGTGAATACGCTGAATCATCTCTTTGCGATTCCCGCGAGCCGCTCTCACGACTTCTTTGAGTACGCGATAACGGTTTGGGTACAGCGCTTCGAAACCCAGCTCTTCTAACTCAGTTTTGATATTGTGAATACCAAGACGATGAGCTAATGGGGCATAGATTTCTAATGTTTCACGAGCGATGCGACGTTTTTTGTCTGGTCGAAGTGCACCTAACGTGCGCATGTTGTGCGTACGGTCAGCCAGTTTGATCAGGATAACGCGGATATCTTGCACCATTGCCAGAACCATCTTGCGAAAGTTCTCAGCTTGAGCCTCTTTCCTGTCACGGAATTTGAGTTTGTCCAGTTTAGATACACCATCAACCAACTCAGCGACGGTGTTGCCGAATTTCTCTTCGAGATCTTCTTTTGTAACGTCACAGTCTTCAATGACGTCATGCAGCAAAGCAGCTTGGAGGGTTTCAATATCGAGGCGCATTTCGGCCAAGATACGAGCCACAGCGACAGGGTGGATGATGTATGGTTCACCGCTAGAGCGGGTTTGCCCTTCATGGGCATCTCTCGCTACCACATAAGATTGACGCAGAGCCTCAATTTGAGGCTCTGTTAGGTATTCTTGGGCAACGTCTTTGAGGCTATCGAATAGATACAAATTATAGGCCCGGGAGGTTGTTGAATTCTAAAGACAGAATTAACGGTTGTGAGCGATGCTGCTTACTGCCGCTAGCTCTGCCGCTTCTTGCTCTTGCTGTTCTTGACGTTCACGAGCGTCTAGAACTTCTTTAGTAATTAAACCTTCTTCGATTTCGCGTAGAGCGATAACCGTTGGCTTATCGTTCTCTTCTGGCACTAGTGCATCTTTACCGCCAGTTTGCATTTGACGAGCGCGGCGAGCCGCAATCAGTACTAGGTCGAAACGGTTGCCAACTTTTTCAACAGCGTCTTGAACAGTTACGCGTGCCATGAGGACTCCAAATAGTTAACTAAATTTTAGAATGACGAGAAAGTATACAACCTAACTACTTTATTTACTAGCAATTAGACAAGCCACAATGTGTGGGCTTTCTCTCTTGTTTATTATGGCTACTTTGCACAATACAAAGTAGCGGAAATTCTGGTTAAACAGACTGACTCTTTGGTGAGAGCTATTCTGCTAATAACGCGTCAAGCATACCTTTATATTTAGCAGCTTGTTTTTCTTCCTTCAATCTTTCTGCACGAAGGATAGCTTTAAAGTCCATTAATGCTGTGTCGAAATCATCATTCACGATGACGTAGTCATATTCGCTGTAATGTGAGATTTCCGATTTTGCTTCAGCCATGCGCTTGGCGATGACTTCTGCGCTGTCTTGACCACGAGTATTTAAACGACGTTCAAGCTCACCGTTTGAAGGTGGAAGAATGAAGATGCTTTTCGCTTCTGGCATTTGCTCACGAATTTGGCGAGCACCTTGCCAGTCGATATCTAGGAATACATCGATGCCTTTCTCTAGCGTTTCTTCAATCCATACGCGAGACGTACCGTAATAGTTGCCAAACACTTCGGCGTATTCTAGGAAGTCGCCTTTAGCAATCAGAGTTTCAAACTCTTCTTTTGCGACGAAGTGGTAGTGGACACCGTCTTCTTCACCAGGACGCATGTTGCGAGTAGTGTGAGACACAGACACTTTCATTGCGTATGTTGGATTACGTTCCAACATTGCTGAGATCAAGCTAGATTTACCTGCGCCGCTAGGTGCAGATACGATATAGAGAGTACCTTTGCCCATTGTACTGTTCCACTTTTGATTGGATTGATTGAGTGCCGAAGGAAAGTTTCGACAGTCTTATAACGATAGCACTGGCGGCAAGGAATCAGCCATTATGGAAATGGTGATTGGTGATAATCCCGCCAGAAAAATGGAGGCGAAGAGTATCATGATCTCTATGTGGTTACCAGTTGATCTTTTGGTTTGCATACCCTTCAATGACAACGGATTGAGAACTGAAAAACGACGAAAAAAGGGGAAGCTTTCACTTCCCCAGGCGTGCGACTGACTCACACTTAATTTTCGCGCCATGCTAAATGCATGACTTACCCTTGTGACTCTAGGAAATTAATCCAAGGGCCCACTGTAGGTCTAAATGTTGGCGACTCTGCTGCCCCTTTCATTGCTTGCAAAGCTTTTTCAGGTTGTTGTAGTTCAAAATACGCCATCCCCCGAATATAATCGAGCTCAGCTTTTTGATCCCTAGTTGCATTAGATGCAGCATTGCGGGTGAACTGAGTTGCTTGAGAGTACTGCTTATCCTGAATCATTAGCCGTGCAATCTGAATTTGAGTTTTCGCTGTAGGATTCATGTCATACGATTTTTTGTAAGCGATGATAGAATCGTCTAGTTCTTTAGCTTGTTGCCAAAAACTTGCTAGTCTATCTAAATTCTCTTTGGACTTCTCGATATTACCCGCGGCCATTTCCTTTTCTAAAGTTTTCGCAGCTTTGTAAGGAATTCCTTGATATGCCAAGAAGTTTACAAAGCGAAGATACTCTTTCTCACCCTCTAGTTTCCCCATTTTGTAAACCATTTCCAGAGTCGCTAAAGAATTGCGCTCTTGGCCTAACTCCATGTAAATACCAGACAGTTGCATCCAGTAGCGTTTTTTCTCTGGGTACTTCGAAGTTAGAGTTTTTAAAACGCTTGCCACACTTTTTAGTTGCCCCAACTCGTAGTGAGATGCGACGAGGATGAGATACCAAGATTCACTTGGATTTTTGCTCATTTCGATCGCTTTCTTTGTCGGAGGGATCGCCTTGCGATAGTCCTCCAACTGAACGTAAGCACTTGCAAGAGTGATGTACGCATGAGCTTGAGGTTTTTCTTGAGTTGTCTCTGCGACTTTGAACCATTCGTTCATCGTGTTTACAGATTGCTTGTACTTTTCTTCAGCAAGGTACAATTGCGCTAGGCTATAACGTACTTGCTGAGCGACTGGTACTGGCAGCGCGTCGAGTTTTAAAGCTTCTGCAAAGTATTTGGCAGCTTGAACATAGTTGTCTTGCAAAGAATATAAAAAACCAGTTTGTTGCAATAGCACAGCTCGGTCGTATTTCTTTGAACCGCTGCTGTCCAATGCATCAGCGAGTTTCTCTTTCGCTGCAGAGTACTTTTCGGTTGCGATTAACTCTTGAACTTTGTTGACTGTACGAAATGTACGGTCTGATAACTGAGGAGCTTCTTTCGCCAATGAAGGAGCGGCGGATGCCACCCCAACAAGGAGAATTAAAGAAGCCACTCTGCTTTTCCATAAACTTTTCATAGCGACTCCTTAGTTGGTTGAAAACTCTATTTCTTGCGATAAGCGCGCACTAACAGGTTTTCCATCAACCAATTTAGGTTTGAATGTCCATTTCGATACGGTTTTTCTCGCTGCTTGACCCAGTCCTAATCGGCGAGGTGTTTCTTTTAGAACTTTTATGTCTTCAACAGCTCCTCGAGCATTAACCGTAAATTCCAATAATACGACGCCTTTTTCTATACCAGCTTTCGCCGCTTTTCTTGGCATTTGAGGTTGGAATGTTGCCAGTGGTGTAGGACCGCCACTTCCGACCATTTGAGCTCCGCCACCTTGGCTATAGTGACCGAGAACTGAGCCACCAGTGACGTTAACTGGTAGATCGAGTTTTGGCATATCCATTGGAACTTGGTCCATCACCGGTTTTACTGTCGACGTCACCTTCATTTCTGGTGGCGGCGGCGGACGCTTAGGTGGTGGAGGTTTCGGGAGTTCGCGTTTTTTCTCCTGTACTTTTTCGTCCGGTTTAATGCGAATGAAATCGACCATACGCTGATCATCATTCGACACTAGCTCGTGGCGCTCTTTGTTTACCAGCTTGTCCATCCCCCAGAACAATCCGAGGGAGACAATGAGCGCCAGTGCAATTGAGGCCAGATACCGCATAAGCTTAATCCTTATTCGTTGCGGCAATGGAGATGCTTTCGACACCTGCCATCTTAATCTGGTCCATAACCTTCACGACTACCCCTGCATTGGCCTCGGTATCCGCTTGGATAACAACAGCGCCATCAGGGCTTTCTGCGCGAAGACGTTCGATGTTGGCGCGAACAGCGTCGACTTCAATGCGTCGTTTATCAACCCATACGTCTCCAGCGGCACCGATGGCAACCATAATGTTCCCTTTCTTCACGGTTTGTGCTGAGCTTGCTGTTGGGCGGTTTACTTCCAAACCTGCTTCTTTAACGAACGATGTTGTTACGATAAAGAAGATCAACATGATGAATACGATGTCGAGCATCGGTGTCATATCGATAGCTGTTTCGTCACTGCTATCACTGCTATAGCGTCTTTTCATGACCTATACCTCTAATTCCATTTACTCAGGCAATATGCTTTAACTTATCTTCCAGCTTTTGCGTTGTGACTTTGGCTAAATGATCAAGACGTGAACTAAAGAACAGTCCTGACAGAGAAGCCACCATCCCGGCTAAAGTTGGGATTGTTGCCTTTGAGATCCCCGAGGCCATTGCTCGAGGGCTTCCTGTTCCGGTTACCGCTAAGATGTCGAATACTTGGATCATGCCGACTACGGTGCCGAGCAGGCCAAGTAGGGGACAAAGCGCAATCAGTACTTTGACGATTGGTAGCCCCTTTTTATTCTCAATATCCTGACGAGATACAATTTCTTGTCGGATCATCTTTGCGTTCCAGCTTTGATGTTCTGAACGCTCACTCCAAAGAGTCACGGCTTTTTTCGCGGCTCTTGGAGCGACGGCGGCAAAGTAGAACCAGCGTTCTAGCAACACTGCCCACAACATGAAGCTGAGGATGAAGATAGCGACGAGTACATCGCCACCCATTCCCAAGAAGCGCCTAATTGATTCAAGTTCTCCAACTAACCACCACATAACGCCTCCTTAGCTTTCGGCTTTATGTAGTTTTTCCTGATAGCGAGCGATGAAACCTGCACTCTGTTCTTCAAGAGTTTGAACCAAACGACGACCTTTACTGTGTACGATGGTGTAAAGGAACAGTAGAGGAATTGCGACAACCAGACCTAGCATGGTGGTTACCAATGCTTCAGAAATACCGCCAGCCATTAGTTTCGGATCGCCGGTACCAAATAGCGTGATTGCCTGGAAGGTACCGATCATACCCATTACTGTACCTAGTAGACCCAGTAGTGGTGCTACAGAAGCAAACAGTTTGATTGAGCTGATAAAGCGTTCAATGCTTGGTGCATTGCGTAGGATGATTTCGTCCAACTTCGCTTCCAGATCTTCAAGGTTGTCGCCCTTGTGATCTTGGTAAGCTTGGATAACTTCACCCAGAGGGTTGCCAGGGATAACTGTGTCTGATTTCGCCTGTTTACGCATTTTGCCACCGATGATCTGAAGGCGTAGGAAGCACAATAGCGCGATGATGACACCAACAGCGCCCATTGCTAGGATGACGTAACCAACGATACCGCCTTGGTCAATACGCTCCTGAACGGTAGGGCTCTGTACTAGTAGCGATAGAATTACGCCACGAGATGGATCAAGGAATAGCGGCTCATAATTGCCTTTTGCTGATTCAAAACCAGCCACTTGGCTTGTGATGTTCTTGCTTGGCTGACGTGATAGTTCTTCGAACTTGCCAGTTTGAGGTACGTAAATGACGTATTTGCCATCTGCAATTGCGTTAAATTCACCTACTAGCGTTACGTCGCGAACGGCTTCTTTACCTTCACCGTAAACAACCGTTGCTTGTGTTGTTGATGTATCACCAGATACGACAACTTGTTGAAGAATAGTGTGCCAGAATGCTTCTAGCTCTTGAGTTGATGGTAGTTCTTTACTTTCTGCTAATTTAGTTAGCAGCGCATCACGCTCTGGGAACTGAACGGCGTTTTGTGAAGCTGCAAATAGGCCTTTAAATTCACCTGCGTACTGACGAACTACACCAAACATCTCACCTAGAGTACCTGAACGAACACGCAGTGTTTCGGTTAGTTCAGTCAGTTGTTTGTCGTTTTCGTCGAACGTTGCTTTTAGCTGATCACCCAGTGCTTGTTGTGCGGCAAGCTCATCGCGCGCTTGTTGCAGTAATACGGCTTGTTGGTCACGATCGCGTTTGAACACAGCTTCGCGTTCTTTGTTTTCTTTTGATTCAACAATGCTTTCTGATTTTACGTTTTTTAGTAGTTCAGAAAGTGTTTGTGGGGTTTCAGCTTGAACGCCAGAAACCATAAATAAGCTGGCTAGTAGACCAGCGGCTAGAGTTTTGAATCCTTTCATCTCTTATTCCTCCCCAGCAAATACAGGCAATTTGATTAGCGCTGGTGGCGCTTGCTTCTTCGCAATACGAAGGCCTTGCTGTACCGCAATACGGTAGCTTTCAGGTAGTGTCTCCCATTGACGTGTTTGTTGGTTCCACATACCTGTTTCACCGCCGTCTGGAGATTGGAATAGAAGTGCTGTGCGACCAATACGTAAGAAATCGTACGTTACGATTTCGCCGTTACGATCTAAGCTCGCTTTGTAAGACTCAATTGAGCGAGAGAAGCCTTCTTCAATTTGGTACGCTTCCATCACTTTACGGAATTTCTCAGAAGTCGTTACGTCTGCGCGATCCATCAGGCGGCGTAACTCTTGAACGCGTTTGTTGCGTTCTTCTTTTTGGAAAGGCAAATCGAGTGTAACGAACTCATCTAGCGCATCGATCATTTTTAGTGTTAGAGGAACAACTTCTGTTGCCGTTTGATCGATTTGAGCAATTTGGTTATTCAATGAGTCCAGTTCGCCTTGTTGCGATTGAACCATTCGATTAATTTGCTCGTTGTAGACTTTCATACTATCGATTTGACGAAGTAAGCCCTTATATTCTGCCAACATACCTTCTGTGCTTTCAGCGTAAGTATCGATTTTTTGCTGAGAAGCTTCAGAGGATTGATTCGATTTTGCTTGGGTTGAAACTACGGTGCCGGAGTCGGCAGCAACGGCGTTGCTACCTATAGCAAGTAATGCTGTAGCAATGGCACTGAGACCAAATTCCTTGAATTTCATGGTGCATCCTTGTCAGTGTTTAAGTCAGTCAAAAGGGCGCGGAAAATCCGCGCCAAATATTTTTAGAAGTCGTATGACGCTTCGATGTAAAGTTGACGGCCGATTGGGTCGTCATAACCATTCGCGTAGAACGGTGAAGTATCACTTAGAGGATCTGCTGGTGGAGTTTTGTCAAACATGTTGATTGCACCAACTGTCACACGACCACTTTCGTTGAATTGGTATGAAGCCGTTAGGTTCCATGTTGTCATGCTTGCAATTTCAGCTTTGTAACCTGCCTTTTTAGCCGCATCACAATCATCGAAGTAGTAGCGGTTTGCATAGCTAGAACACATACGGTCACGGTACTTACCAAATAGGTTGACTGCTACGTCCTCGTAAGCCCAACCTAGGTTTAGAGTTGCAGTGTACTCAGGCATGAAATCTGTTTCATCAGTCACTGGTTCACTGTCGTTCTCTTGGTATTCTGCGATCAGAATCTTAGTTACGGCAACGCGAGTATTGAATGAACCAAACTCGTTAGTGTCGTAAGCATAAGTTACTGCAAGGTCGATACCTGAACGCTCTTCATATGATTGGTTTACAGGGCCGTAAGAAACAGACTTGATTGTTCCATCTGCATTACGAACAACTTCAGTGCCAGGGTATTTACCCGGATCGTTGATAACATCTTGGTAACTCGGTGCAGTTACTACATCTTCCATCTTGATGTGGTACCAATCCACCGTCAGACCAAGATCATCGACTGGTTCCCAAGCAAGTCCTAAGTTGATGTTCGTACTAGTCTCTTCTTTCAGTTCAGAGTTTGGACCATTTAGCGTGTCAAAGTACTGAGTATCACACTCTGGGTACTTATCTTTGTCTTGTGGGCCACTACCGCCAGCTTGTGCACAAAGAACAGGGTCAAAACCAGAGCCAAAGCCACGAGTTTGTTCACCGAATAGACGCTTCAAATCTGGAGCTCGGAAACCTAGGCCGTAGCTACCACGTAGTAAAAGAGTGTCGATAGGACGATACGCAAGAGCCACTTTAGGTGTGAATGCACCACCAGTTGCGGAGTCATCAAAGTAGTGGTCATAACGACCTGCGATGGTCATTTCTAAATCTTCAATGATCGGAATAAGCGCTTCTACACCCAGGCCGATTTGATCTCGGTCACCACCGCCTGAAGTTCCACCAAGACCGGAGAAACCACCCGCTGCAGTTGTAGCATCAATGCTTTCATTGTAATCAGTACGGTTCCACTCACCATACACAGCGAAGCCTGACATACCTGCTGGCAATTCAATCAAGTCTCCAGAGAGAGAGCCATTTAGCGAGTAAAGTTTTGAGTAGGCTTCTTTGGTTGAAGTGCCACTGTATTGGTTTACGACATCTTGAGAAATTGGACCGAGAAGGTCTACGGTGCCATTTTGAACGGCTTCATCAAGAGTTAGATAAATTGCTGGGTTACTAGTTTCAACGGTTTGCTCAGAGTATCCTGCTGAAACATCCCAGTCGTAAGCGTCAGCTAGAAGACCGTTTAAACCAAAGGTTAAACCGAAAGAATCTGCTTCAGTGTTACTTTCACGAGGGCCAAACTCAACCATACGACGCGTGTATTCACCCGCGCCACGGAAGTGAGTGTCATCTACGATTACGCTGTACGGGTTTGGCTCGAACTGAGACTCAGTCGATTTGTAACCGAAACGAGCTTCTGCCATTGCAGTAACGTTGTCGTTGATGTCCATCTCACCACGTAGAAGAAGGTCAACTTGCTTGTTTTCTGGTTTTAGTGTTCGATCTGCTGAACGGTTATATCCGCATTTACCATCAGCACGGTCGACACCTGCTTCACCTACAACCTCTTTACATGAAGAGCCTACATCCGCAGGTGTTAAGTGGGTACCGTTATCACCGTAGAAGTTTGCACCGTAGCTTGAGTAACCACTAATTTGAGAACGTTTAGATGCATCATTGCCTGCCCAGTCATCACGATCTGACTGTTTAAGCATTTCGTTGCCCGCAAACTGACCAACGAACAGAATGCGTTTGTCTTCAAAGTCTTTGCCAGCTACCACATCCAAACGGCCGTTTTGGTAGTCACCGTCAGTTGCATCGCCCGCGCGTACTTTTACTGAAACGCCGTCGAAGTCTTTCTTCAAAATGAAGTTTACAACGCCGCCGATTGCATCAGAACCGTAGATTGCAGAGCCAGAGTCAGTCATCACTTCGACACGTTCAATTGCTGCTACTGGGATTTGACCAATGTCTTGGAAGTTTGATGTGCCGTTTTGCGCTAGAGGGTATTGTGGCAAACGACGACCGTCGATCAAAATTAACGTACGAGATGCGCCAAGACCGCGTAAGTTTACTGACTGTGCTGCAGGAGTAAATGAGAAAGAGTTGGTTTGAGCCATCACACCACCGGTGTTTTGAGTCAAACTGTTTAGCACGTCTTGAGCGCTATTAAAGCCTTTAGATTCAATATCTTTACTATTAATAACTGTAACTGGTGAAGGACCTTCCATATCCGTCGTGGAGATACGCGAACCAGTAACTTTCATCTTTTGAAGTTTTTCAACTTGTTGCTCTTCTGCCTGTGCTGTTAGAGGGGCCACTGCTGCCGCTGTCCCCAAAGCAAGACTGATCGCAACAGATAAAGCGGTTGTGTTTTTATACATCCTTGTTGCTCCGATTATTATTATTTCCTATGTCTGGTCGCATAGCGACCAAATGTGACGTTAATATTTCGTTAACGGTCGGCCAATGTATAACCGAGAAGAAAAAAGGAAGTCAAACCAGTGGTAAACGGAGATGTGGAAATGTAAAAAAGATGTAAACAACTAAAAGTGATTTAAATCACGGAATAATTTACTGTGTAGGTTCTATAAATCGAGATCAAATTTTAATAAAACACCGTATTTTGTGTTTCTTGTAAACTTTAATGACATATATTGCCTATGGTTTTTAAGCGGGTAATTGAATCTGTAAATACTCATTTATCCAGTGAATTATTCTAAAGGTGGAATTTTATCGAATGCTAACCATGTTGACTTGGTTGCACTGGGTGGTATCAAAATATGATACCCATTGCTGTAAAAGGGCTCACTCGTATTTTTCAGTCAAATGTAACCACAGCTTATATGTCTATTTATTCTTGCTATGTGCATTTTTATATAGGGTTTTGGCTCTAAAGTGCCTAGATTGATATTCTGCAGGAATTCTTTTTGTGGTTTTTTATAATTTTTTACAAAAACATTTCTGTTTTTCGACATCGGAGGAAGTTTGTCATGTTTTGGTTTCAAACACTTGAAGCTGATGTGGATTCAAGATAAATATGACGCTGAAATTATTGCCGTAGAAGAAAAAACTAGTTATTGAATCGCAGGGAGTGTGTTTCAACAGCTTTAGTTACTACGCGGATAGATATGCACCATTTTGGGCCGGAAACTTCCCACCAAACCCGCCTAATTTGGACAGTAGACAAGGAGCAAGTTGTATATGCTGTCGTACTTTTTACGCCGTTTAGCGTTAGTCATTCCGACGTTTCTCGGTATCACCATTCTTATCTTTGCCATCACTCGATTTGTACCGGGTGGGCCAGTTGAACGCATGCTGTCACAAATGCAGTCTCAGGGAGACGGCGCAGCATCGATGACGTCAGCGGGTGGCAATACTGCACTGTCTGATGAGCAAATCGCTGAGCTAAACGCATTCTACGGGTTGGATAAACCTGTGATGGAAGCTTACGTTGATTGGTTGGGTCGATTAGTGACGTTGGACTTGGGTGAATCAACGCGTTATTACGAACCAGTATCGGATATGATTGCAGAGCGTCTGCCTGTTTCGCTGTTCTATGGTGGCATGACTTTCTTTATCAGCTACTTCATCTCGATACCGCTTGGCTATTACAAAGCCCTCAAGCACGGTTCTGTGTTTGATTCTACCTCCTCCATTTTGATATTCGTCGGTTATGCCTTGCCTGGCTATGTGGTTGGCGTGTTATTGATTACTTTGTTTAGTTATCACTTGGAATGGTTCCCTATGGGGGGCTTTGTCGGTGATGATTTCGATGACTATGAAACCTTCTTTGAACGTGCAAAAGACGTGATGTGGCATGCAGTGCTTCCGCTGATCTGTTACTTGATTGGTGATTTCGCAACGCTCACCATGACGATGAAAAATAACCTGATGGAAAACTTATCATCGGATTATATCCGTACTGCGATCGCAAAAGGCTTGCCGTTTAAGAAAGCGGTACGCAAACACGCGCTACGCAATAGCTTAATTCCAATTGCTTCTCACTTTGGCAACTCACTGTTGTTCTTCATGACAGGGGCGTTTTTGATCGAAGTTATCTTCAACATCGACGGCATTGGTTTATTAGGTTACGAATCCATTATGGAACGTGATTACCCAGTAGTGATGGGCATCGTTGCTATCAACGCGGTATTGCTGCTGATCGGCAATATTATTTCGGATATCTGTGTTGCTTTAGTCGACCCACGTGTGAAGTTTGGAGCGTAATATGATTAAAGTAAGTCCATTAACTCAAAAGAAAATCCGTCACTTTAAAGAAATTAAACGTGGTTATTGGTCGTTTGTGATCTTATCTATCATGTTGATTCTTTCACTATTTGCTGAGCTGTTAATCAACAGTAAAGCGTTGATCGTGAAGTACGATGGTAGTTACTACTTTCCGGTTGTCAGTGACGTTCGTTTAGGTAGCGAGTTTGGTCAAGATTCTTCAAGTGAAGCTGATTACCGAGTTCTCCAACAAGTCTTTGAGGAAGAGGGGGGGGACAACTTTGTGATTCTACCTATCGTTCCTTGGAACCCATACGAACAAGACTTCAGTGGCGATTTCCCTCCGACCGCGCCAAGCGCTGAGAATAAACACTATCTAGGTACTGACGTTATTGGTCGCGATATTTTAGCGCGCTTGGTGTATGGCTTCCGTACTGCGATGGGGTTTGCGTTGTTAACGATGGCGGTGTCCTACGCTATTGGTACCGCTGTAGGCTGTGCCATGGGCTTCTGGGGCGGCAAGTTCGACCTATTTGTTCAACGTTTGATTGAGGTTTGGTCAATGGTGCCATTCCTGTACGTCATTATGATTTTGGTGTCCATCGTTCAACCGACTTTCACGCTCTTTGTCGCCATCAACGTGTTGTTTGGATGGATGGGGATGACATGGTACATGCGTACCATGACTTATAAAGAATCTGCACGCGAATACGTAATGGCAGCTCGTGCGTTGGGTGCCTCGACAGGCCGAATCCTGTTTAACCATATTCTGCCAAATACCATGGTCATGATTGTCACCTTAGCGCCATTTACTATTGCAGCCAATATCACCGCACTGACAGCGCTTGATTATCTTGGTTTAGGCTTGATGCCACCAACACCAAGCTGGGGTGAGTTACTGCAGCAAGGTAAGTCCAACTTGGACTCGCCATGGATTGTGGCGTCTGTTGTGACTTCCATTGTACTGGTACTGGTGATGGTCACCTTTATCGGTGAAGCGATTCGAGCGGCATTCGACCCGAAAAAATTCACACGCTATGTTTAAGCATGCATTGTGAACAAAACATAAAAAAGGGAAGTTTTATGAAAAGAATAATTTTAGCGTCCACGCTAAGCGCCCTAAGTTTTGGTGTGATGTCAGCGACGCTTCCGACTGACTTAAACTGGCAAACGAACTGGGATGAGCCTCAATATGGCTCTCCTGAAGCAAAGCGTGGCGGGACTTACCGCACTTTCATGTCGAGCTTTCCTCAGACTCTACGCAGTGTTGGTCCTGATGCAAACTCTGGTTTACGTTCTTTCATCTTGGATGAAACGCCAGGGTTGGTGGTTCGCCACCCAGATACGCTTGAATTCATCCCTGAGCTAGCCAATGAGTGGGCATTAGCGGGTGACAATAAAACGGTTTATTTCAAACTGAACCCACAAGCTAAATGGTCGGATGGCAAGCCAGTCACGGCAGACGATTTTGTTTTTATGCTTAAGTTTTACCGCTCGAAAGACATTTTAGAGCCTTGGTACAACGACTATTACAACAAAACGGTTGCTGATGTTATCAAATTTGACGATCACACCTTCGCCGTGAAGGCCGCGAAAGAGCTCAATCCAGAAGAGTTGTTGTTGAGAATGGGGGCGCTACGTCCTCGTCCTGCTCATTTCTATGCGAATCCGAAGAAAGACGAGAACGGTGACGGCATTCATGATGATTTTGTGCGCTACTACAACTTTAAAAGTGAACCAACCACCAGCGCTTATTACTTAGCCGACGTCAAAAAAGGTAAAAGCGTTACCTTTAAGCACGTAGGTGAGGACTGGTGGGGTTATACCAATAAGTACTACGAGCATCGCTATAACGTCGACAAAATTCGTATCACGGTTATCCGCGATAGTGATATTGCGATGAAGCACTTCGAAAAAGGTAAGTTGGACGCATTTGGATTGGTTTTGCCAAGTTTATGGCATGACAAATCCAATACTGCCCCTTATC
This sequence comes from Vibrio sp. YQ_11, assembly GCF_043103065.1. Taxonomy (NCBI): domain Bacteria; kingdom Pseudomonadati; phylum Pseudomonadota; class Gammaproteobacteria; order Vibrionales; family Vibrionaceae; genus Vibrio; species Vibrio sp. YQ_11. Next base: position 212,106 of record NZ_JBICJM010000011.1, on the reverse strand, counting down.
AAAAGGGTTACATTGAGAAGTTCTGGGGTTACAACCAATATCCAGTTGGTGCTGGTGGCGTGTGGATAAACACGGCCATGCCTCTACTCGATGACTTAAACATTCGCAAAGGGATTACTTACGCGACAGATTTCGACGGCATGATCGAGAATGTTATGCGTGGAGACTACAGTCGTAAACCCAACCCAACGGGCTTTGGGCATGGTAAGTACACGTTACCAGATGTGAAAGCGCCAAAGTTTGAACCAGAAAAAGCGGCGGCAGCGTTTGAAGCTGCGGGCTTCGATAAGATTGGTTCCGATGGTATTCGCGTGAATGATAAAGGTCAGCGTTTGAGCTTTGAATTGACGTACTCATCTCCAGTTCATACACCGCGTATTGCTTTCTTGCGTGAACAGGCAAAATTGGCAGGGTTGGACATTGAGCTGAAGCTGATTGATGGTTCATCGATGTTTAAGTATGTGCGTGAGAAAAAACACGAACTTGCTTTCTTTGATATGGGGACTTCAGAAATCCCAACTTATTGGGAATACTTCCATTCCGTGAACGCGAACAAACCACAAACGAACTCATTCACTAACTACAGCACGCCAGAGCTAGATGAAAAGATCATTGCGTATCGCTTTAACATGGACATGGATAAGAAGATCCAACTAGGTCATGAGATTCAGCGAGACATTATTGATGCGCACGTGATTGTCACTGGCTACATGGTGCCTTACGTTCGTTATGGACACTGGCGTTGGTTGAAATTGCCAGAGAAACCAATGAATCGAATGACAGAAGCGTTGTTCAGTGGCGGAATTATCGGTGATGGCACGTATTGGATCGACAAAGACGTGAAGAAAGAAACCCAGAAAGCGATGAAGTCGGGTAAAACCTTTGAACCGGTTGTTGTCGTTGATGACACGTATAAGCTGTAAGGATGTGTTATGGAAAACGATGTAATTTTGAGTGTAAAAGATCTCGAAGTGGAATTCATCACGGATGATGGCCCGGTAAAAGTACTCCATGGCGTGAACTTTGATGTTCGCGCAGGACGAACGCTCGGTCTCGTTGGTGAGTCTGGCAGTGGTAAGAGCGTGACCTCCATGTCCATCATGGGACTGTTGCCAAAGCCTTACGGAAATATTGTCAATGGTGAGGTTAACTATCGAGGTACCAATCTGGTGTCGCTACCAGCGGAAGAAATGTACGCCATGCGCGGCGACCGCATTTCGATCATTTTCCAAGACCCAATGACGGCGTTGAATCCAGTGCATACCATTGGCCGCCAACTGTGCGAAGTGTTGGAATTACACCGTCCTGAGTTAGGTAAAAAAGAGCGCGAATCCTACGCGGTAGAAATGCTGGCTAAAGTGAAAATTCCAATGCCAGAAAAGCGCCTCAACGAATACCCGCACAACCTATCTGGTGGTATGCGCCAGCGCGTGATGATCGCAATGGCACTCGCATGTAAACCAGATATTTTGATTTGTGATGAGCCAACGACGGCACTGGATGTAACGGTACAGGCGTCTATCCTTGAACTAATGAATGAACTTCAAGAAGAAACGGGCATGGCAATGATCTTCATTACCCATGATTTAGGCGTAGTCGCTGAAGTGTGTGATGACGTTGCGGTAATGTATGGTGGTCGTATTGTCGAAAAAGCGGAGATTTTTGAGCTGTTTGACAATCCGCAGCACCCTTACACGGAACGTTTGATGGGCTTAATGCCAAGCTTGGACAACGAACCTAAGCAGATGATTGATATCAAACCAATCGATGCCAGCATGTTTGCTAGCTAACTGGTGCAAAGTGAACAAGTCATAAAAGAGGATGTTATGGCCAAAGAAGTATTAAGAATTGAAAATCTTAAGCAGCACTTTGTATCTGGTAAAGGACTGTTTAAGAAGGGCTACACGATCAAAGCTGTAGACGGCGTTTCCTTGTCGGTTTCAGAAGGAGAAACATTGGGACTCGTTGGTGAATCTGGCTGTGGTAAAAGTACCTTAGGACGTACGATTCTAAAATTGTACGAGCCAACGGAAGGTAAGATTTTCTTTGAAGGCAAAGACATCACAAAGTTCTCTGTCAAAGAGATGCGCTCGTTGCGTAAAGACATGCAGATTGTCTTTCAGGACCCAATGGAGTCACTTAACCAGCGTCACACCATTGGTATGATTTTGGAAGAGCCGTATATCATCCATAAAATAGGCACTCCTGCAGAGCGTAAACAATGGGTGAAAGAGCTGTTGGTGAAAGTTGGCTTGCCTGAAACGGCTGTGAACCGTTATCCGCACGAATTCTCTGGTGGCCAGCGTCAGCGTATTGGTATTGCTCGTGCGATAGCACTGAAGCCAAAACTGTTGATTTGTGATGAATCAGTATCTGCACTGGATGTATCGGTTCAGGCGCAAATTCTCAACTTGCTGCTGCAACTTCAACAAGAAATGAACCTTGCCATTATCTTCATCTCTCACGATTTGTCGGTGGTTAAGCATGTCTCCGATAAAGTCGCGGTGATGTACTTTGGTAAAGTGGTGGAAGCGGGGAATGCGAAAGAAATTTACGCGAACCCACAAAATGATTACACCAAGAAACTGCTCTCAGCGATTCCGATTACCCATCCTAAATATCGCAAGAAAAAGCGTGTGGCAGAAAAAAAGCAGCAAGTGGCGTAAGCCGTGCCACCATCGCATTCAAGAAAACACGCTCCGTTAAATAAACGGGGCGTTTTTCTTATGTATCCTTTTTTATCTTGCATGCTAAACTCAAAGCTTATCTCTTTGGTTTTGCTTGGATAATTGGCTATGCCATCAAATTTACCTAAATCGTTCAGTCGCCCATTTTTAAAGATGTTCCACATCTTAGAAGCGGTTCTGTTGGTCGCTATTACCTTGGCAACTATTTATGCCATGGCTCAAGAGTTCATTCACGTCTTTGTTGAGAAGCGAGTGCTGTTGACGGACATCTTATTGATGTTCATCTATCTTGAGGTTTTAGCGATGGTGCAGCAGTTTGTGATGAACGGTAAGATCCCCGTTCGCTATCCTATCTATATCGCGATGATGGCCATTGCTCGCTACATCACCTTAGGTATGAAAGAGTTGGATGCCACTTTGGTGGTTTGGCTTTCTATAGCGGCGTTTATCTTGGCGGCAGCGACCTTGGTGATTCGCGTTGGACACCACTATTGGCCGTATGTTGACAACCGAACCTTGGAAAAAGACGAATAAAATAAAGCCCCGCATTAAGCGGGGCTTTCAATATGTAATCTAAATGTTTTTAGATTATTCGATGTTTTGGATCTGTTCGCGCATTTGCTCGATCAGAACTTTCAGTTCAACGCCCGACGCAGTGATGTCGGTGCTGATCGATTTAGAAGCGAGCGTGTTTGACTCACGGTTGAATTCTTGCATCATGAAATCCAGACGACGACCGACTGCGCCACCTTTTTTCAGGATGTTGGTCGTTTCTTTCACGTGAGAATCCAGACGATCTAGCTCTTCTGCAACGTCTGACTTTTGCGCTAGCAAGATAAGCTCTTGTTCTACACGAGAAGCATCCAGTTCAATTTTCGCATCTTCAAATTTTGAGAATAGACGCTCACGTTGCCATTCTAGGATTTCAGGCATGCGAGCACGAACTTTCACCACTTCTGCGGTAATCGCGTCTAGGCGTTGTTCGATCAGCGCTTTCATGTTGTCGCCTTCACGGCCACGCGCTTCAATAAATTCACTAATTGCTTCATCAAATGCAGCAAGCAGCTCTTTGTTGACCTCATCCATGTTTTGCTCAGGAGTTTCCATCACACCAGGCCATTGCATGACTTGAAATGGATTGATGCGGCTAAGCTCACCAGTCATGTGCATAACTTGTTCAGCAGCTTTAATCACTTGGGTTGCCAACGCTTCGTTGATGCTAAGCTCGGCTTTTGCTGCAGGGTTCGCTTCGAAACGAAGGCTACATTCCACTTTTCCTCGCGCTAGACGTTTACGAAAACGCTCGCGTAGAACTGGTTCTAAAGCTCGGAATTGTTCTGGCATGCGGAAATAGGTTTCTAGGTAACGCTGGTTTACACTGCGGATTTCCCATACCGCTGAGCCCCAATCGCCTTTTACTTCTTTGCGCGCATACGCAGTCATACTGTAAATCATCGAATTTTCCTGTCTTCATTTTTTGAAAATTACCTAGAGAGTGTATCACGGAGCGGCAAGAGGTGCGCGGGCTGTCTTACATCAGTGTATCGCAAATATGCTCCCAGGAAATGTTTAGAGGGAGTGAAGCTGTGACCTAGGAATCCGAAATCGATTCCGCTATAATCTTCGCCCAACCAAATCGTCTTCTCCTCATTATTTAAGGTAGATGCCCATGCGTCCAAACGATCGCAAGGCGGACCAAGTTCGCCCAATCAAAATTACTCGTAACTACACGGCTTACGCTGAAGGTTCAGTGTTAGTTGAGTTCGGTAACACCAAAGTGTTGTGTAATGCGACCGTCGAAGAATCAGTGCCACGTTGGTTAAAAGGCCAAGGTAAAGGCTGGGTGACCGCTGAATACGGCATGCTACCTCGTGCGACTCACTCGCGTACTCGCCGTGAAGCGGCAAACGGTAAGCAGGGTGGCCGTACAATGGAAATCCAACGCCTTATCGCGCGTAGCCTACGTGCAGTTGTCGATTTGCAAGCAATGGGTGAATTCATGATCACGGTTGACTGTGATGTAATTCAAGCTGACGGCGGCACACGTACCGCATCAATCAGTGGTGCAAGCGTTGCAATGGCGGATGCATTCCAACACCTTGTCGATAGCGGCAAGCTAAAAGCAAACCCAATGAAAGGCCACGTAGCGGCAGTATCAGTTGGTTTGCTTGGTGACGAAGTGCTGTGTGACCTTGAGTACGTTGAAGATTCAGCAGCAGACACCGACATGAACGTTGTAATGACAGAAGAAGGCAAGATGATTGAGATTCAGGGCACCGCAGAAGGTGAACCGTTCAGTCATGAACAACTGATGGCATTACTCGAATCGGCGAAAGTCGGCATTACGGAAATCGTCGCGGCGCAGAAGGCGGCGTTAGCCAATTGATTTAGATAGCTCCCATTATGGGGGCTATTTTTTTATCTCGGGAATAGAGAATTGAATGATTGCCGAGAAGAGATAAAAGAAACCAAGGAAATAGAGAGAAAATAATGAAAGCATACCAGCGTGAATTTATTGAGTTTGCACTTGAGAAAGAAGTTCTTAAGTTTGGTGAGTTTACTTTGAAATCTGGCCGTAAAAGCCCGTACTTCTTTAACGCTGGTCTTTTCAATACAGGCCGTGACCTAGCGCGTCTTGGTCGTTTTTACGCGGCAGCACTTGCGGATTCTGGTATCGAATTCGATGTTCTATTCGGCCCTGCGTACAAAGGTATCCCAATCGCGACTACAACAGCAGTAGCACTTGCGGATCACCACGATATCGACACGCCTTACTGTTTCAACCGTAAAGAAGCAAAAAATCACGGCGAAGGCGGTAATCTGGTAGGTTCTGCTTTAGAAGGTCGTATCATGCTGGTGGATGACGTGATTACAGCGGGTACCGCGATTCGTGAATCGATGGAAATCATCAAGGCGAATGGTGCAGATCTGGCTGGCGTATTAGTGGCTATCGACCGCCAAGAGAAAGGCAAAGGCGAACTTTCTGCGATTCAGGAAGTTGAGCGCGACTTCGGTTGTGCGGTGATTTCTATCGTGAGTTTGGGTGACCTAATCACTTACCTTGAAGAAAAAGGTAACGCGACCGAGCATCTTGAAGCGGTGAAAGCATACCGCGCGGAATACGGCATCTAATTTCCCACTTTTCGAATTCAATAAAAAAGGTATCCAATCGGATACCTTTTCTTTTGCGATTTATTTGTAGCGAATGCCTTTGGGCTCGTTTTCATCTTGCATGGTTTTGTAGCGTTTGTGTAGCCACATCCATTGCTCAGGTGCTCGCAAAATCACTTCTTCCACGTATTTGTTCATATAAGCCGCCGCAGCCACTTCATCTTTTTGTGGGTAATCGGCTTCAATGCACTTATCAGCGATGATTTCGTATTTGCCTTCGTCATTGCGGAAACCAGAACCTGGAATGATCGCGCATTTTGATGTGTAGGCTAAAATGCTGGTGCCGGTTGTTGTACAAGCGTCATCAATGGCAAAAAACGGCACGAAGACCGATTTATTGCGGCCGTAATCGTGGTCAGGTAAGTAGAACAAACGCTCGCCGCTGCGCAGTACACGAATCATCTTTTTCACATTTTTGCGATCAATCAGTTTGTTGCCGTTGTGCGTGCGCCCCCAATATTGGATGAAGTTGTACGCTGGGTTGTTGTGAGGACGAAATGCGCCGTAACCCGCAACACCTAAAACAGCAAAAGCTCGCGCGGTAATTTCTAAGTTAAGAGCGTGCACACAACACAACAATACGCCTTTCCCTTCCGCGCCTTTTTCTTTTAGAGCGTGGATGTCTTTCTCGACAATGAGCGTTTTGAAGCGCCATGTAGGCCAAAACCATGTAATACCGGTTTCGATCAGTGCCATCCCGGTATTCTTGAAGTTTTCTTCCACGATATGTTGCACTTCTTCTGGCGTTTTCGCGGGGAATGCCAGTTCAAGGTTGCGCTTCGCGATATGCACGCGCTTTTTGCCATAGCGCATGCCTAGCTTGCCAAGTGAGCGCCCCAAAGACAGTAATAGGCGATAAGGAAGAATATTGACGATGATAGCCAGTAGACCAAACCCAAGCCAAACTCCCCAGTTACGAGGATGGAGAAGGGAAAGAGAAAACTCGGGCTGCGTGTATTTGTCTTTACTCATAATCTCTACTTAATTTGTGCACTGAGTAGTGCCCAATACTCGTCAAAGTTTGCAGTAGGTTGGTACTTGAAATCGCTGCGCACAAAACGGTTCAGGCTGCCTTCAACTTGTCCAAGAATTTGCGCAGCAAGAATACGCTCTTCTACAGGGAAAGATTTACCTTCACGAATTTTACGCTCACGCAGAATCTGACGTAGTTGGGTCTCGATACGTTCAAACAGCTGGTTGATGCGTTCACGTAGACGTTCGTTTTCAAACATTAAAGCATGACCAGACAGAATACGTGTCAAGCCAGGGTTACGTTCTGAAAATGCAAGAATCAGGTGCATTACCATACGAATACGCTCTAGTGTATCTTTCTCGTCATCTAAAATGCGGTTGATGCGAGTCATCAAGGCTTCTTCGATGAACTCAATCAAACCTTCAAACATGCGAGCTTTACTTGGGAAATGACGGTACAACGCGGCTTCGGAGACGCCGACTTGTTTTGCCAATTTTGCCGTAGTAATGCGTGAAGCGCCTTCTGCAGATTCAAGCATTTGTGCTAATGCTTGCAAGATCTCTTCACGACGATTGGATTTTTTACTGCCGGCCATTAGTTACTTCCTTTCAAAATACAAAGTTGAGCGGAGGGGATTATAAGATGCTAAGTCGCATCACACTAGACTGCTGAGGGCGGAATGGGAGATTTAACACCCTCAGTTGTCATGTTTAGACTAAATTTGTGCCAGTTCTTAATTAGAAAATAAGTGCGAATTACATCAATTCACGCATTTTCTCGAGGATTTTGAAGCTCAGGGCTTCTTTTGACTCTAGAGCTAATGCAAGCTCACCATCAGGCCAAAATAGGGTGATGGCGTTGTCATTACTATTGAAGCCTTGGCCTTCGACTGACACATCGTTAGCGCAGATCATATTGAGGTTTTTCTTCGCTAACTTTCCTCGGGCATATGTTTCGACATCGTTGGTTTCTGCTGCAAAACCTACCGTAAATGGGCGCTTGTCAGTCAGTGCTGCGACGGACGCTACAATATCAGGGTTTTTCACCATTTTGATGGTCATCTGATCGTTGTCTGCCGTCTTTTTCAACTTTTGAGACGCAATGGCCTCTGGTCGATAATCCGCTACTGCTGCGCAGCTGATGAACGCGTCGTGACTGATGGCTTGAGCCATCACGGCCTCATACATTTCTTGTGCGCTAGACACGTTAATGCGCTCCACTCCCATCGGTGTGCTCAGGTTGACAGGGCCGCTCACTAGCGTGACTTTTGCGCCTAACTGCGCGGCAGCGTTTGCTAGTGCATACCCCATTTTCCCAGAGCTGTGGTTCGTAATGTAACGCACTGGGTCGATGGCTTCTCGCGTTGGGCCTGCTGAGATCAGAATGGACTTGCCTTCCAAGACTTTAGGTTGGAAAAACTGCTCACACAGATGCACCAATTGCATTGGTTCAAGCATTCGACCCGGACCAACATCACCACAGGCTTGTTCACCTGCTGCTGGACCCCAAATGTGCATACCGCGGCGAGCTAAAGTCGCAATGTTCTCTTGCGTCGCGATGTTGCGATACATCTGCTGATTCATTGCTGGAGATACCGCAACAGGCGAATCCGTTGCCAACACTAACGTCGTCAATAAGTCATTGCCCATGCCAGCTGACATACGAGCAATGAGGTCTGCCGTAGCAGGAGCAAGCAGCACTAAATCCGCCCATTTAGCTAACTCGATGTGACCCATTGACGCTTCAGCTGCCGGATCGAGCAAGCTATCGGATACTGGTCGTCCTGAGACGGCCTGCATGGTTAACGGAGTAATAAACTCTTTTGCAGCTTTCGTCATGACGACTTGAACTTGTGCCCCTCTCTCTATTAGGCGACGGGTTAGCTCCGCACATTTATACGCGGCAATACCGCCACTGATGCCGAGTAGAATTTTCTTTCCTGCTAGTGTTTGCATGTGAGATCTCCAATTTTTCTGGCAGCGAGTTTAGCATAACGGACTGTTTCAGCACCCAAGCAAATCAAATCCACATCAAACTCCGCGGCATTAGTTACGCAAGTGGAGAAAAAACTCCCGCCTATCTCACAGACAATTTGAGCTGATTTTGCAAGATTGAAAAGAAAAAAGAGGTGGTACAAACATGGTGTTGAAAAGTCGAAACAAATTGCTGCTGATAACCTTAATTCCTCTGTTGTTGATCACGACATTGATCTCTGTGGTGTATTACATCAACAGCAGTAAGAGTTTGGAGGCGGAGCTCGTCCGAGACAGACAGGAGCTGATTGATGCGCGTAAGAAAGAGCTAAAAGCCTACATGATGATGGGTGTAACGGCGATTAAGCCGCTGTATGACTCTGACGTTAATGGCAGTAATAAACAAGCGGCGAAAGAAATCTTAAAAGCGATGCGCTTTGAAAGTGACGGTTACTTTTTCGCGTATGATTCTCAAGGCATCAATACCTTACATGCCATCAAACCGTCGCTGGAAGGTAAAAATCTGTATGACCTTAAAGATGAAAATGGCGTAGCGGTGATTGCTGGCTTGATTGATGCGTCGCAAAAAGGCGATGGCTTTTTGTATTTCTCTTGGCACAAACCAACCATCAACGCTCAGGCACCGAAATTGGGTTACGCCGAGTATCTACAAAAATGGGACTGGGTGCTTGGTACCGGGATCTACATTGATGACATCGACCAACAAGTTGCCATGCAGCGTGAATTGCGCACGCAAGAGTTAAATCAACACACTTTATCTGCGGTGACAATCTCGGTGATTGGCCTGATTATTACCAGCATCTTAACCAGCATTGCTGTTTCGAAAGGCATTAAACCACTTCAGCACGTCGCCGATTCTCTCAAAGATGTTGCTGCGGGTGGCGGTGACTTAACTGCGCGTCTAAAAGTGGAAAGTAAAGACGAAGTTGGCGAAGTCGCGGCTGCCTTTAATGAATTTATGGATAAACTTCACCCACTGATGCAGGACATTCATCGATCTGCTTCTGCCGTTCAAACAGTTTCTGAAGAACTGAATGATCAAACGCGCACAGCGAGCGGTCAAATGCAGAGTCACTGTTTGGAAACGGATAAAGTGGTGACAGCCGTAACAGAAATGAGCATGACGGCAAAAGAAGTCGCGAGCAATACAAATGCCACTGCGCAGGCCATTGACGATGCGAACGATCAGGTCACCGAAGCCCAGCGAGAGGTTGAACAAGCGATTCTAGGCATTACTGAGTTGGTTACAGAGATCAACAGCACATCGGATGCTATCTCTGAGTTGAGTCAGCAAACGGAGCAGATTACCAAAGTATTGGATGTGATTGGCGAGATTGCTGAGCAGACCAACTTATTGGCGCTCAATGCGGCAATTGAAGCCGCGCGAGCGGGCGAGCAAGGGCGTGGATTTGCAGTGGTGGCCGATGAAGTGCGTTCACTAGCGAGCCGTACGCAAAATAGCACTCATGAAATTGGCGATATGCTTAAACAGCTACAAAGTGGTGTATCTCGAGCCGTCACGACTATGTCCGCCAGTCAAGAACGCGGCGTAAAAACGGCTGAAGAGGCGGCACTGATTCAACAGTCTTTGTCTGGTGTTCACCATTCTATTGGTACAATTCGCGATATGGGAATTCAAACCGCATCAGCGGCAGAAGAACAAAGTGCGGTGGCGGAAGACATCAACCAGAACTTGGTGGCGATTCAACAGATCGTCAACAACATCAATGACACCTTACAACACGCAGAAACGATCAGCACTCAGTTGTCACAATCCGGCACGGAAATTCACGATCTGGTCGGTAACTTTAAACTCTGATGAACCATTAAATTGCACATAAAATCAGTGTGGAACGAAGAAAGCGAAAGTCACCCTCGACTTTCGCTTTCTGTTTTGTGGAATAGGGATTCTTACCTTCAAAGAGAGTTCCGATGATACTCAAAGCTTTGCCAAATGAGTCGATGCCACGAGAGAAACTTCTGCAACGTGGGCCGCAGGCGTTAACCGATGCCGAATTACTGGCGATATTCCTCCGTACGGGTACGCAAGGCATGAACGTGATTGAGTTGGCCGATTTCCTTATTCAAGATTTTGGTTCGCTTAGGCAGTTGTTCTCCGCTTCAGAACAGGAGTTTTGTCAGCATAAAGGGTTAGGGCAGGCCAAATATGTGCAATTGCAAGCGGTGTTAGAAATGACTCAGCGATATTTGGCGGAAACCCTCAAGCGTGGCGACGCCTTAACCAGCCCTGAGCAAACTAAATTATATCTTTCCTCTATATTAAGAGACCGCCAAAGAGAGGCTTTTTACATTCTTTTCCTCGATAACCAACACCGAGTAATAAAAGATGAGATTTTATTCGAAGGAACCTTGGATGCCGCATCAGTTTACCCTAGAGAAGTAGTAAAAAGAGCCCTGCACCACAACGCGGCTGCTTTGATTTTGGCGCATAACCACCCGTCCGGTGTCGCCGAGCCAAGCCAGGCAGACCGCAGGATTACAAGGCGATTAATTGATGCGTTGGCGCTGGTGGATATTCGCATTTTGGACCATTTCGTTATTGGCGATGGGGAAAGTGTCTCTTTTGCTGAAAGAGGATGGATATAACTGTGCGTTTTTTAGGTTGTTAGTTGCTAAAAATCTGCTATCATCCTCGCCACTAAATTTTTAACTGAATTCAGCTTGGACTGCTAGAAAAAACCTGCTGTCTAAAAAAAGATCACGAAAACCTGTAAAAAGGATCTGTTCGGGTCTTGAGCAATGCATATCAAGTTAGTATAATGCGCGACCTTTGATAGCCTTGTATGGATTTTCCATAGCGGTTCTTAACCTCTAACTTCTTTTCGAGAGATAGAGAGGTTCGGCCACCAAGGTTGATATCGAGCTGAAACGATTTTGGAGAAGACATTCATGTCACGAGTATGCCAAGTAACTGGTAAGCGTCCAGTAACGGGTAACAACCGTTCACACGCACGAAATGCTACTAAGCGTCGTTTTCTGCCGAACCTACAAACTCATCGTTTCTGGGTAGAGAGCGAAAAACGTTTTGTTAAACTACGCCTTACTGCAAAAGGTATGCGCATCATCGACAAGAAAGGTATCGATACTGTTCTTGCTGATATCCGTGCACGTGGCGAAAACGTTTAAGAGGAAATAGGCAATGGCAAAGAAAGGCGTTCGTGAGAAAATCCGTCTAGTATCTTCAGCAGGTACAGGCCACTTCTACACAACTGATAAGAACAAGCGTAACATGCCAGGCAAATTTGAGATCAAGAAATTTGATCCAGTTGTACGCCAGCACGTTATGTACAAAGAAGCTAAAATCAAATAATTGGTTTTGTCTCTTTGACGATTTGAAAAACCCAACTTTCGAGTTGGGTTTTTTATTATCTGAAATCCTCACTATTCCTTCAAATCCACCTTCACCATGTTTACATGCTGATGCTCTAGTCAATTCCTGTAACCTTTGTTAGTTTGTCACTAGAACTAAGATAGTAGGAACCGTTATGCGTATTAGTCCGACTCGCCGTCGCCGTTGGAACAATATTCTAATATTGGGCATTATCGCGTTTATCGTGATCTTAAATGCACCGATGTGGATCAAAACGTACTTGTTGTCAGAGAACGTTGATCCTTATCCGCATTTACTTCGAACTGATCATTCGGTTAGCGCTATTTATTCCAATAGTCTTGAATTGGAGTTTCGCGATGGGCGATGGCATGCGAATGCAGATGTTCCTCTCCCTCTATCTGAACTTATTGCTCGCTGGCAAGCGCTCGAAGGTACGGAGTTATCTGCGCAGCAATACGACACTCTTAAAGATAAGTTAGGCACACCAGAAACCATCGAAGTCTGGTATCAAGGCGTCGAAGAACCGCAGCGAATTACTCTTTATCGTCTTCATGATTTTTGGTTGTTCAAGAATTGGCAAGACAAGTGGATCGCGATTTCTGTTGATAGCAATTACATCATGCCTAAGTGAGAGGTGGTCAATAACCTCGTAGGTAAGCAGTGTTTACGCTTGTACTTTTCGATTATTCTAACTGCCTTTCAGTAAGGCTTTGAGTGTTCTAAGGAGAAATAAATGCCTGAACTACCAGAAGTTGAAGTAAGCCGGATGGGTATTAGTCCACATATGGTTGGACAAACGATTAAGGCATTTGTTTTTCGCACCCCCAAACTGCGCTGGGATATCCCGCAAGAGCTGAAATTGCTTGAAGGGCAAGTGATTCGAGCCATTCATCGTCGCGCAAAGTATTTGCTCATAGAAACGGATGCAGGAACTGCTATTGTGCACCTTGGAATGTCCGGCTCGTTACGTGTGTTGGATGCTGATTTTCCTGCGGCTAAGCACGATCATGTCGATCTCAAACTTACAAATGGTAAAGTGCTGCGTTATAACGATCCTCGACGCTTTGGTGCTTGGCTATGGTGCGCTCCTGGTGAGTCCCATGCGGTACTTGATCATATGGGACCAGAGCCTCTAACTGATTCGTTTAATAGCGAGTACATTGCCGATAAAGCGCAAGGTAAGCGTGTCGCGGTAAAGCAGTTCATCATGGACAACAAAGTCGTGGTCGGTGTGGGGAATATTTACGCCAATGAATCTCTGTTTAAGTCTCGTATTCTCCCAACCCGACAAGCAGGTCAAGTGACACCCCAAGAGTGGGTGCTGTTAGTGGAAAACATCAAAGCCACGCTAAAAATTGCCATTAACCAAGGTGGTACGACTTTAAAAGACTTCACTCAAGCCGATGGCAAGCCGGGTTATTTTGCTCAAGAACTTTTAGTGTATGGAAAAGCGGGTGAGCCTTGCCCAGAATGTGGAGAGCCGCTTCAAGAGCTAAAAATTGGCCAACGTAATACCTTCTTCTGCAATGAGTGTCAGAAGTGAAATATGGATCAGGGCAAATTATATTTGCCCTGATTTTTCAAAGTACTTCTTTGCTACTAACAGAGAGATTAATTTTTCTCGTTGAGGGTTTTTAAACTGTTCTACCCATTCGTGTGCATTTTGGATGATGGCTTCTGCCTCTTCAGGATGAGCGATGTAGTACTCCATTTTCTCTATCAAGTCAGAGTAATCAGTTTTCACCTCTACATAGTGAATACCTGCTTGCAAGCGACCCTCCATAAACCAAGTTTCATATCTAGGCTTAGACATGATCACCAGCGAGTTTGATGACATCGCCCATTTGAGGTTAGTTGCAACATCATTACCTTCAATGGCGAGCAAAAATTTGTAATTAAGCTGTTCTTCAATCGACATAAATCCTTTTTCCCAAGGATCGCCGTTGCTTGGCTGTGTCTGACCAATGTTACATTGTGGGTGGTTATAGTACTGCTCTATCACTTTTTTACGGTGTGGTTGGTATCCAACACCACGCCACGCTGCCATGTCTTTCTTGTTTCTAAATGACTGTTTATCAGAAATAAACTGGAAGTGACGAATCTCATTTAACTTTAGTAAGACGGAGTTGTGATTGTTTTCCCCAATCGGTCGACTTTTAAGAAAGCATGGATATTCTGGGACATAACGAATATCACCGTTCAAAAACTGGAAAAAGTATTGAGCTGGGAAGGACTTAACCACTTTGTGTAGGTCGAAGTAGTATGTTGTACCGCCTGTCTTTTTGTATTCGCCAACACGTGTCGACTCGTTTTCAGGAAGTTCAAATGACTCGTTAACCTTGTTGTAGTAGTCAACTCGCTCTTGGATATAGGAATCCATCGGGTATTTATCGATAAGATGACGAGCTGACTTACTTCTAATAGCGTTAGGAACTAAGACTTGCAGACCATTTGCAGCGTAATACTTAAATTTCCTGAAACTCATTGTGCTACCTTTTTATTGATAGCGGTATAAACACATTCAGGTACAAACTGTTTTACATCTCCACCATGAATGGCAACCTCACGAACAATGGTGGAAGAGAGAAAAGCATATTCATCGGCTGGGGTAAGGAACACGCTTTCCATTCCCGGTAGCAGCTTGCGGTACATGCTGGTAAGGCCGAACTCGTATTCAAAGTCTACCGTTGTTCTAAGGCCGCGGACCAACACATTCGCTTTTTGCTCTCTGGCAAAATCAACTAGTAGCCCACTAAAACCAGCTGTCGATACATTACTTAAATGTGCCGTTGATTCTTCGACTAGTTTTACGCGTTCTTCTAAGCTAAAAAGCGTGTTTTTGGAAGGGCTAGCTGCGACACCGATGATAATTTGGTCAAACATGTCTGCAGCACGAGTGATGATATCAAGGTGACCATTTGTGATTGGATCGAAAGTACCTGGGTATATGACTTTTTTCATCGTAAAACTGTCTCGTAAATGTCTACATATTGATTAGCAGTGTAGTTGATATCAAACAATTTCAATTTCTCTTGCCCCTGAGCGATGAAGTGTTGCTTCAATTCATCATCTTGGGAAACCTTCACTATTGCATCTGCCAGTTCTTGTGAATTACCTGGCTCAACCAATAATCCATTTGAGTTGTGGTCGATGATGTCAGGAATACCTCCTGCGTTGGTACCAATAACAGGTAAACCAGAGCCCATACCTTCCAAAATGACAGAGCCAAGCCCTTCGGTATACGATGGGTGTACTTGTAAGTCTGCTGCCTCAAACCAATCACCCATGTTGTTCTGTTTACCTTCAAAGCTAATGTTAGTTAGACCTTCTGCTTGTGCTTCAAGCGCTTGTCGCTCTGGACCATCGCCCAATAAACAGATGTGAACAGAGGGCGCAATGTCTTTTAGTAGCCTTGCCGCTTCGATAGTGACATTGAAGCCTTTATGTTTGAGCATGTTTGCGGCATGAATCACCAAAAACTTACCCGCAAAGCGCTCTCTTAGGACTTTAACTGCTTGTTTATCTACAGAGTATACCACTGGGGAGCTTGGTATTTTGTAAGTGGTAGACGTTGGGTAAGCGTCTTTGACTCTCTGAACAATGGCTGTGCTCAGGCCAACCACCGCACTTGCTTTAGAGTAGGCTAAATTTGCTAACCATTTTTTCTTCAAAGGGTTATCGATACGGCGCGTTATGATATAGGGCTTATCATAAAGCATGTGTTGAATAAGAGCCCAATAAATTGCGCGTCCTTCATGAACATGAATGAGTGAACAATTTTGAGTTACAGCTTTAGAGTGTGCCTTGGTAAAGTGAGTCGCCAGCACTAGCTTAACGTTCAGTTTACGGATGGCATCGGCAAAAGGGCTTTTAGGGTTAGCGACTACCGTAAGGTTATAACCCAATTTGACTTGTTGCTGGATGAGTTGAAGGGTTTGGTTTTCTCCTCCATGGTAGCCAGAAGCCAAATTCACATGGCAAATATTCATATTATTGCTCTTTGTTGTGTTTTTTCACATAGTCACGCAGCCACAGATCGGCATAACGGGTAAAAGTGGTGTTTGCGCTTAACACTGCTAACAAAAAGCCGTGTCGTCCATCTAAGAAACCACGCTTGATGATATACATCTTAAAGAATCGGAAAAAACCGTGCGTAAACGCACTCGATAGAGAAGCGGATTTCTTTCCTTCTCGCTGGTCAGCCCAAGACTGCATATACAGTTGAGTTTTTCGTGTGTATTCACCCAGTCTTTCATAGGTAAAGTGCTTGAGGCGTCCGTTCAATGACACGATGTTAAATCCATCTGGAATTACCACGCTTTCGTGCACTAATGCATCATTGTATTGAGTTTGTGAAGTTTTATACAAACGGACTACCCAGTCAGGAGACCAGCCCGAGTGACGAATCTCTTTGGCAAAAGCGGTGGTTAGGCGATTCACTTGGTAGACATTTGCGTCGTTGTGCTGACTAATAGCATTCAGAATGTCTTGGCGCAGTTCGTCAGTCACGCGTTCATCGGCATCTAGCCAAAGAACGAAATCGGACTCGATATAAGTTTGCGCAAGTTGGCGTTGTTTTCCAAACCCCGGCCAGTCTAAGTTGGTATAGAACTTATCGGTGTATTGTCGGGCAATTTCTTCAGTGCGGTCGGTACTGCCCGAGTCGAGGATGACAATCTCATCAACCCAACCTTTTACGGTGTCTAGACAAGCTTTTAAATGCTTCTCTTCATTTTTGACGATTAAGGCAACGGCTAAAGTTGGCTTGGACAAATTGACTTCCTTCTTAACAAATCTATACAGGGAGTTTACTGGTATTGCGGGTACAAATCTTCTACGACTTGATTGAACATTGTAATCACTTGCTTGCTTGTGATGCGATTCATTGCTTTTTCATCTTTCGCACGAGTTCTCCAGCTTAGTTGTTGGCTGGTTTTGCCTGTTTCAGCCAAGATGACTTCCTCATAAACTGAGACGGCATACTGTAGATAGCGATATGGGCCCACTCGAACTGGATTATGGTGGGCGTATAAACCAATGATCGGTGTGTTCATGGCGCTTGCCATGTGAGCTGGTCCGGTATCAGGCGCGATGACCATGTCTACTTTGTCAATCAGAGCCAGCATTTGCAGGATTGAGCTTTGCCCAACTAAATTTAGACATGGCTCTTCCAGTCGAGATTGAATGGCATCTGCCAAATCCAGTTCGACTTGAGCTGGGCTGCCAGCCAGAATTACATTCCAACCTTGTGCTCTCGCATGGTGGATGACGTCTATGTACCCTTCAGCATTCCAGTTTTTATATGCTTTACTGGCTCCTGGCACAATCAGTAGGTTGAGTTTGTCGCAAGAAATATGACTCTCTGCCCACTCTTGGTCTTGTGTGGAGTAGGAAAGTGCCCAGTCTAACTCATTGTTAGGGATACCAATTTGATGAGCAAAAGCCATCAAACCATCCGCCACGTGCAGAGATTGTGGTGAGGGAACTTTGACATTAGTGAATAGTGTTTGAAAATCTTGGCTTCTGTCAGACGAAAAACCAAGTTTGTATTTTGCCTTAATGCCCAAAGTCGCGACGCTCGCTCGAATCGCATATTGCATATGTAACAGAGCATCAAATTCTCGGCCCTTTAACTGTTTCCACAAGGCTTTATAGCCATCTAAACCAGCTTTTTTATCGAATACAATGACTTCGACCCCCTCAATAGCTGCTAGCAACTGAGCTTCTAACTTGCCAGTAATCCAAGTTATTTGCGTGGTTGGCCACTGTTTCTGGATTGCTTGCACAGTAGCGATGGTATTACACACATCTCCAATAGCGGATAAACGCAAGATGCATAATGACGATGGGGCAGAAGTGAACATAATTATTGTCTGACTAGATGAATAGAGGCAGGTAAATTATGCAGACATCCCGAATAAATGTAAAATACACGGCTCCAATATAACGAAGTACCGATAAGTGTTCTGCAATGTCAAAGACAACACCGCATCAATCGCAAGAATCTGGAAAGCCAGGCAATACTGGGGTAAAGCGCATTATCAAAGCGACAGGTTATTCTATACAGGGATTAAAAGCCGCTTTTAAACATGAAGCTGCTGTTCGACAAGAGCTCGCTTTGCTAAGCATTGCTGTGATTTTAGCGTGCATGGTTGATGTCGGGATGATTGAGCGCATCTTATTGATCGGTGTTGTGGTATTAGTTCTGATTGTCGAACTGATTAACTCTGCGATAGAAGCAGTGGTGGATCGCATTGGTGTTGAACTCCATGAATTAAGTGGTCGCGCTAAAGATATAGGATCGGCAGCCGTTATGGTTGCGTTAGCGTTCGCAGCTTTTACTTGGCTATACATATTGGCCAGTCGCTACCTAGGCTAGAGGTTACAACATGATTCATCAGTATCGAGATAGCAACCAAGTCATTTGGTTTGATGAGGAGCTTATTGAGGATCCTAGTCAGCCTATTTTTGATGCCGAGTATTGGCAATCCACCAACAAAGTAACTGGCAGTGCTTCAGGGCGTGGTACGACTTGGTTTGTTCAGCTTGATACGATGCAAGCCGCTCTGCGTCATTATCGACGCGGGGGTTTATTTGGTAAGTTAGTTAAAGACAATTATTGGTTTTCAGGTTGGGAGCAAACGCGTTGTGCGCAAGAGTTCCAACTATTACTTACACTGATTAATGCTGGCGTTCATGTGCCAAGGCCAATTGCTGCGAGAGCTGTGAAATCTGGATTGACATATCAGGCCGATTTATTGAGTGAGCGCATTCCTAACGCAAGAGACCTGGTCAGTATCTTGCAGGAAAAACCGTTACCGGAAGGAATGTATCAAAAAATAGGGCAAGAAATTGCCAAAATGCACAACGCTGGCGTTAATCACACAGACCTGAATATCCACAACATCTTGATCGATGACAAAGATAAAGTGTGGATTATTGATTTTGATAAGTGCCGCAAACAAGAGCATGGCGACTGGAAAAAGCAAAACTTAGAAAGGCTTCTTCGCTCATTCAAAAAAGAACTGCTCAAACGCCAAATCATTTGGCAAGCGTCCGATTTTGATCATGTACAAAAAGGTTATACTGAAAATACGTAAAGTGAGCTTTTTGTCAGTTATTCGTGAGACAATCCAATAGCGCATTTCGGTACACCCACTAAAAGTACCCATTAAAGTAGGTAACATTTGCAATGAAAATACTAGTAACAGGCGGGGCAGGCTTCATTGGCTCAGCTGTCGTTCGACACATTATTCGTGACACCCAAGATAGCGTCGTTAATTTAGACAAGCTCACCTACGCAGGAAACTTGGAGTCGTTGGTAGATGTCGCGGACAGTGACCGTTATTACTTCGAGCAAGTGGATATCTGTGACCGAACTGAACTAGACCGCGTGTTTTCAGAGCATCAACCCGATATGGTGATGCATTTAGCGGCTGAGTCGCATGTCGATCGCTCTATTGATGGTCCTGCTGCTTTTATTGAGACCAACGTCATGGGCACTTACCATCTTCTTGAAGCGGCGCGTCAATATTGGTCAAGCCTTAAGGAAGCGAACAAATCGGCGTTTCGTTTTCATCATATTTCTACGGATGAAGTGTATGGCGATTTAGAGGGGACGGATGATTTGTTCACCGAAACCACCTCATACGCGCCGAGTAGCCCATACTCGGCGTCTAAAGCGTCGAGCGATCACCTTGTACGCGCTTGGCAGCGTACTTATGGTCTCCCAACACTCGTAACCAATTGCTCAAACAACTATGGCCCATACCACTTCCCAGAGAAGTTGATCCCACTGATGATTCTGAATGCCCTCGATGGCAAGCCTTTACCTGTGTATGGTGATGGCATGCAAATCCGAGATTGGCTGTTTGTGGAAGACCATGCTCGCGCGCTTTACAAAGTCGTGACGGAAGGTGAAATCGGTGAGACCTACAACATCGGTGGCCATAACGAAAAAGCAAACATCGAAGTAGTGAAAACCATTTGTGCTTTGCTTGAAGAGCTGCGACCAGACAAGCCGGCAGGTGTTGAGTCTTATGAATCTTTGATCACTTATGTCAAAGACCGCCCAGGTCATGATGTGCGCTACGCAATTGATGCGACCAAGATTGCTCAAGAGCTTAACTGGACGCCAGAAGAAACCTTTGAAAGCGGCATTCGCAAAACCGTGGAATGGTACCTCAATAATCCGCAATGGTGGCAACGCGTGCTTGATGGTTCATACAGTTTAGAGCGATTAGGAGCGGGCGAATAATGAAAGGCATTATTTTAGCAGGTGGCTCGGGTACTCGCCTTTACCCTATTACACGCGGTGTCTCTAAGCAGTTACTGCCGGTGTATGACAAACCAATGATTTACTACCCGTTGTCGGTACTCATGCTTGCTGGCATTCGTGAAATCTTGATCATCACCACGCCAGAAGACCAGGAAGGATTTCAGCGTCTATTGGGTGATGGCTCAGAGTTTGGTATTGAGTTGCAATACGCGATTCAACCAAGTCCAGATGGCTTAGCTCAAGCCTTCATCATTGGTGAAGAATTCATTGGCGATGATTCAGTATGTTTGGTGCTGGGTGACAACATCTTTTATGGGCAAGGTTTTTCGCCGAAGCTACAGCAAGCCGCAGCATTAACAGAAGGTGCGACGGTCTTTGGTTATAAAGTGAAAGATCCTGAGCGTTTTGGTGTGGTGGAATTTGATTCTGATATGCATGCTGTTTCTATTGAAGAGAAACCGGTGGCGCCTAAGTCTAACTACGCGGTTACAGGTCTGTATTTTTATGATAATCAAGTCGTTAAGTTGGCAAAACAAGTACAGCCATCAGAACGAGGGGAATTAGAAATCTCTACTCTGAATCAGATGTACCTAGATCAAGGTCACCTTAATGTCGAGCTACTAGGGCGTGGTTTTGCTTGGCTAGATACAGGTACGCACGAGAGTCTGCATGAAGCATCTTCATTTGTTCAAACCATTGAGAATGTACAAGGTCTTAAAGTTGCTTGCCTTGAAGAGATTGCTTACCGTCAAGGATGGTTGTCTAAAGAACAATTACTTCAGGCTGGTGACGCATTGGCAAAGAACGAATATGGTCAGTATCTATTAGCATTATTGGAAGAATAAGTTTTGGCACTAATAAAATGGGTTGATTTTCCAGTTATTGGAGATGAACGAGGTAGTCTTGTTGCGTTAGAGGGAAGTATTAATATTCCGTTTGATATTAAGCGTGTTTATTACTTATTTGGTATGCAGCCTGACTTACCCCGTGGCTTTCATGCACACAAAGAGCTGGTACAACTGGCAGTCTGTTTAAAAGGACGTTGTGATATTTTAATGGATGACGGTAAAAATAAAGAGACCGTGACATTAGATTCACCGGAAAAGGGATTGATGATTGATGTGATGCAGTGGCATGAAATGAGAGACTTTTCTGAAGACTGTGTACTGCTGGTATTGGCAAGCGATGTATATAATGAAGCAGATTATATTCGTGATTATAGCAAATTCCTTGAAGAGATGAAAAATGAACATACATCCAACAGCGATTGTTTCTGAGAACGCAGAGTTAGGTAAAAACGTTACCATTGGTGCTTATTCAATTATTCATGAGAATGTTGTAATTGGTGACAATACGATCGTTGAATCGTACTGTGAGTTAGGTGTATCCAATCACCTTTCAGGCGGTGAAAAGTTGGTTATTGGTCCGGATTCATATATTCGCTCTCGGAGCACTTTCTATGAAGGGTCTACATTTGGTGCGAAGTTGACGACAGGGCACAATGTTACGGTTCGAGAAAAAACAATAGTAGGTGAAAACTTTCAGCTTGGTACTTTAAGTGATATTCAAGGACACTGTACTATAGGTGATTACGTTAGAACTCACAGTAATGTACATATAGGTCAACATAGTCATATTGGTAATTTTGTTTGGATCTTTCCATATGTTGTCATTACAAACGATCCGCACCCGCCTAGCAATGTGATGCAGGGTGCTACAATTGAAGATTTTGCAGTTCTGGCTACGATGTCAGTTATATTGCCGGGTTCAATAATTTCCGAAGGGGTGTTTGTTGGTGCTCATTCTTGCGTTGGTGGGCGAACTGAAAAGGATATGCTTTATTCCGGTTCTCCAGCAAAAAAAATCTGTCCAACATCAAAGATAAAACTTAAAGATGGCTCCAGAAAGCCAGCTTATCCATGGCGTAAGCATTTTCACAGAGGTTATCCAGAGGATGTTGTAGCAACTTGGAATAAGGAGCAAATCGAAAATGTATGACATTGAGGAGCTGGAAGTAGGTATGTCTGCGTCATATTCACAGACAATCACTGATGCTGATATCAAGCAATTTGCGGGGATCTCTGGAGATAGAAACCCAGTGCATCTAGATGAAGAATATGCAAGTCAATCAAGGTATGGAAAAAGAATTGCTCACGGAATGAATAGTGCTAGTTTTTTTTCCGCACTTTTTGGCACTAAATTACCGGGTAAGGGATGTGTATATGTTTCACAATCTCTTAAGTTCAGAATGCCAGTTTATATCAACGATACAGTAACAGCGACGGTAATTATTGAAAAAATAGATAAAGATAAACGAAGAGTTTATTTTAAGACATACTGTAAAGTGGGTCGTAAGAAAGTTATAACAGGCGACGCCGAGATTTATATCCCAGAGAAATAAAATGATTCCATTTTTAGATTTAAAAAGCATTAATCAGCAATATCAAGCTGAGCTGAAAGAAGCTTGTGCCCGAGTTATTGATTCTGGCTGGTATATTATGGGTAAGGAGCTGGGTCAATTTGAAACAGATTTTGCCGCTTACTGTGGAACTAAGTACTGCATCGGTGTAGCAAATGGCCTAGATGCCTTGACCCTGACTTTAAGAGCATGGAAGGAGCTAGGGAAGCTTGAGCTCGGCGATGAAGTAATTGTGCCCGCAAATACTTATATTGCATCTGTTTTAGCGATTACTGAAAATGGTTTGGTCCCGGTTTTGGTTGAACCTGATGAACACTCTTTTAACTTAAGTGCGGCAAATATTGAGGCGGCAATCACTTCGAAGACAAAAGCCATATTGCCTGTTCACCTCTATGGTCAAATATCACCAATGCGTGAAATTATGGGGATTGCTGAGAAGAACCAACTATTGGTTCTGGAAGACTGCGCGCAATCTCATGGTGCGTTAATCGACAAGAAAAAATGTGGCGCCTGGGGGCATGCTGCTGGATTTAGCTTCTACCCTGGAAAAAACCTGGGTGCACTTGGTGATGCCGGCGCTATTACGACTGATGACAAAGAGCTATTTGAGACGCTGATAGCGTTAAGAAATTATGGTTCTCATAAAAAGTATGAGAACAAATACCAGGGTGTTAATTCGCGTTTGGACGAAATTCAAGCGGCAATGTTAAGAGTAAAACTAAAGCATCTGGATGAGGAAACTGATCGCCGCCGAATGATCGCAAACGTATATTTACAGAATATATCGAATTCCAAAATTATTTTACCAACAGTTGACTCGGCTGAAGAGCATGTGTGGCACCTATTTGTGGTGAGAACAGAGCATAGAGAAGATTTGGCTCGTTATCTACACCAAGAGGGGGTGCAAACGCTGGTACATTACCCAACCCCTCCTCATCAACAAGAGGCTTATCGCTGTTTATCGGAAAACACATTGCCCTTGACGGAGAGAATTCACCAAGAAGTGCTAAGCCTGCCAATGGGACCAACTCTTTCGGTTGAAGACGCAGAAAAAATTGTTCGGATTATTAATCAATATTAGGATAATTAAATGAAGAAAATTATTGATGATATGATTGTGGCAATATTTTGCTATAAGCAATCTGCGTATATTGAAGGTGCTATCAAATCTATATTTAATCAGACGGTTTGGCCTAAAAAGTTGTACATTTTTGATGATTGTTCCCCCGATGATACCGAGACGGTGATTGAAAAAACACTCATGGAAAAGCCAGAAGGGCTTAATATTGAGTTTATTAAAAATGAATGTAATGTTGGCCTCGTCTCTCAATTTAATAAATTGAAAGGGATGTTTAATGATACGCTGATAGTTGTTCAGGCCGGTGATGATATGTCTAAGCCACAACGACTTGAAAAACAGTATCAAGCCTGGAAAGAGCAGAGAGATGTTAAGCTCATTTTGTCGCAGTTTGACAAGATTGATGAACATGGCAACTTTGTTTCTGGCAGAGATGAAGGTGAAGTTTTTGATGACTCTTATCAATCAATTATCGAGCGTCAAGTTTTACCAGCAGGCTGTACCGCAGCGATTGACTCATCATTGTTTAATGATTTTCCGGAAATTGATAAAGAAGTTATTAACGAAGATCGAGTATTTATCTTCAGAAGCCGATTAAAAGGAAAAAGCATTAAGTTAATGGAGTCATTAATTGACTATCGATATGATGTTGGAATTAGTGCCTTAAAACAAAGAACAAAAGAAGAATTCATCAATAAATGGAAAGTGATGTATGAAAGAGAGTTAATTGATTTACGGATGAATATAAAAGATGCTAAGACTGTAGGAAATACAGAGGTAGTTAAAGCTCTAGATGAAAAACATCTGTTTGTGGAAATATTAAGAGCTCTCTTTAGTGGAGAATTTGATAGTAAAGCTCAAGCATGGAAGGCTTACTTTTCCCGAGGTGTTAAGTTAAGTCGATTGTTTAAATTCAATAGAAGAGTAAAGAAGTATTTCAGAAACTCTAGTTGTTGAGCGGGATTGCTAGTTACTTCTGTCATTGAGCTTTAGGTGGTAATGTTGGTATGAGATATCTAATTATTAAAAAAATAATAGCCAAATACAGAAAGTTTGCTTTGTGTATATACCGGAGAAAGTTCTTATTTTATGCGTTATTTAGGGAAGGTCAGACAGAAATTGGGAGGGATATTTCTATTAGTCAGCCTGTCAAGATTGTGGGTAAAGGAAGGGTTAGTATTGGTGATGGTGTTTGTTTGGGTTATGACACATCTCCACAATTGCGACTTTCAGAAGTATATATAGAAGCCCGAGGCGAAGAAAGTACTATTGAAATCGGTCGAAATGTGATGATTAACAATGGTAGTGCCGTTATTGCCGATAAATCCTCTATACATATAGGTGATGAAACATTAATTGGTCCCGGTTTTATGTGTTTGGGGAGTAATTTTCATCCACTTTCTCCTGATAAAAGAAAGACATCAGATTACACATGTAAGCCAATCATAATCGGTCGAAATGTTTTCATTGGTGCAAATGTGACTATTCTGCAAGGCGTTGAGATCGGAGATAACAGTGTTATTGGCGCTGGTTGTTTGATATCACAGAATGTTGAAAAGAACAAAATAGTGAGGGCAAATGCCCCCATAATAGAAACTCTTAATATTGATTAGCGGTGTTGTTTAATTAGTTTATAGTATTGGCGGCTCATAAAATTAAGAGAAAATTCTTCTCGTAGCGGGATGGTAAAATCCTTGGGAGAGTTATAAAGCTCAAGGATTTTATCTCTCAGACTTGATGTGCTTACTTCACTGAGGCAGTGTTTAAAATTTTCTCCGAAGATCTCTCTGGGGCCGCTATTACAATCGGTTGAAATCACCGGCGTTCCTAAGGCGATGGATTCTAATAATACTGTCGGTAGCCCCTCATAATCTGATGATAGGATAAAACCACTCGAGTTTGCTATCCATGGATAAGGGTTGCTCACAAAGCCGGGTATATGGATTCGCTTGTCGGCACCTTCCATCTGCGCCATCAGATCGTGTATTTCATTAGTTCGGTGCGAATACTCACCGAGTAGAACCAAATCTACGTCTTTGATGTTTGCCTCCAAGTATGCGCGTACTAAACGATCTTGTCGTTTTGCACGGCTAAAGTTGCCCACATTGATGAAGTATTTTTTACTTGGCAATTGAGTGGGTTCCTGTGCGTAACGCTCAAGCGCCTGTTGGCATACCGCATTATAGATCACACTTGTGTTGGTTAGCTTAAAGTTTGTTTTTAAGTCTTCTTCAACCCCTTTTGATACACAGATAATATTTAAACCTTTGTACAGAGAGCGCAGCTTATTTCTTCTAAGTAAACGCTTTAAACCCGTTGAGTTGCTAAGCTTATCGTGGGATAGAGTACTGTGAATGACATGAAAAGTATTATTAAATTCACTGTGTCTCATGATCTTTGATACTGTATCTTGATGACACAGTATCAGTTCTGGTTCAGACGTGGTTATGTTGTTTTTAATATAATCAACAATCAGTTTTGATTTTGACTTTTCGCTAATTCGAAGGTTTAAAGAGTTTCTAATAGTTGTGTCTACATGGTGTATCTTAACACTATTTGAAATTGGTATAAGGCTTTCGTACGGTTTGATTGTAATGATATGTACATCACAGTCATCATATTGACTCAAGCCATCGCTTAATTGGCACACTACTTTTTCAACACCACCGCCTTTTAAGTGTGGCATGATAGATATGATGGTTTTTTTTCTCATAACCGTTCCATAACGAGTAAAATGTTAAAGTGGAAAAATGTATATATTGAAATTATTTGGCTCGTTGATTGTATTCTTTTTGTTTCCATTGTTTGAAAACCCTATACCATTCGATATATATTTTGTTTATCCAGCTTATATTTGATTTAACTTTTCTCTTACCTATAGTCGAAGCCGTATTGCTGCGTGATACTAAAGGAGGAAAGTAACTGTAAATGGTTTGATTTGTTCGCCACTCATTATCCATGAAGTCATCAACCGGTTCGAAAAAACCATCGATCTGTTTGAGGTATCTTTCTGCTGTTGTGGGCGTTATAGCGTAAGCAGAGGTTCCACAAGCACCTTTCAGGTTTGCTATTAGTTTGTATTTTCCATCTATCTTGGCTATATCTACGTGTTTTCGCTCAAAAATATTACCAAGCTTCACTAAACCATATTGCTCTGTAAGCTTTTCTATGTTTTCCAGCTGCTCATGCAGGTGACCAAGTAGTTCAATATTATCTTCAAGAATTAAAATTGGTTCTTGTATTTTTACACAATGTCGCCAAAGAGCAATATGGCTTGCCCAGCAACCTAACTCCGGAACGGTTAGCTGATAGCCTTTGTACTTGCGCGTTTTCTGCGCATCGTAAAGGGTGTATATAAAGTGGTTCGGATCTTTCTTTATGTTTTCGGCGTCAAAAAACTCAAAGTTAATAGATGATAGCACTTGGGTCATATGCTCTCGACGCTCAACAGATTCTTTGAGATTTATTACGTATGTTTTCATGGTTATGGACATGGTTATGAGTGCTCTTCTATCCCTTTTAGAGTCTTGTTCAAAGCTCCCGCGTTACCGGCAACAAACGCGGTTGTTTTTTTACTGATAGCAAAACGGTGGTTATCGTCACGGAGTAGCGAGGTGATGAACAAAGAAAGCTGCTGGCTGTTCTCGATGAGCATGATTGCATCTTGGTGGCGCATTGCTTTCACGATTTCTGTGAAGTTATAGTAACTTGAACCGATAACAACAGGTATGCCTAAAGCGGCTGGCTCTAAAACGTTGTGCCCACCGACCTTATTTCCAACTAGGCTACCACCCATAAAGCAGATGTCTGCTGCACCAATCAATACGAGCATTTCACCCATTGTATCGCCTAGGTAAATCTGAGTCGTGTTTTCTGCAGGTTGCTTTTCTGTGCGACGGACAGTTTCAAAACCTTGTTTTTTACAAAGAGCGAAAACATCGTCAAATCGTTCCGGATGCCGAGGTACTAAAATGAGTAGAGTATGGGGATGAGATTCTAAAATCTGTTTATGTGCCTCTAATACCTGTTCATCCTCGCCTTTATGCGTACTCGCTGCAATCCATACTGGGCGGTCTTTTCCAAGTTGCGCTCGAAGTGCTTTGCCTTGTTGCTTCACGTGATCTGAAATTTGAATATCAAATTTAATCGAGCCCGTGACCGATAGCTTCTCTTTATTGACGCCTAAGCGTTCAAATCGCTCTGCATCAGAATCCGTTTGACAAAGTACTTGCGTCAAGCATGGATGAAGTTGGTTAAAAAGCCATTGGACTTTTGCGTAATTTTGACAGGATTTTTCTGATAGCCTAGCGTTAACTACGGTGATCGGAACATTGGCTTGTTTGACGACGTTGAGCGTATTTGGCCACAGTTCTGTCTCTATAATTAGCATTTTCTTTGGTTGTATTGCCTTTAGGAAGCTTTTTACAGCAAAGCCAAAGTCTATTGGCATATAGCGGTGTTCAACTAAATCACCCAACTTGGCTATTTGTTCCGCACCAGTGCTCGTGGTTGTTGTGACAACGATAGGTTGCTCTGGATATTGCTGTTTGAGTTCCTTGATTAGAGGTGTTGCCGCGATGCTTTCGCCTACAGAAACAGCATGAATCCAAATTGGACGCTGATGCGTTTTTAACTGTGGGGTTATTCCAAAGTGTTCTTTCCATCGCCCTCCAAATTTGGGTTTATTGGGCTTGCTTTTATATAAGCCCAATAAAAGAAATGGTGAGGCAAGCGCTAACAGTGCCGTATAAATAATTCGAATTAACATGAACTAGTCGCAATGGCTTCGAGCTTCTGGATGCTATCTAGGACTTGTTTTGGCGATAGCTCAGTCAAGCATTTCAAATGTTGGTATTGGCACTCACGCTTGAAACATGGTCGGCAGTCGATATCGGTATGAACCATTTCAACTTTTTCAGCCAGTGGTGGTGTGTACTTTGGTGATGTTGAGCCATAAACAGCAACGACATTACAACCTACAGCGGCTGCTACATGCATTAAGCCTGAGTCATTTGCGACCACCGTTTTACATGCAGCAAGAAGATCGACCGCTTCAATTAAACTGGTTTGCCCTGCTAGAACATGAATGTGTTCATGGAACTGTGTTGGAACAAGTGTACGGATATTGTTACAAGTCTCTAGGTCTTTTTGAGAGCCAAACAGCCATACTTGATGGCCGGCTTTGCACATCTGTGTAGCAACTTCGGCATAGTGTGTTTCCGGCCACTTTTTCGCTGGGCCAAATTCTGCACCAGGACATAGACCAACAGCTGGTCGTTTTTGATCTAAATTGAATTTATTGATGGTTGTTTGCTGTTCTTCTTTATTGATCGACAGGCTAGGGCGAGGCAGTGTACCCAATCCTCCAAGAGAAGATGAATCAACCATTTCTGATTTAGAGTAAGCGAGAGCCACATAACGCTCAACCATGTATTGGAAGGATTTCATATTTGGACGCAGGTCATTGAGAAGACCGTAGCGAATCTCTCCTTTCCATCCTGTACGCAGAGGTATATTCGCAAACCAAGGAATCAGCGCTGATTTCGCTGATTTTGGCAGAATATAAGCGTGGTCGTATTGCTTTTCACGTAATGATTTACCAATCTCTCTGCGGCCTAATAAATTAAACTCACCATGGCCTATCGGCATCTCGATTGCTTGGTGAATTTCTGGCATACGCTCAAGAATAGGCTTACACCAGCCGGGTGCAATAACATCAATTTGGCTTTCCGGGTGCAGTTGCTTTAGTGTGATGTAAAGAGATTGGGACATCACCATATCACCAACCCATGCTGGGCCAATAATTAGAATTTTTTTCATTTTTCAACTTGCCAGTCAGTGTTGTATCTCGGCTTAAAGAGATTGTAATAATTGTTGCCGTCTTCTTGTGAATGCAATAGCTGTAGCACCCACATATATTGTTCTGGTTTATCACCGACGAAGTATTCAATAGCTTCGTTACAGGTGCGGGCGTCTTGTTCTTCACCTTTGTCTAAATCAAATGCAGGCAAAATTTCGATATCGAATGTGCCATCTTCGGTGTTCATTGAAGCGAACAGAGGTAATACTTTGGAACGTGATAGTTTAGCAATTTTACCCAATCCAGGGAGCGTTGCTTTACGTGTGGCGAAAAAGTCGACAAATACGCTGTGTTCAGGGCCATGATCTTGATCGGGTAGGTAATACCCAATGTAGCCGTCTCGAATAGATTTTAGAAAAGGCTTAATTCCACCAGAGCGCTCGTAAACTCGGCCGCCATACTGAACTCTTTGCTTGTGCATTAACCAGTCAGCAACATCATTCTTTTGTTTCTTCGCCATTGCAGAAACTGGCATTCCCATTGAAGCGAGCAAGATAGCAGGCACATCAATAGCCCAAGAGTGGGGAACCATTAAAATCACATTTTCGTTGTTATCAATGTGCTGTCGTAAAATGTCTAGGCCGCGAATTTGGCAACGGTTCTGAAGCCACTTTGGTGAGCGTAAACTTAGTAACCCGAAGCGAAAAAAGAACATGGCTGCTGTGTAGAGTGTTTTTTCTATCAAAGCTTCACGTTCTTGGAACGACTTTTCCGGAAAACAAAGCTCAAAGTTAACCCTAGCTCGGTGAGCTGGACCTTTGTGGGATTTAGACAGTTTTTTAGCTATGGTTTTCGCCAACCACTTTTGTAAACCCAGTGGCATTAATGATAAAGGTAAAAATAAGATAACACCTAACCACGTGCCCCAGTACTTAGGCGACAGAAAGTGGCGCTTAAACTCAGGGTTATATGCTTTAGGGTCGAAGTCATCACGTTTAATGGTCATGGCGTGTCTAGTTACCTATTCGTGTACTGGCGAAGTGGTTTAAATGAGAAAAAGATAGTTAGGAATGATACAGGCTATTGCACTTGAGTAAAGGTGGCAGGTTATGGTTCTACCACCTTGTGGTGCTTAACCGTTTTGGATAGTTAAGTATTCGGCAACGCCTTCTGCAACCGTCTTGAACTCAACATCGCAACCGGCAGCGCGTAGCTTGGTAAGGTCTGCTTGCGTGAACTCTTGATAGGCACCTTTTAGATGCTCTGGGAAAGGAATAGTTTCAATCTCGCCTTTTCCATGATGGGCAATGACCGCTTTTGCTACTTCTTCAAAAGACTCTGCACGACCAGTACCACAGTTGAAGATGCCAGAAACTCCATTTTCAAGGAACCACAGGTTTACTTTACATACATCACCAACGTAAACGAAATCACGCTTAAAAGACTCGCTACCTGCAAACAGTTTTGGATTTTCACCTGCGTTTAGTTGGTTGTTCAGATGGAACGCAACAGATGCCATGCTGCCTTTGTGATCTTCACGTGGGCCATATACGTTGAAGTAACGGAAGCCGGTGATTTGAGAAAGGGTTTCACCATGTTCTTCAGCGTCTTGCCATAGACGACGAACGTAGTTGTCAAACTGTTGTTTCGAGTAACCGTATACATTCAGTGCGCCTTCATATTCGCGTTCTTCAACGAAAGTATCTGTATCGCCGTAAGTGGCTGCGGAAGAGGCGTATAGAAATGGAATTTCACGATCTAAACAGTAATGAAGCAGCTCTTTAGAGTACTCGTAATTGTTTAGCATCATGTATTTACCATCCCACTCTGTCGTTGCAGAGCAAGCGCCTTCGTGGAAAATTGCTTCGATTGGACCGAAATCGTCACCAGCCATAATTTGGGTCAGAAAGTCGTCACGATCCATGTAATCTGTGATGTCCAGATCAACTAAGTTCTTAAACTTTTTGCCATTTTTTAGGTTGTCGACAACCAGGATATCGTTAATACCAGCTTCGTTTAGTGCTTTAACAATGTTGCTGCCGATCATGCCAGCTCCACCAGTTACGATGATCATAGAACTTCCACCATAGATTAAAATTTTCTCAGGAATTCTAGCAAGAAACGAAAAGTAGCGCTATTGGAAGCAGGAAGATAGGTTTTAGTCTTCTATGACTCAGTATCCGGATATGAAAAGGGAGCCGCAGCTCCCTTGATTACTTTATTATTCCACATCCGAACGGTTAGGTCTTTGGTACCAAGGATTTCGTTCGTCGGTTAACTCAATTAAGCTGTATTTACGGCCGAGCTTCTGCCCTCCGTCACGAGTAAGAGGCTGCCAACTAAAGTTCGCACGATTGTTACTTGGCTTAACGGTCATGATGTCAAACGGAATAGACAAGTAGAAGCCTTTGGTAAAGCTACCTTCACCAAATTCATCCGCAGACAAGTCTGTAAATGAGGCAAAGGCGCCAGCAATGACACCACTCTTGAACTGCTTAGATACATTGATTTGTGTACCTACATCACCAGCTAGGAACTGACCAACATCGACTTGGATCATCAAATCTTGTAGGAAATCCCATTGAGGGTAGTAGTAACCAGATACAAAACCAGTGAAGCCTTTATCAATAACTGGGAACGGATGCCCATATTCCGGTACATTTTGCCATTTCTCATCGTAAACACCGAAGTAACTTTGTGGATCACGTTGAGAAATCAAGTTGATGTCAGCGCCAAGCGCCCAGTTAGCTCCATGTGGTCGGTAAAGAAACTCAGTACCGACTCCAGCAAACATGCTCTCCAGATAGCCAGCGTAGAATTGCTGATCCATCGTATTGGAATACTCTTGGAACCAAGTTAATTGTAGGTTTGACATGGTTACAGCATGTTCATTTTGGTAAGCTCGGAACATGGTGCGAACACGAGGAACGGTAGTGCCATCAGGTGGAGTGACATAGATAAACTTATCGTAGTTGTTATACCAATCCCAGTACAGTGAGCCACCGATCTCTAGGTTGTCAGCTAACCAATAAGAAGCACTGCCACTCAAGCCAATACTAAACAAATAAAAGTCTTCTGCGCTTCCCAGTGTTTGAACTAACTTTGGTGCAAAGCCCCAATCAAAGCGCTCAAATCCATCATAGACAGACTCTCCTGTTGGCTTAGTAGTAGCTATGGAGGTGGTATCTTCTATTTTCGGGTTGATATAATTGACTTGAGCAAAGTCGCGATATTTCTCTTTAGAAATAATAGTTTGCTCACTGATTAAGCCTCGGTTACGTTCATTGATCGCATAGATATCAATACCGTCAGGCATTTCATTATGGAGTACAGCTGCGGCTTTTTCGTGTGCTTCGTTACGGTCACGATATTTCTTCTGCTCACCAACGACAGTTACTGTATTATCATCGACATAAATGCGCGTGTTTTGGTAACCAGCAATTTTATCTAAATCTTCTGTTACACGTTCCCAGTCAACATCAGATAGTTCTTCAGGCTTGTTATCTTTCACTTCAGGGGTTGGTGTGTCTCGCCAGAATGATGGCATATCATTGAAATTAGTGTTTAGCGTTAAGCCCGCGACCAACGTGTCTCCACGTTCATAGCTTAAACGAAAATCGGCCATTCCTAGGCGGTAGAGCACTCCAAAGTTCCACGGTGTGTGCGGGGACATGTCTACACCAGCCATTACAGCTGGAAAGTCTTCGCTATAGTCGTTGCTATCATATTCTAATTTCAAACGAAGAGGGGAATGTAGAGTTTGATATTCTATCCCACCGAACAAAGCTGCTGAGCCTTTAAAAGCACGATCTAGGTTCGTGGTGCCTCCACTGGCAAGTGTGTCTGAAGGGCGTTCGCAGAAACTCTCAGAAAGCTTACATGTTGGATTAGATATGTTATTTCTAGTTCCTAAATACCCCCAACCTATCCCCAGTGTAAAATCGAATGTTCCAATATTGCCATTGGACCAACGTTTTGTTGCTGCGATGAATTCACCATCAAATAGTCCTGTTCCAGCAAAGTCTCGGACACCGAGAGAGACCTCAGGAATATACTGAGACTCTTTTAGCAATCGAACTTTGAAGTCTATACCTTTATCGGTGTACTCATTATCAACATTAGGAAAAGTTGGATCGTAGGGTATTGATGCTACTCTCGTATAACGAATAGTCGTCTCCAACCAAGGCATAACTTGTAATGTTGCATTATAAAAAAGGTATTCATCACTTCCGGTGACAGAAAAGTTGAACTCACCTTCTGGTGCCATACGTCCTGTTGGCATCTGCATTAAACCAACACCACCAAAATCAGATTGGGAAGGTTGTAAAGAGGGAGCTTCAAACGGCATGTCTTGAGCCCAAACCAATGCTGGGCCCATTAAAGAAAGGGGTAAGCTTTTTCTAATTGGCATCATTGCGGTCTCTTTGTGGAGTTTGGTATCAGTTGAGTGAGTAGGCGGACAATATCTTGATCCATTTCGGAGTTTTCAAAATCACCAAACGGGACATATACCAATGTCAGAGGTGGTAAGTAATATTGTGTTGTCAACCAAGCTCCATGATGCGGCTTAACTACGTGTCCATCTGGGTAAATCAACACTGGCGCCTTTGATAATGTATCAATGTTACTTTCCAAGTTCTCTATTTGTCTTTGTAAAGGGATGCCTGCCTGATCCTTAACGGAATACACATTATTTAGGTTTCCTACGTAATACACTTTCTCTTCGCGTAGAGGAGTCGCTAGAGCGTAGGTACCGTGCAAAAGAGGATTATCGAATTTATTTAGTCGAATTTTATCAACATCAATTGCAGACAGTGCTCGTGGCGCAAAGCTTTGCTTCTTAATGAATTTATAGAATGGATGTGCAACCAAATTGTGCTGGATCATTTGATTGAGTACCGAGTTCTTTAAAGCGGTAGACGTTTTCTCAGCACGATCCGATTTATCAAACAAAGTCGTACCAAGAGGGTATTGTAGTGAGACGTTGTGTTCTGAAGCGAGTGCTAGCACACTTTCTAAACGAGCAGGTACTTGGAATTGTAGCTGTTTACCCACCTGAAGCAACTCAACATTTAATGACTGTGTTGTAGAGGTTTCTGTTTGAGCTAAACTATATGAGCTCAAAAGTGGCATGACCAAACATAATAATGTGATTAGTTGCTTGCTCATGATTTGCTATACCCCTTTAAAATGGTCAACTCAACCGGGATCATGTTAGGTCCTAAATATTGTAAGGTTTTAACAACCTGACCTAGTTCATCAACCCAATAAATATTTTCGATACCGTGGGAAAGACTACTAAACTCAACAGTTTCTTTATATACATTGGTCGTAGCGCTAGACATTGGTGTCGTCAACGTTTCTTGACCTGAGTAAGAACGAGTCACACTTGCTGGAAAGCCATAACGATATTGTGTTGCCCAGTCGTATGAGAGTGCGTAGTTAACAGAGGCTGAATCAGAGGAAAAATCTGGCACATCACCATAAACACCCGCTAAGTCCCCATTCTGTAGACCTATCGTTTTGACGATATGCCCATTCTCCGTAACGATCATAGCTTTGTCAGCACTTACCCATTTCAGTTGTATTTTTCCATTGAGAGGATTTTGCTCTGCAAAAGCTAAAACAACAAAGACCTGTTTTTGATTCCCCAGTCTCAAATAGGCACTGGCATAAGGAACTGCGTTTATTTCGTCTGAGGACATCTCTACATCGATGTAGTTACCATATGCTTCTTGGACGGTTGCTGAAACATCATTGAATTTTTGTGTACAACCCTGAATTATAAAGAATAACGGAAGAGTGAGAAGTGGGCGTATCCATTTAGACGCTTTGAAGATATTCATTGTTCCCTCTTGCAAATAAAATCGCCCTGATTATTTCAGGGCGATCAGCTGGACTATACTAGAGCTAAATTATTTAGCTACTGAGCCAGAGCCAGAATTAGAGTTTGTTGCTGTAGACGAGTCACTATCTGACGCTGCAACTGCCACTACAGTTACAGCTGCTGCTGCACCTACTGCTACGGCTGTTGTACCTGTTGCAGATGCAGAAGCTGCGCCTGCTGAACCTGCTTCTTCTGCTGCAAATGCAGTTGATGCGCTTAGAGCCATAAGAATAGCTAGAGCTGTATTCTTCATTATTAATCCTTGTATATCCGGTATAAAAACATCGATGTTTGGTAGCATAAAAAATGCTCCAAACTATATTCTAGATAAAAAAACGTTAGCATGTAAATAGTTTCTTATTTTGCCAGGCTTCCGATCTCATTCCTAACACCAACGTGACATAGCGCGGTTATCTTATTCCCTTACTTGCTGATAAACCATCAAGCGTGCATAATTTGGCGGCCTGTTCCTTCAGTACGGCTTAAGTGTTTGGAGGGAGCTGGGCGCTTGAATATAAAGAAAGCGATACAGTGGCTAACGCTCAACGCCGCCGGGCGGTAGCGTGCCAAAAATCAATAATTAATGAGTCTTCGAGGCGTACGTTGAAGTCCGTAGCACTCATTATTACCAGTACTAGGAACTTTTACGTGATAAGAAAACAGCATTGTTTAGGAATACTTAGTGTACTGGGCTTAAGCCTGAGTTCTTTTTCAGCATCTGCCGATTTTTACGCTGGTGCACTAGTGAGTTACTCAAATGCCGAATTGAAAAGCTCGCCTTCTGAGTCCGTGAAAGAGGGAAGCCCCTTTCTTCTTAGTGCGCAAGCAGGGTACTTCTTTAACGATTATATTGGTTTAGAAGGACGCTATGGAACGTCAGTTCAGCGTGATAGTGGGCTTGCCGTTGATAGTGCAATGAGTGGCTTTTTTAAGCTAAATATGCCTGTTTCAGAGCGAGTTGCACTTTACGGTTTAGCAGGGTACTCGAGCGTTCAACTTGACTTACAAAATGTAGGCTCCGACAAAGAGCAAGGATTCAGTTTTGGGTTAGGTATGCATTACGCTTTGAACAAACAAAGCGCAGTTGTGTTTGAGTTCGTTGATAACGTTTCAGAAAACCAAGTTCGCCTTAACTCGATTACACTGGGTTTCCAGCACAGATTCTAATTTAAATACCTAGAACTCAAACTTGAGCGCTAGGACCTTTTATCCAATTATTATAGTGGCATATCATGTTTAAAGGATATCTCTCCATTGCCGTTTGTGTCTTGGCAAGCATGTTTGCGTCTTACTCGACTGCGCAAACACCTACTCCAGAACAAATCAAAATGTTTCAGAACTTACCAGCAGATCAGCAGCAAGCACTGGCGAGTAAGTATGGCTTTAGTATCCCTTCAGGCTCTTCTTCCCAGTCTACGTCATACTCAAATCCGCAAGTTATTCAACCTAGAACTCAATTGAGTGGGGCGAGTTCTACTGAAGTAGAAAAAATATGGGATACTAAAAAAGAAGATGATGAGTTACAACGCTTTGGCCTTGAACTCTTTGCTGGCTCTCCAAGCACCTTTGCTCCGATAAGTGATGTTCCAGTTCCGGCTAATTACACTGTGGGTGCAGGCGATGAAATCATCGTGCAGTTATTTGGTAAGGAGAACGAAACACATCGCTTACGTGTAAATCGCGCAGGAACAATCAACTTTCCTTCTCTTGGGCCAGTAAATGTTGCAGGTATGCACTTTTCTGATGTTAGAGACTCTCTAACGCAACGTGTAAAAGAGCAAATGATAGGTGTTCGTAGCGATATTTCATTAGGTGAACTACGTACCATGCAAGTATTTGTCATGGGCGATGCATATAAGCCAGGAGCGTACACGGTTAGCGCATTAACGACAATATCACAGGCTATCTACTACAGCGGTGGTTTTGGTGAAAGTGGGGCACTAAGAGATATTCAGCTAAAGCGTGACGGAAAAATTATTCGTAAGTTGGACATGTATGATCTGTTACTAAAAGGTGATGCGAGTGATGATGTGCGCTTACTACCGGATGATGTTGTTTTAATCGGCTCTGTTAAAGATACGGTCTCTATAGAAGGCGAGATTAATCGTCCTGCAATTTATGAGGTTAAGCCGGGTGAAACCTACCAACAACTTATTCAAATAGCTGGTGGTTTTACTGCCAACGCGTATAAAGAACAGCTAGAAATCAAACGCTATGCAACGCATGGGACTCGTGAAGCGGTCACTCTCGATTTTAGTAAGAGCCAAGATAAGCAAAGCAAAGTAAAAAATGGCGATGCTATTAAAATCTTGAAAAAAAGCGAAGAGCTTACTCGATATGTTCAAATCGAAGGGGATGTAAGACACCCTGGTTATGTAGAGTGGCATCAAAGTTTGCGTATTGCTGATTTGTTTAAATCTGTCGACTCTGCATTTAATGCCACTGCTGATGTTAACTACGCCGTTGTTGTTCGAGAAGTTAATACTCAACGTGATATCGAAGTATTTCAGATAAACCTCGCGAACGCGATTTTATCTCCTAACAGCAAAGACAATATGTCTCTACGTTCTCGTGATCGAGTTCTAGTCTTCAACCGGTTCAATAACGAAGATTTAGATACACTCGCTAATGATGAAGAAATTACAAAAGCGAAAACACTCGAGCAAGCTCAAAAACAGGCGGAGATGGAGCAACAGAAAGAACAGCAACAGATGAGCTCGTCTGCTGCTATGGTTAATAACCCTGCAGGTTCGATAATCGCAGGTAACAATGCGATGACTAGCAATAATCCGCAACAAACTAATTTCAATAACCAACAGAATTATGTTGGCTGGAACCAGCAAGCAAAAGAAGAAAGAAAAATTATTTTCCGCGGTAAAGAGATTACAGAGGAAGACTTTGAAAAGCTGAAGCAAAATACTCGTCGCACTTTGCTTGCACCAGTATTGTTACAACTCCAACAACAGTCTCGTTTGGGGCTAGCCCCTCAAATTGCAGAAGTATTTGGTGAAGTGAAGCACCCTGGGCGCTACCCGATTACTCCAAGAATGACGGTATCAACGCTGATTGAAGCCGCTGGTGGTTTGACTTATAACGCATTCACAATTAGTGCAGAGTTAGCACGAACCGCGATTAATAGTGCAGATGAGCGTGCTTATATTGATGTTGAACGGATTGATTTACGTAAAGCAATACAAGGCGGTACCTCAGACGATGCAGTTATCGTGGGCCGAGACCGTTTGAACATCTTAGAAAAGCCAAATGTGAAGCTACAAAGCACAGTAACTTTACAGGGTGAAGTTCGCTTCCCTGGAACCTATACAGTGCGCCAAGGTGAAACCATAAGTGAGTTATTGGGCCGAGCTGGCGGTCTGACAGAATTTGCTCACCCTCAAGGAGCAATATTCACGCGTGAAGCATTGCGCTTACAAGAGCAGAAGCTCTTAAATCAATACGCCGCTGATATGCGCAAAGAAACTGCGAAGAAAACATTCAGAGCCGACAGCAATATTGGTTCCGTAATTACCGATCCACAGAAAACACTAGCATTTGTTGAAGAAGCAAGTCGCAGTAAGGCGCTTGGACGAATGGTAGTGCAGCTAAACCGTATTTTCAAAGGCGATCGCTCAGCAGATTTTATGTTAGAAGACGGCGACTTCCTCTTTGTTCCGACCTTCCGCAACACAGTTTCAATCATGGGTGAAGTTCAGGTTCCTATTACCTACTTATTGGACAACAAACTCGATGTTGACGATTACCTAAATAAAGCGGGTGGAGCTAAAAAACAAGCGGACGAAGACCGCATTTTTGTAGTTCGTGCAGACGGTTCTGTTTACAAACCTTCTTCCGGATATTGGTTCGGAAACAACCAAGAAGGGCTAAAAGCAGGTGACACGATTGTTGTGCCGATAGATACGGATTATCGCGACGCATTAAGTACCTGGACAGCTGCAACGCAGATCCTTTACCAGACTGGTGTTGCGATTAACGCGCTTAAATAACACCATTGTTAGCCTAGTAATGAAGGTTACTAGGCTTTCCTACTATTGGTTAAATAGGTGATTGAGGCATCACTTACTGTGTTAAAGTATTATTTAGAATCATCGGTAGGTACGGATTTCTGTAGTCTTCAGCATATACATACTATGGAGGTATATATTGCATATATAACCACTTGCAATATTAAAGTCAGTTAACCTCTTTTAACGCTTCCTAATGAGATACCAAAATCTAATGTCATTTTGGCAATTCACTTAAGAGGTGAAGCAGTCAACTTAAATAACTCGAAAATTAATGTTACCTTAGCTGCGAGCAACCCCCATTTTTCGTAATCTATCTATTTGTTGATTCTCGGTATTAAAACTTGCCTTGACTTCGATACATATTACATAGTTTCCAAAGGTGTCCTCTCTAAGGATACTTATACATACTTGGAGTTTTAAACTCAATGGAATCCCAAAAAAAATCAAACTCAAATTACTTGCCTTATTCTCCTCACTCTCCTGAATATTATGATGATGAGGTTGATTTACGAGAACTGTTTAGGGTGTTATGGAAAGGAAAGTTGATCATTATTGCAACCACGTTCGTATTTGCAGTAGGCTCTGTCCTTTATGCATTGAACTTACCGAACATTTATAGAGCTGATGCATTACTTGCTCCTGCAGAGAGTGCTAGTGGTAGCAATTTGTCGCAAATGGCTGGACAACTTGGTGGATTAGCGGCATTGGCTGGAGTGAATATAGGCGCCTCGGAATCATCGCAAACTGAACTTGCTGTACAAGTAATGAGATCTCGGCAGTTCATTGAAGGTTTTATATCCAAGCATGATTTACTTGTTCCTTTGATGGCAGCTAGAGATTGGGATTTAAACAATAACAAGTTGATCCTAGATGATGAAGTATACGATGAGAAAAGTAATAAATGGTTACGCGAGCCAAAAGGTCTTAGAGGTGTTGAGCCTACTGCACAAGAAGCATATGAAACGTTTAGAAAAGATATATTTGAAATTTCTGAAGATAAAAAGAATGGCCTTTATAGCGTTTCAGTAAAGCATTACTCACCATACATTGCTCAACAATGGGTTGATTGGTTGGTGCAAGATATCAACAACGTAATGCGAGAACGAACCATTAAAGAAGCTTCAAAAAACCTTGACTATTTAAATGCCCAATTAGAAAAAACATCTATCACGGATATGCAAAGCACCTTTTACAAGCTAATTGAAGAGCAAACTAAAAGTCTTATGCTAGCCGAGGTACAAGAAGAGTTTGTATTTAAAGTTATTGATCCAGCCGTTCTTTCTGAATTGAAGCATGAGCCAAATCGAGCATTCCTGTGTATTGTAGGTACGGTATTTGGGATGATTTTTGGTATTGGTATTCTTTTTGTCTTCACTGTGCTGAAGTCCGAAGAAAAGTAATTACTCGACACTTTATGACTTTAACTTCGACTTTGACTATAGCCAGTGGCTAACAAGATGATATTGAAAAACAAAGTAATTATAAAAAACACATTGTTCCTGTACCTTAGAATGATATTGATATTAGTTGTGTCATTGTATTCATCAAGGATCGTATTGGAACAACTTGGTGTTGAAGATTTTGGTATATATCACGTTGTTGCTGGCGTTATTTCTCTATTGACTTTCGTAAATGGAGCACTTTCAACTGCAACACAGCGCTTCATTTGTTTTGAATTAGGGCAAGCTGATAATAATAAAGATAAACTAGAAAATATATTTAATGCTAGCTTAACAATTCATCTAGTTATTGGAGTTATATTCTTTGTAATAGGGTTATCTTTAGGTTCTTGGGTTGTAAGTTCATTTTTAACAATACCGGATATAAGGTTAGATACGGCATTACTAGTCTTCTATATGTCTTTAATTACAGTGTTTTTTAACCTTATATCAATTCCGTATATTGCCAATATTATTTCTTTTGAAAAAATGGATGCATTTGCATATATCAGCATTGCAGATGCTGCTCTGAAGCTTGGCTCGGTATTAATTCTCAGTTTAATTAGTGGTGACAAACTATTATACTATGCAATATTCATCTCAATGAGTGCATTTTTAGTTTTTCTTTGTTATGTATTTTATAATAAAGTAGCTTTACATAACACAAGAATTATATTTTCTTGGAATAAGCAATACTCTAAAAAACTGGTTGGTTATATCGGATGGAATTTTTATGGGAATATAGCAGCTGTCGTTTCCAATTATGGTGTTAATATACTTTTAAATATTACATTTGGTACTGTAGTAAATGCAGCAAGAGCTATAGCTATGCAAGTAAATAGTGCGGTATTTGGTTTTGTGAGCAGCTTACAAACGTCTTTTGCTCCGCAGATTATAAAATCATATTCAGGTAGAGATACTAAGTACGTACGCAGCTTAATATTCTCTGGCGCAAAGATATCATTCTTTTTACTCCTTTTTATTTCTATGCCAATATTAGTTCAAACAGACTATATATTAAAGCTCTGGTTAGGTAATGTTCCGGAAAATACAGAAAAATTTGTCAAACTGGTTGTAATTGATAGTTTGATAATTAGCCTTTCTGGAGTGATAATGACTACTTTTCAAGCAACGGGTAAGATTAAATTGTATCAGATCGTGGTTGGAACCGTTATTTTACTTAACTTACCCGTGTCATATTTAGCACTAAAATTAGGCGGAGCTCCTAGTATTGTCTATTATGTGGCGATAAGTATATCGCTAATAGCTCTCGTATTAAGGTTAATCCTTTTATACAATTTCGAACCGGAGTTGATCAAAGGATTTGTAAGAAGTGTCATCTTCAGGGTTGCGTTGGTTTCTTTGTTATCATTTTCGATAAACTTATCGATATCAAGTTATTTTAGCGAAGGTATCTTTGGGTTGATTGGCGGGTGTATCATAAGCGTTATGATTAATATACTTTCAATCTATTTAGTTGGTATTGATGAAAATGAGAAGATGTTTGTGAGAAGTTTTTTAAAATCTAAGTTTTCCAAAGTGAAAGGTAGAACTAGTGAGTTGTAGAAATATATCAGAGTTAATTGTGGAACAAGGACTATGTATTGGTTGTGGGGCATGTATTACACAATGTGATAATCAGTCTCTTAAAATGCAATGGAACGAAGATGGCTTTTTAACTCCTAGACAGTTAAAAAAGTGTGATTGCTCTGGTGCTTGTTTGCAAGTTTGCCCTTTTAATACAAAGCCTGACGCCGATGTACGTACTGAAGATGAGTTGTCGAAAAAGTATATCTATGATGGTATTCAAAAGCACGACCCACAAGTGGGCCATTACATCAATACTTATGTTGGTTACTCACAAGTTCACCGACAAAATAGTTCTTCGGGAGGAATAGCGACCTATTTTTTGGAAAAGTTACTGGAGCAAGGGATTGTTGACCATGTGGTTTGTGTGTCTCGTTCAGGGACTGAAGGTGAACATTATGAATATGGTGTATTCAATAGTGTTGACAAAGTACGATCTTCATCTAAAACTCGCTACTATCCTGTAAGCCTTGGAAATGCGCTAGAGTCAATATTAACACTGGAAGGTAAAGTAGCAATAGTAGGTGTAGCGTGTTTTATTAAAGCGGTAAGGTTATTACAGCATAACGATCAGCGTTATAAAGATAAAATTGGGTTTACGGTTGGTATTATTTGTGGTGGTGTCAAGAGTAGGCACTATACAGACTATCTAGCAGAAAAATCAGGCGCGTCTAGACATAACTATATGTCACCTGAATATCGAATTAAATCAGTTGACACTAGTGCTTCTGATTACTCTTTTTCTTGCATTTCTGAAGAAAAAGAAAAATCAATAAGAATGAATAAACTAGGCGATATGTGGGGGTCAGG
Source organism: Vibrio sp. YQ_11 (assembly GCF_043103065.1). Lineage (NCBI taxonomy): Bacteria > Pseudomonadati > Pseudomonadota > Gammaproteobacteria > Vibrionales > Vibrionaceae > Vibrio > Vibrio sp. YQ_11. The sequence goes on along the minus strand of NZ_JBICJM010000011.1, from coordinate 168,609 downwards.
TTTATTTAAAGCGAAGGCGTGTGACTTTTGTGATGATGTTACGACTGAGCTTGCTGATATATCCTTAGGGGATGCATGGGTAAAGCCATACTCAGACGATGGCCAGGGCCATAATGTTATAATTATTAGAACCCAGTTAGCTAATGATATATTTTCTGAAGGTATAGAGAGAAAAAGCTTAATTGTGGATGAAGTCCCGGTTGAAAAAGTAGTTGAAACTCAGAGAGGCAGTTTCAACCACCGAAGAGTTGGATTGAAGTATCGTACTCAAGCTTACAAATTGAAGGAAACGCCACCAAAAAGATTTGCCCAAACAGATATACCAGCGTCATTAAAACTAGTTCACTATATGAGAATGGTAACTAGATCTCAAAGTTTAAAACTCTGGAAAAAATCATCTGATGCTCAAGTTTTTGAAAAGAAAATATACTATATAAGAGAGATTTTGATTTTTGTAACGCGTTTTAACCGAAAAAAAGAAAGCATCCTGAAAAAGGTAAGAAACAAAAAATGAAAATAGCAATTATGACCCAGCCCCTTCATACTAATTATGGTGGACTGCTTCAAGCGTATGCACTTCAACGCTTCCTTAAAGAACAAGGCCATGATGTATTAACTGTTGACTTACCATTTAAAAAAGCTAAATTTTGGGGGATAAGAGGGATTCTAGTCAATGCTATAAAAAAATATGTGTTAAAGAAAGATATTAAAAGAGTTTTTCCAATTAATAACAAAGAAAAAGCTAGAATCTCTAAGCATACAGATCGCTTTAGACAAGAAAATATAGAAACAACACACAAAATTGAATCTGTATCAAGATTGAATGAGCTGGAAAAATATAACTTCTCTACATTTATTGTAGGTAGTGACCAAGTATGGCGACCTCAGTACTCACCAGGAATTGAAGCATTCTTCCTTAATTTTATTAAAGATCCTAGTATTAAGAAAATATCTTATGCTGCCTCTTTTGGCGTAGATAATATTAGTGAGTTTGACCACGACTTGCTCGAAAAATGCTCACATCATTTGAAGCAATTTGATGCTGTTAGTGTTAGAGAAGACAGTGCTGTGAATCTTTGTCGAGACAATTTCGGAGTTGAGGCTTTACATGTTATCGATCCAACAATGTTGCTTGAAGCATCTCAATACAACGCTTTGATAGACAAGGAAAAGCATATAGATATTCCAAAAGGAGTAATGGTTTATGTGCTCGATCAATCTGAAGATAAAAAAGCGGTTGTTACAAAGGTAGTTAGCAAATTGAACATATCCTCTTTTGAGCTAATGCCACAAAACGATTTAGATCAGTATCAACCTGTCACTCGTTGGATACAAGGTTTCCGAGACTCTCAGTTTGTCGTCACTGACTCCTTTCATGGAGTTGTATTTTCGATTATATACAACAAACCATTTATTGCAATTGGTAACTCAGAGCGTGGCTTAGCTCGTTTTAACTCATTACTCAAAATGTTCAATTTAGAGCATAGATTAGTAGACTCAGTTAACTTACTGAACGATAAATTATTAGATTTAGAGGTGGATTTTACCGAGGTTAACAAAATTTTATCTCAAAAGCGTGCTTTTGCTTCGAAATTTCTTTTATCCGCAATAAATGAGCATCAATATGTATAAAGTCTCACTCATTGTTCCTATATATAATACAGAGAAATATATAGGAAGATGTATCGACTCTATATTCCCTCAAAGTATTGATAAACTACAGGTTATATTCTTAGATGATGGTTCAAAAGATAACTCTTTATCTATCTTAAAAGACAAAGTATCTAACTACCAAAAAAGTATATCTGATAGTTGGGATATAGTAATTGTAAGCCGCGAGAATAAGGGTGTTTCAGAAACCAGACAAGAAGCCTTAGCGCTTGCAACTGGTGAGTATATCGCCTTCCTTGATAGTGACGATTATACATCATCAAGTAATTGGTTGGAGGATGTGTATACCGTTGCGAAAGGTGGAGGTTTAGATCTTGTCATTTCGGACTATACTATTGAATACCCTGACAGGCTAGAGCGAATGTCGGAGAAGAAGTCTGATAGTAATTTAGATTGTATAAAATATTTGCTTTTGGATGAGGTAAAAGGTTACTGTTGGAATAAGCTTTACAGGAGGGAAATTATAGAAAATAATGAAATAAATTTCCCTAATGAAATAAACTTCCTTGAAGATTTTATCTTTAATATTCAGTTTTTATTGTCAGCTAAAAAAATAGTTTTTATTAAAGGTGATTATGTTGTTTATAATCAATGCAATGTTTCTTCTATAACTAAGAAAATAGATCAGAGTAAAATTGTAGAAGTTAAAAAAGCGGCTGAAGAAATAAGTAAAAATTTAAAAAACAATGGCGTTTATAAATATTGTGAAGAAGGCTTTTTAAAGTTTAAACTTAGTCAAAAAACCACATTAATTTACTCATCTCTTAATACATCTCCGAGAGAAGCATTGAGTTTATTTCCTGAAACAAATGAAGTGCTATTTAAAGGTAATATAAGTTCTCACTTTAAAATTGCAATTTTTTTGTTTAATAACTTTGGTGTTAATATGTCAATTTTATTTTTAAAAATTGTTGAATTTTTTAAATCAATAATTAAGTAAATAGAATGATTTTTCGATAGTTAACTAATCGTTTCCTTAAGTAGGTGTCATTTTTAAATTACCATTTACTATCATAGATTATTTGTATAAATAAAGAGATTTTAATGTCAAATATTTGTTTTTTTGTTGGGAGCTTAGAAGGGTCTGGTGGTACAGAAAGAGTTTCGATTTGGCTGGCAAATGAACTATCTAAGTTATCTGGCCATGATGTTTATATCTTAAGTCTTCAAGGTAAAAGTAAGCCTTTTTTCCCTGTTTCAGCAGATATCAGGTGCAGTACGCTATTTTCTACGTATGGAAGTGGGACTTTACGGTTTCCATTAATCGTATCACGTTTAAAAAAGTTTTTAAAAAACAATGCGATTGATATATTAATCGATGTTGAGTCAATGCTCGCTTTATACTCAACTCCCGCAATATGTGGCACATCTGTAAGGCACATCTGCTGGGAACATTTTAATTATAAAGTTGATCTTGGAAGAAAAACTAGACGTTTTGCAAGACGACTAGCTGCTCTTTTTGCTGACGATGTTGTTACATTGACGGAAAGAGATAAGCAGCTTTGGATATCTGGTACTAAATGCAAGGCAAACTTAGTCTCAATACCCAATCCTATTACCGTTTCTAAACCCACTGATATCAGTCAAGATAAAGATGATGTGGTTTTAGCTGTTGGACGGTTAACTTATCAAAAAGGATTCGATATTTTACTTGAAGCATGGCAGCAAGTCTCAAAAGAGTATCCTCAATGGAAATTAAAGATTATAGGTAGCGGGGAAGATGAGGAAGCTCTGTCAAAGCGCTCTGTTGAGTTAGATGTTACCAAAACAATTGAGTTTATCCCTAAAACCAACCAGATCGAGAACTATTATCTTCAATCAAAGCTCTTTGTTATGAGCTCCAGGTTTGAAGGTTTGCCTTTAGTATTAATCGAAGCGCAAGCTTATGGCTTACCAATCGTCTCTTTTGATTGTGATACAGGACCAGCTGAAGTCGTTCAAGATGGTCATAATGGTTGGTTGTGTGAAGCAAATAACATTATTGCGTTAAAAGACTCTTTAATTAAAGGTATTGAGGCATCGATGAACTCAGAACGCTATCAAGAACTAACCACGCACTCAATCAATAACTCTAAGAGGTTTAGTACAGAGACCATCTTAAGCACGTGGTTAAAATTACTTTCAAACTAGAGATAGTAAGTAAATGAGAATCACTAAATATAGGCTCTATATACTTTCTTACTTAGTAATTTCAGTAATATATGGCTTATTGCTTACATTACTGCCTAATGAACTCTTTAGAGATAGGCAAAACTATATCGTATATGCGATTGACTCAATGAAAATCATGGATCGTTATGATGGATTGGCTATTCTGACTAACGAACCATTATTTTTGCTATTAAATTCTTTTTTAAGTAACTTTTTCAAACCAGAAGTTATACCGCTAGTCTTTGTTTTTTTTACTGGGTTTACAGTTAGTTTTTTCATTCTTTACAAAGGTAGAAATGCTTTAGTTTGTTTTCTAGGCTTTTTAGCATTGTTATTCATTCCGCAGGCATTTCATATGCAACTTGTCGTTTTAAGGCAAGCATTTGCAGCCTCAATGATGATGTGGGCAATCCTGTTTTTGGGACATAAAAGATACTTTAAGTTAATTGTCTTTTTACTAGGGTTCATTCATTCATCTATGTTTATAGTATTCTTTTTTGTCGTGGCTGATAGCTTTTTTAAGCAATTAGTCTCAGAGGAGATTATACTTCGATCTTTATTTTTGTTTACTATCTCCATAGGAATTAGCTTGTTAATCCTTCCTGTTGCTCAATTATTAGCATTGAGACAAGCAACTGAATATAGCTCAACTATCACGGGTGTTGGAGGAGGGAATTTTGTTTTATTTAGTGGTATTTTAATCATGATACTTACACAGTATAAGAGGATATATCTCAATGATGGGCATTATGTGATAGCAATATTAGGGCTTTCCATATATCTAGGTATGTATTTCTTTAGCCCTTTTGCTGGAAGACTAATGGTAAGCTTTCTTCCATTTATAATTTGCCTTTTATGTTATTTTAGTAATATGAGAGCTCTAATATTAATGGTTACTTTGATATTCTTGAATACTACAATATTTAAGCAGTCGATAGAAAGCGCAAGTTTGACGAGAGAAGGTGTGTTCTTTTTTAATCAATGGTAATTACATGAAAGTTTTGCTAGTTATTACTGGGTTAGGTGTGGGAGGTGCTGAGAAACAAGTATGTGATTTAGCCGATACATACTCTACCTTTGGGCATGATGTCACTATCCTTTCTATGCATGGCGAGCCCCTTTTAAAGCCTCAATCTACATCGGTTGAGGTATTGTCACTTCGGATGGAGAAAAGTTTACTCGGAGTTGCCTCTACATATTTGAAAATAAAAAAAATTATCAAGAGTTTCGCCCCTGATATTGTTCATAGTCATATGGTCCATGCGAACATACTTATGAGGCTTGTTAGAGTTACGACTCCTATCAAACGTCTCATATGTACCGCTCATAGTAGTAATGAGGGAGGGAGACTTAGAATGCTGGCATATAAACTTACTCAGAAGCAGGGGGACCTATTGACTAATGTCAGTGAAGAAGCTGTCGAAGCTTTCATAGACAAAGGTGCGTGTAGCTCTGATCGTATCATCGCTCTTCACAATGGAATTGACTTAAATAAATATCGCTTTAACAAAGAGACGAGATTCGCTTACCGAAGTGAAATCGGTGTAAACGAAGATGAAACCTTGCTCCTAAGTGTTGGTCGGCTAACAGAAGCAAAAGATTACCCCAACTTACTGAACGCGTTTTCATCCCTTTTATTAACAGAGCGCAAGGTAAAGCTTGCCATTATTGGGGACGGTGACAAGCGGCAAGAGTTGAAGATATTAGCTGAAGAATTAGGTATTGAAGATAAAGTAAACTTCATAGGGCTTAGTCACCAAGTTCCACAATGGATGAGTGCCGCTGATATCTTTGTTCTATCCTCTGCTTGGGAGGGGTTTGGACTTGTTGTTGCTGAGGCAATGGCAGCAGAAAGAGTTATTGTTGCTACCGATTGCGGTGGTGTGGGAGAAGTTGTTAGTAAATACGGTTTCCTAGTTCCCCCACGAGATTCTCAGGCCCTCTCTGGAGCAATCAAGCAGGCTCTTGATATGTCTGAGGATGAAAAGCAGACCTTAGGCGCTAAAGCGAGAGAGCACGTTGAGCAACATTATTCACTCATAGCCATTTCTAAAAAGTGGCTGAATCTATACCAATCCCATAATAAATAACTACCTTATTTCTCGGAGTATAGGGTGCCAGCTAAAATATTACATATTATTACAAAGTCTGAGATCGGCGGAGCTCAAACCTGGGTCAAGGATCAAGTTACACTTTTAGGAGATGAGTTTGAGCACTTTATTATTACAAATAAATCCGGGTGGTTGACGGAAAATACCACTGTAAAAAAACAATTCTTTGTCCCTGAAATCGAGAAAGGCTTCTCACTTAAGGCATATCTAAAAATAGTCGAGTTTATAAAACAAAACCGTATCGATGTCGTTGTAGCAAGTTCTGCAAACGCAGGACTTTATGCGAGATTGTTAAAGGTGATGGTTAAAATTAGAGTGGTTTATGTTTCTCATGGTTGGTCTTGTATATATAATGGTGGGAGATTCCGGAAGTTATATATAACAATAGAAAGAGTACTTTCCTTTTTATCCGATAAAATCCTTTGCGTATCTGAAAAAGACAAACAGGATGCAGCTAAAATCATTGGTATAAATGAAAACAAATTAATACACATACGAAACTGTGTTTTTCCGCGAAAAGTACAAAATAAAGAAGTGAGAAGTTGCTTCAAAGTTCTTTTTTTAGGTAGGCTCGCTTATCCTAAAAGGCCTGATTTGTTGATAGATGCGATTTCTCAGTTGCCTAGTGTAAGCCTTGATGTAGTTGGTGATGGTCCTCTTCTTTCCCAATGCTCTAGGCCCGAAAATGTTCATTTTACCGGGGCTATAGAGAATTTTGATAATTTCTCAGAATATGATTTATTTGCACTAATATCAGATAGTGAAGGTATGCCAATGTCAGCTCTTGAGGCTGCATCGACGGGACTACCTTTGTTATTAAGTAATGTTGGTGGGTGTGGAGAGTTGATAACACAGAATGGTTTATTAGTCGAGAACGATTCTGAGGCCATACTCAAAGCTATACACGAAATCAAAAATGATTACTCAGACTACAAAGAGCAAGCTGAGCGTTGTTCAGTTGAATTTGATATAAAGAATTCTTACGAATTGTATAAGGCACTATATATCGGAATTTAGACACCTTGAACTTTTCCATAAGCGGAAAGAGGCTTTGTTGCGTAATTCGATGGAACTAAATCAGGAAGTTGCGATCTGATCGGCTAAATCAGCTAATCTTCGTAGCCTTATGCCGAAACCTCGTTATAAAACAACTAACTGGAAACAGTACAACAAAGCCCTAATCAACCGTGGTTCACTTACTTTCTGGATTGATGAAGAGACCATAAGAGAGTGGAAGCAAAGTAAACAGAATAAGCGAGGTAGGCCTCGTCGATTCAGCGACTTAGCCATTACTACAGCACTCATGGTAAAACGCGTTTTCTCTATGCCATTGAGAGCGCTGCAAGGTTTTCTAGACTCCGTATTTAAGCTGGCTAACATACCGCTTGTTTGTCCGCATTACACCTGTATAAGCCGTCGAGCTAAGGACGTTGAGGTTTCATTTAAAACCAAAACCAGAGGTGTGATACAGCATCTGGCCATCGATGCCACTGGTCTCAAGGTTTATGGCGAAGGTGAATGGAAGGTCAAAAAGCATGGTACTGATGGGAAGCGCAGAGTCTGGCGTAAGCTACATCTAGCAGTAGATACCAGCACCCACGAAATAGTCGCAGCAGAGCTGAGTTTATCTAACGTTACCGATGCCGAAGTGCTTCCCAACCTACTTAAGCAGACACGTCGTAAAATCATTGAGATATCAGGTGATGGTGCTTATGACACAAGACATTGCCATGATGCAATACGTGTAAAGCGAGCGGTTCCGCTCATCCCTCCAAGGGAAGGAGCAACCTTCTGGGAACAAGGACATCCTCGAAATCTGGCGGTAGGTTGCCAGAAGCTGTACGGCTCCAACAAGAAGTGGAAAAAGCGGTATGGTTATCATAAGCGCTCGCTATCAGAGACAGCAATGCATCGAGTGAAACAGTTGTTGGGTGGGAAACTCAGCCTCCGAAATTACAATGCTCAGGTTGGTGAGACTTACACAATGATTAAAGCGCTGAATAAGCTTACAGGACTTGGTATGCCTGAAACTCAGTATATTGTCTAAAAGTCGCTCAACTTTGGGCGGTTTGGTTTCTCGTCTGAATTACGCAACAAAGCCCCCTCACTTCAATAGCAAATGTGAGCACTCCCAGAAAACTTATAAAAGTGAGTTTTATCCGACTATAGATGCTTCGGGGGACGGGAAGACCTAGAGTTGTTGTTATCTGAATGGTATCACTACTATAACTGGGAGTTGTCAGATGGCTCTTTAAAAAGGTTCATTGCGGATAAGCGGGAACTAAAAACAAAAACGGTAGTAAGTGATAGAGTTTTATCGCCAAACAAAACCTACACAAACTACCGTTTTCATGTCGAATCATACTTTCCTATCTTCATTCTGGGAAGGCTTTCATATAGTAAAGTCTCATCAGACTGCGTCATTAATAAAGCTCACTCTCAAACCTAATTCTATCGCTAAGTGTCCGTGCGGGCTTAAAGCTCAAGCCATACATGAGTATCAGTGGCGTAACGTGAAGGAAGCTACACTGTTAGGAGCTCCCGTTGAACTGTCCATTCAAACCCGACGCATCAAGTGCAGTAACTGCGGCATTAAAACAGAGCGGCTATCTTGGTTGGAACCTTATGCTCGTATCACTAAACGCCTACGAAGCTATATAGAACAGTTGTTACCTCTGCTACCAATTAAACATATAGCCCAAGTGACAGGCGTTCATTGGCACACAACCAAAGAGATAGATAAGCGTCGGCTTCAACAAGTAGTGCCGCAAGTTAAATGGGGTGAATTAAGGCAACTCGTCATGGACGAGTTCGCTATTTTTAAAGGGCACCGCTATGCGACGGTCATTGCTGACGCGAAAAGCCATCAAGTTATCTGGATAGGACTAGGTCGTAGCCGCAAGGATATTCGACCGTTCTTTGAACAGCTAGGTGAGCATGGTAAAAATATCGAAGCTGTAGCAATGGATATGAATACGGCTTTTGACCTTGAACTCCAAGAGCATTGCCCAAATGCTCACATCGTTTACGACTTGTTCCACGTCGTTGCTAAGTTTGGTCGTGAAGTGATGGATAGAGTCAGAGTCGACCAAGCCAATAAGCTAAAACAAGATAAAAAAGCAAGGCAATGGGTCAAGCGTTCGCGCTGGGTGTTATTGAAAAATAGGGATAATTTAAATACACAACAGGAAAGCTACCTCACTGAAATATTGAATATGAATCAGGACTTGATGACAACCTACTTACTGGGTGCGCAATTAAAGGAACTGTGGCGTTGTGGATCAGAACTTCAGGCTAAAAACCTATGGCTGGTATGGTGGGAGCAAGTGAATGAGAGTGGAATTAAGCCACTTAAAGAGTTCGCTCGAAAGCTCCGTATCACTGCTTCAGCAAGCTATCCGCTGAATACCTGTACGCTTGAAGGGATAAATAACAAGATAAAGTTAATCAAGCGGATGGGATATGGCTATCGAGATACTGATTACTTCTTCTTGAAGATAAAAGCGGCTTTCCCCGGAAAGCCGCGATGAACCTTTAAAAAGCGTTAACCCAAACACCTTTGTCTGACGCCTAACGAAGTACAGCAGTGCTATCAGATTCTGTAAAGAGCGGTTCCAAGAACAGAATTATAAGCTCGTACTTCAATTCAGAAAATTGAAACCTTCTTTATATGAATCACAAATTTGAGTATAAGGCTTAACGCCCCATGCCAAACAAAACTGTTTTTATCGTAAGAAACAGAATCTTCACTTCCATTTTCCAGTTTTGATGTTTGATGTAGTAAATATCGTACTTATGCTTCCAAATAGCATCTTCTACCGATGCGCCGTAAGGGTACTTTACTTGGGCTAGGCCGGTTACCCCAGGTTTAACGGCGTGACGAAATCGATAGTAAGGAATGGCTTTTTCCAACTCAGAGATGAACACCTCGCGTTCTGGACGAGGACCAACCATCGACATCTCTCCCTTTAGTACATTGATTAACTGAGGGAGCTCATCTATGCGAGTCTTACGAATAAAACAGCCGACTTTCGTTACGCGCGCGTCATTTTTAGTTGCCCATTGGGCACCATTCTTTTCCGCATCGTTTCGCATCGAGCGAAACTTAATCACTTCAAACTCTTCATTATATTGGCCAGTACGACGCTGCTTAAAGAATACCGGGCCTGGTGACTCAAGCTTAATAAGCAGTGCCGTAATAAGCCCTACTGGGATAGCAACCCACGAGAGCATAAAAACAAACAATAGATCAATAAAGCGCTTTTGCCAGCTGTTCTTACGATTAGAGAGGATAGAAAAAGCTTTTTGGTGTAAGAAGTAGCCGCTATGCAAGAGCTCAGTTTCAGTGTAGCCAAGTGAACGATCAAAGTAGCTCACTAAAGGCTCAACCCAAGCCCCAAGTTCTGTTGCAGCTACAAGAAACGCTTGCTGCTCAGGGTTTAGGTGTGAGCTTTTGAAGTGGCAAAGCGTTTTACTCTTGAAATCCCTAAGGGCATAGTTATTAACTTGAGCGTTAATCTCAGGATGTCTCTTAAGTACCTGAGAAATCTTTGTTTCGTCTTCTTTTGGACAGTAGATATAAATACAAGCATCGGTTTCGCTTGCTGATAACTCGTCCAATGTTGATGTTATGCTGATAGAATTATTCTTAGCTAATTCAGTTGCTTCTCGTTCTTGAAGCGTGTCGCTCATACTGTCTGTCATAGGAATGGAATAAGTTGTTTTCGGCTAGCCAATTGCTTACAAGTCGGCGATTATAATTTAATTCGTATAGAAATTATATCCCTTAATCCAGAACATGCTTGTAACTTTGAGAATTTTCTTGAACCTGAGTCCTTACTTATGCCTTGTTTTTGAATCTTGACGTTACTATATCAATGAATTCGACAAACTATGTTTGCGATATATTATGTTGTCTCGAAATTAAATAATTATCTAATTCACTATAATACGCAGTTATATCCGAGGTTGATTAGTTGTTGATAAAGTGCTTTTTTCGAATCTTCCTCACCATGTATAAGGAGAACCTCCTTAGGAGGAGTGGGAATGGCAGTTACAAATTGTATTAAGTCGTTCATATCGGCATGTGCAGAGTAGCCTGACATCGTATGAACTTGAGCTTTCACTTTTACGCGTTTACCTTCAATCAATACACTTTCTGCTTCATCTTGGATACGCCGACCTAAAGTCCCTTCCGCTTGATAGCCGGCAAATAGCACATCATTTCTTTCATCAGGCAGCAAAGCTTCTAAATAATTGACGACTCGTCCACCTTCACACATTCCTGAGGCCGCAACTACGATAGCAGCTTCTGCTGTGCTCGCGAGTCGATTCACGAGCTTTAAATGGTCAGTGTGGCTTTCGACCATAATACATTGATCAAATGCAAGAGGATGTCGGTGATGCTCGAGCCGCTCTTTCGCTTCTGCTCCCCAAAGCTTTTTAAATTGGCGATAGGTATTAGTTACCTTTTTAGCCAAAGGAGAATCAAGAATAATAGGCAGTGAATCTTGCAAAGCGTGCTCATGAATAAGCTGTTCTATATCAAAGAGTAACTCTTGAGTTCTCCCGACGCTAAAAGCCGGTATAACAATTACGCCACCATCCTGAAGTGCATGCTCAATAATAGAAAGCAATCGCCTACTGCGAGACTCTACATCTTCGTGAACTTTATTGCCGTATGTCGACTCGATAAACAAATAGTCAGCTTTTTCGGGCGATACCGGATCCGGTAGGAGAGGCGTGTTATGAGGGCCCAAATCCCCTGAGAACACAACAACCTCATTGTTTGATAAACAAAACTCAACATATGCAGACCCTAAAATGTGTCCTGCTGGTTGAAAGCGAAGAGAAGCATGTTCTTCAATCTCTATCCATTGGGAATAAGGGCAAGGGCGAACAAGCGTTCGAATAAAATCGAGCACGTTTTCCCTTTGATGATGCCTCATGCCTAGTTGGAGCTTTAATCCATCTTCTAACATAAGCGGTACGAGCTCAGCGGAGGCTTCCGTACAGTAAATAGGCCCCTTATAGCCAGCAGCCAATAACCAAGGTAGCCGACCAACATGGTCGATATGAGAATGGGTTAGAACAACCGCTTTGAGATCAGAGATAGAAAAGTCGATATTCAAACTCTGCCGCTGAGCATTATCTTCACCTTGTAGCAAACCACAGTCGATCAGCACACTTCCATTTTGTAACACGAGCTCGTGGCAAGAGCCAGTAACCGTATTTTTCCCACCGTGGTGCAGTACTTTCATAACAAAACGACGCTTTTACCTTTGCTAGCTTACACTTGTGAGTATCTATATTACACGTAGCCAAACCTCACTATTTGGCAGCGATTCGGTAAATCGCTCAGTAGGTAGGGTAAGCAGGCAGATAGTGAATAAGTGAGCGTATTGTAGGCAAGCAAAATAGGAGAAAGAAAATGGCAAAACTGAAAGTTTAGAGAGACTTAGATATTCGTCATAAATTTGACTGTGTTAAGTTGCAACTGCTTGTGATGCAATTCATATTATTGCAATTATTTGCATTTAAGCTTTTGGAATCAACGTCACTGGCTGCTTAGTCCTAACTGCGTAAATGGGCGTCTGATAATTATAATTTTATAAAACCGACACATTTCTGACGCTTTAAGTGTCAGGAAAGAGCTATTTTTTTGTAAGCTTTTCGATTGAATGGCTTTTCGTTGCAACGAGTTTACTATACAATTCGTCACCAGATCGGAGATGCAACCGATTAAATCGTGAACATTTCAATTGCCTCTAGGAGCCAGACCTAGGGGCGGTAGCGTGCCCGAAGTCGCTATAACTCCGAGGTCTCTAAAGCTAAGTATCTGAAAAGTGAAATAACTTTTAATAATAAGCATCTAAGTGCATTTCTGGCAAGATTGATTTATAAAAAACGAGAACTATTACAAATTTATGTAATTCCCTTTTGTCAGAGGGGCGCTCAAAGCTAACAAAGTGGCGAGCAAATGTTGGTTAGGCATAGGTTACAATTAAAATCTCCATTTCTCATACCTATCAAAACCAAATACTAGGTTTATAGAAGTACTTAACTACCGGTCCAAACCGTCAGTTAGTATGTTCAGCTTTGTATTTGGCCTGCCTATAAAAGGCTGAGAACCTATGACCGTCACGAGCTAGTGTTGGTGGAACTCAGTTACTTACATATTCAATATTAGAAATTAGCGTTTGCAATGCGTTACAACCCACGTTGGCTAATGTGGTTTTGTCACGCCCAAAAATCACCTGCTCATTCTTAGAGTTCGGCGTGTCTAGATACGAGCGAAGCAAGAATTAGCAGTATCGGACCTGTGATGCAATGGAATCCGTAAAGGAAATCAGTCGGATGCGTTATAGATTTACCTCAAACTTATTTAATAACACAGTTGGCTATTATGAATAATGCATATTTATTTGTATTTATTTTGTCGTTCGTTCTACTTTTTGTTATGCGTAAAGTTGCTAAGCGCGTAGGTCTGGTAGATAAACCCAGTGCAAGAAAGCTTCACCAAGGAGTAGTACCCCTTGTAGGAGGCATCTCCATTTTCTTTACTATACTGGTCGGGTTCCTTCTGTTCCTACCCATGAATGACAACCTATCACTCTACTTATCTTGTTCGGCTGTGCTTATAGTGCTCGGTGCATTAGATGACTACTATGATGTAAGCTTCAAAATTCGCCTTATTATCCAAGCCGGAATATCCCTTGCGATGATTTACATTGGAGGCCACAGCTTACACGATTTAGGCTATTTAATGGGGAGCGAAACCATTGCCCTGAATGAAGTTACTGGCGCAGTGATCACCGTTATTGCGGTAATAGGCGCAATTAACGCATTTAATATGGTTGATGGCATAGACGGCTTGCTGGGCGGGTTAGCCTCGGTCACCTTTACAGCATTAGGTATTGTGTTTGCCTACAACGGAAACGAATATTTAGCCACGATCTGTTTAATGATCGTGACTGCGATGCTTCCTTACATCTTCCTGAACTTAGGTTTCCCACTTGGTCGTCGCTTTAAGATCTTTATGGGTGATGCTGGCAGTATGTTTATCGGCTTTACCGTGGTCTGGATGCTGATTCGCGGTACGCAAGAACCAGGAGCTGTAGCCTTCAAGCCAGTCACAGCACTATGGTTAATAGCTTTACCGTTGATGGACATGGCAACCATTATGATTCGTCGTATTCGTAAAGGTCAGTCGCCATTCCAACCAGACAGAGAACATCTACACCATATTTGTCAAAGAATTGGACTTTCTCCTCAATCAACGTTAATTGTAATCTGTACGATGGCTGCTTTTTTTGCCACCTTCGGTGTTATTGCTGATTTCTATAACATCCGAGAATCTATCATGTTTATATTATTCATTACACTATTCATGACGTATCTCTTTTTTATTAATCACATTTGGGTAATCTCCTCAAAAATTAAAAAAATACTTCAATTGAAAATGAATAGCTCTGCGATAAAAGAATAATGGTCAAAATTTAAATATTAATGTCAAAATTAAAGATTTCACTATGAATAAAATAAGCTCTTCTCCTAAGTTATCTATATGTGTTTGTACTTTTAATAGAGAAAGGTTCTTGAGGTTGTGTTTAGAATCTATAATCGAACAGATAGAAGGAAATCAAAATGTAGAGTTAATTGTAATTAACAATAACTCTACCGACGGAACTAAAGAATACTTAAAAAAACTATCCCTTGAAAAACCGTATATTCGATGTTTTGATGAGGTTAAACAAGGCCTAAGTCATGCAAAAAATAAAGCTAGAAAAGAATTCTTTGGAGAATGGTTAGCTTTTATAGATGATGATGCGATTTTATCAAAATCTTGGTTGAAAATAGCTTTGAATTATATATCTATGAAAGGCTTTGATATCATCGGAGGCCCATATGACCCATGGTATTTAGATGGTAAAGTTGACTGGTATCAAGATGTCTACGGCTCAAACAGAAAATGGTTACCATATAGAGAAGATACTAAGCTAGAACGTAAATCTGTAAGTGGCGGGAATATGATTATATCAAGAAGGGTACTAACTTCTATTGACTTTGATGTTAGTAAGGGGATGGTAAATAATGTTATGTCATATGGAGAAGAAACGTTATTTCAAGAGCAAGCAAGAAAAAAAGGTTACAAAATTATTTTTGTTCCTAGCCTAATGATCTTACACTACGTTCCACTGCAAAAACAAACCAAAGAATACTTTTTTGAACGAGCTCGAGTACAAGGCATAGAAAGAATGTCAAATAAAAATATAAATGCCAATATCTTTGTTTCTATAGGGGTGATAATCAAACTATGTATTATTTTATTAAGAACTATAGCAAAGAATATCTATATGATCTTGTTGGGTAAAAGGAAATTTTACAATCTTTATTTAGAGATGAATACTGACTTTTTATATTATAAGAATTTTTTTTTAGCATCGATAAGCCATGAAAAAAAATAAATTACTGTTGCTTTTAGATCATTCGTTTGGAGGTGGCGTTGAGAAATTTGTATCAACGATAGCCAATATTGAAAGCGAAAGCTATGAATTCTCGGTTATTAGTCTATTTAAACCCGAAGTTTCACTAGGTTTAAAATTGGGCGTAGAACAAGACTTTGTATTTTCAGAGGAAAGGTCAAGGCTTTACTCAAATGATATTAAAAATGCGGCCAAATATATAAAGCATCATATTGATAGTGCTGACCTTGTAATTGTTAGTCATCCAAAAATGACTAAAATAGTATCAAGGTTTAATTCAAGAAATATTCTTTATGTATGTCATGGTTTTTCAAAAGAATATTATTCCAATAGTTGGTTTAAAAGAATTAGATATTATATTTACCTTAACCGAGTATACCGCAGTAAAAAAATCTGTTGTGTATCATCTGGATTGAGATCTAAATTGTCAAAAATTGTACCATTTTGTAGGACCACTACTATTCATAACCCTATCGATATAGATAGGGTGGTAAAAAAAGCTCTTGCTTACCAATGTAATTATGATAATTACTTTGTTTATGTTGGTCGGTTATCTAAAGAAAAAAATGTAGAGAAAATTATTAGAGATTTTCATTCATCATATTATGAATCTAACGTTAAACTACTTTTGGTTGGAGAAGGGCCTGAGAAAAGGAACTTAGATTCGTTGGTCAAAGAGCTAATGTTAGATGATCGTGTGGTTTTTTTGGGATATTTGGATAATCCTTATCCTATCATTAAAAAAGCAAATGCTCTTGTTCTTGCATCCAAGCGAGAAGGTTTCGGTTACGTTATACTCGAGGCAGTAATACTAAAAACACCTGTAATATCAGTTGATTGTGACTTTGGGCCTAGAGATATTCTTATTGGGTCTAACAAAGTTTTTCTGAAAAACAAAAACGATAACTTATTTGAAAATATCGATTTAAGTATATTTTCTTATGATGAATATGACTTAAAACAAATAAGCAACGATTATGTATTAGAGAGATACATCAATGAGAAGTAAATTTCGTTTTCTTTCATTGCCCTTCTTTAGATTGCTGAGTGATAACATATTCTCATTTTTAGTTAATGTAATTATAACTATCCTTATCTCTAACCAAGTCGGTTTGGGGGCTCTTGCTCAATTAACATTACTCCAAACTATATCTATATTGTTAAGCTTTGTTTCTAATCTGGGAACCAATTACATTTTTATTCGAGAGTATAAAAACGATGGTTTTTGCCCAAGATATCTAACGAGTTACATATTCCTAAACTTATTAACGTTAATATTCTATATACTATCCTTTTCTTCAATAGTGGGCGTCTTTTCAACTCTAGAAAGTATTGATTTTTATTACATTTTTATATTTATCATTTCTCGGGGGATATTCAATTTTTGTCAAGTTTCCTCTTTGCATTATCAAGCCCAAGGCAAAGCACATTTATTTTCTAATTTTTCAATATTATCAAAGTTCACTCAGTTAATGTCTTTTTTTATAATAGGCTATTTTTATGGGCTTAATGTAAATAATATATATATACCATTTCTAATAGAATCTGTTGTTCTTTTTGTTTCTTTTCGAGGGATAAAATTTAGTATACCTAAAAAGAAATTCTTACGCTCTAATAGAATTAAGATGTTGACACTAGTAAGGCTTTCTTGTCCGCTTATATTATCTTCAATTATGGTGCAGATAAACATTAGGGCGGACATACTTCTGATCGAATTCTTGGGAACTGAACATGATTTAGAGGTTTATTCCGCTGTTGCTAGGTTAATTCTGCCCGCTTTTTTCTTCCCTAGAATAATTGGTGTTATCTCTTATCCATTTCTGTTGGAATATTATAGAGAAAGCAAGGTTAAATATCATGAGTTTCTAGAGGAAGTGTTATCTCTATGTTCGGTTATCTCGATTTTATTTATTTTACTTTCGATTTCATTTGGTTACCTATTTTTTGATAAGTTATTTTTCGAAAAAGGGTATGATATGTATATATTATTTTCACTCCTTAGCCTAAGTTGGTTATTTATAATGAAAGGCCCAATTTTAGGTAGAGCATTGATAGTGGCCGGTTGTGAGAAGCATGAAGCATATAAAACAAGCTTAGGTGCGTTGATTAATATATTTCTAAATTTTTTGTTAATAAGTAATTTTGGTTCGTTGGGTGCTGTTGTTGCTAGCATTGTTAGCTATTCAATATCGGATTATTTTTATTACTCTATTCCTAAAGACACTAAAAACATGTTCTTTATTACCTCAAGAACTTTTATTCCTAAGTGGAGCCTTGCTAAAAGTGGATTTGATAAGATAGTAAGGAAGAATCATGAATAAGGAGAGAGTTTTTTCGTGTATTTTGATTCTTCTATTGATAGGTGTTTTTCTCCGATTTGAATTTCTCTTCGATGCAAATCGTTATGTCGTATTCAGGCTTTATTATCTGATATTTATACTTTTTATCATTATTTTCTCGATTTTTGTTGGTTTTAATTTATCAACATATATATATATAATTTTAACTATAATAGTATCATTAATTTTTTGCTTATTTTGGCTGGATTTTTTTGAGTCCGCGCTCAAAGACTCTATAAGAACTGTTCTACATTTTATTTTCTTTATGATTCCAATAGTAATTTTTAAAGAAATGAATTTTACTTTCAGCTGTGATACTAGAAGGTTAATAAGTTTTGGTATTTTCTTTTGTTTGTTAATATCATCCATTGAGTCATTTGTAAGAATATTTATGCCGACATCAATTATCTTATCAAAAGATAGTTGGAATCAGAATTCAATTGAGCAAGGTCTTAGTAGTGGTTTGTCGGCAGACAATTTTTACGTTTTTAAGTATGGCAGCTTTATGTTTACTGATTCTAATGGCTTAGCTGTAATTTTAGTATCATTATTGTCATTATGTTTAATTGTTCGAAGTCGAATGCTGGTTACTTGGACTCTCTTACTTATATTACTGTGCTTTAGCCGTTCAGCATATTTTGGAGCATTATTAACGTTGCTTATATATATGTTTTTATTTTGTTTTCAGTCTAGTATAAAAAAGATTATCGCGTTTATAGTTTTTTTGATTATTATATTTTTACCTATAAATTACTTTTTATTAAACCATCACTTTCAAATAAGTGATGGTAGTCTCTTGACAAAGTTCGAGATCTTCTCACATTTAGAAAAAATTTCCAACTATACGTTAGAGGAACAACTATTTGGTTTTGGAATTGACAAAGGGAATTATGTTTATAGCCCAGGAAGTGACTATTATGCACATGCTCTTATTCCATTATTATTGGGACATGTTGGGCTTGTAGGTATTATATTATATATGTCAGTGTTGATTTATTTTTTTAAATTGGGAGGAGGGAAATTAGTTTTGTTATTCTTTTTCCCCTTCTTCACTATGGGGTTTTCGCTAGCCAGCCCTTGGGAGCCAGCACCTTTTGTCTTCTTTCTTATCGCTAGCGTGTATATTCATTCTATAAATAAGGAGGTCTTGACTTGAGTAAACTAATTTCAATAATTATACCGCACTATAAATGTGAGTCTGGGTTGAAGAAATTGTTGGACTCAATATTCCAAACGTTAGAAGTAGATGAGTTAAATGAATTAGATGTAATAGTAATCGATGATAACTCTATGACTCAAGAAACATTTTCTCACTTCTCTAGAAAGTATGGTAATGTTTCGTTTCTTCGTAATCATAGCGTAATATCAGGAGCAGGATCGGCAAGGAATGTGGGTCTAGAAAAAGCTGTAGGTGAATATGTATTGTTTGCTGACTCCGATGATTTTTTTAAAAACGACTGGTTACGAGTTGTAAAATTAGAAATTAGAAAAAAGACTGATATTGTTTATTTTCCTCCTATGTCAGAAAAGGATAATGGCGAAGCTTCGGATAGGCATAAAAGGTATTGCAAGCTAGTTGAAAATTTTACGTGTTATGGTGACGATTCAATCCGATATAGATTTCATGTACCTTGGTCAAAACTCATATCTCGCAGCTTAATATCTAAAAATAAAATATATTTTGATGAAGTTATTGCATCCAACGATGTTATGTTTTCACTCAAAGTTGGAACCACAGCTAAGTCTATTTCTTGTTCGGATTATACAATATACTCCGTGGTTGAGAGAGAGGGGTCTCTGACAAGCTCACAGGATCTAGAAAAAGAAATATCCAGATTATATGTTCTTGTAAGATATAATAGTATGTTAAAGAGTTTAAGACACAATGAATTTTCAATATCTTTAATTTTGCCTCTTGTTAAAATATTAAAAATGTCTCCTGTAAAGTTTTTTGAGTGTATATTCACATTAAAAGAAATGAAAGTTGACCTTATACATCCACACTATTTTTTTCGTTTTTTAATAAAAAGATAAATAAATGAAAGTCTCAATAATAACACCTGCGTACAATTGCGAAAAAGAAATTATACACACTTATAAATCAATTATAAAGCAAACATATAGCAATTTTGAGTGGATCGTAACAGATGATGCATCTACGGATAAAACAAGAGAAATACTAAAAGAAATATCCAAAGGTGATTCCAGAGTAATTATACTTGAAAATAAAGAGAACAGTGGTGCAGCTATTGCTAGAAATAAATCTATTTCATATTCTTCCGGAGAATTTATTGCTTTTATTGACAGCGATGATTTATGGGATGCTAACAAGCTAAAGAAACAAGTTGAATTTATGGTGAAGTATGACATTGATTTTTCCTTCACGCCTTATCAGTTAATTAGTGAATCTGGAAGACCACTAGGAAAAAAAGTTGATTCCCATATAAAAGAAAGTGTTAGCTACGAAGATATGCTAAGAAAAAAGGCTACTATGGGGTGTTCAACAGTTATCTTACGCCGTTCAGCATTTAGTGATATTTCAATGCCTCTGATACGAACTGGGCAAGATTACGCACTATGGCTTAAGTTATTAAAATCTGGAACCAAAGCCTATATCTTCCCTCAAGTTTTGACTAAATATCGCATTTTACCAAACTCAATCTCTCGAAATAAATTTAAAAAGTCACTCCGTCAATGGGAAATTTATCGCAAAATAGAACGCTTACCATTAAGAGTTTCGATAGAGTGCTTTATGTTTTACGCGTTTAGAGCGGTCTTTAGAAAGTAATTATAGTAAGAGTATGTAAGAATGTTATCAAACTGTAAGCTTCCTCCGGTCTTCTTAATAGCAATACTTCCATTAGGTGATTTGCTATCTGCTGAATTAACTACTTTTGCATCTAACCAGAGTTTCTCCGGATTGATGTTCATTCCAAATGCTCAAGTGTTAGGTTTTGGAGAATTTCAAACTTCTTTTTCTCAAGGCATACCATTTAAATATGGAATTGATGAATTGGATTCAATCAAACTTTCCTTAGGTATAATTCCAAATTTAGAAACGACAGGAAGAATTGCGACCGAAACGCACAATTGTAATATTTTTGAATCTAGAGAGGAATGTGGCAACAGGGACTTATCCCTATCTTTTAAATATCAATTTCCAGACTTTTGGGGTAATGAAAATATTGATGTTGCGGCCGGTATTCAAGATCTTGGAGGTGCACTCCAATTTTTTCATTCAAAATATATAGTTACCGATTACTCTTTTGAGGTTGTTCCTATAAGGTTTTCTGCTGGTTATGGTCAATCTGATATCCCGTTAGGTGTCATGGATGGACCATTTGGTGGTATTGAATACCAACCTTTCGATTTTGTTCAGTTCACTGGTGAATACGATGCTGTCGAGTTTAACTCATCAATGAAATTGTTCACGCCAAAAGAACTGTTACCTTACGGCATGACGGCTTCTTTGAGTTACCAGATTTATTCTGGCCATGAGACGGATGGGCAGACAATTTGGAATGCGGCCTTATCCATCCCGCTCATCACTGATTACACTCGCTCTCGTGAGTATGCTCGTGACAATGTGTCACTGATGGAAAAGCTCTCTCTGGAGCAAAGCAAAGCGGATAATGCGTCGATTTCTGCTTTGGTCAGTGCACTGCGTAACGAAGGTTTTATGAATATTCAAGTAGGCACCTTAAACCAGTCGGTTGTCGTAGCTCTAGAGAACCGCCGCTACAATCACAACCAGATGGATGGTTTGGGTGTAGCTATGGGGATCATTTCAAGCCACTTCGGTTCAAACGCCGCACAAGAAATGGGCTTAAGCTCTGATCGTGTAGAATTAATGCTATTGGCAAACCAAAAACCAGTAGTGAGCGTGCAAACGGATGCTGCGTGTTACCAGAGGTTTGTGAATGGTTCTGCGGCATGTGATGACATTCATTTCCGTACCAAAAATCTATCCGACAAGCTTGAGTTAGTAGAGTGGAAAACAGAGCGCGTAAACAGTGACGCGCTAGATTCACAATTGGTGCTATCGCCAATGGTGCGTCATGGTGTTGCAACGGAATTTGGTGTTTACGATTACTCTTTCGCTATGTCGAGCAACCTCTATACCTTCTTGTGGTCTGGTGCTGCTGTAGATGTTCGCCATATCCTGCCATTGGCGGAGAGCGACGATTTTGAAGAGGGTGGTTACTTTGAAGATAGTGCCTATGAAAACGAAATTGACCGCGCGATGGTACATCAGTTCTTCCGTTTACCATATGTCGATATAGCCAACCAGGTATCTCTAGGCTTGGTTAAATCGGACTATATCGGTGCGCGTAGTGAATCAGCTTGGTTCTCTCAATCGGGCAGCCATTGGTTGGGATTAGAGATGAGCTATTTCCAACATCAAGACGAAAAAGACAAAAATGGTTATGCGAACCCAGATCGCCAAACCTTTTTAACTCGTTACACATTCTCTATGCCAGAGTGGGATTGGCAGTTTAACGCAACTGCTGGCGAGTTTTGGAAAGGGGATGTCGGCGCAAAATTCACGACATCACATTGGTTTGAAGACATAGAAGTATCCGCAAGTTATCAGGTGACGAAGTTTAACGATACAGACGAAGAGCAGTTTGTCACTGTGTCGGTAAAGCTGCCATTAACGCCATGGCGTGATATGTCGCCGAGTGTGATACAAGTTCGTGGTAACGAGGCTTATGATTTCAACGTTACGACACGAGTTGGCAATGATTATAATTACTTAGCGGCAGGCCAAGGGGATGAACTTGTGATGGATAATAGCATGCTTCGTCGCTATTTTAACCGAGGCCGTTATGGTCAAGAGTACTTTGAGCAGAACAGGCAGCGCATCCGCAACGCTTATTTGCGTTACTTGGGTACTCAATTGAATTAAGTTGTGTTGCTAGTTAGGCTTTGAGTTAATCACTGTACTCTACCGAGAGTGTAGGTGTTTTGATATGCTAGCGTCAGTTAAATAATAGGAAATAAAAATGAAAATTGCTGTAGCAGGCACGGGCTACGTCGGTTTGTCCAATGCCATGTTATTGTCACAAAACCATGAGGTTGTGGCGGTTGATATTATCCAAGAAAAAGTGGACTTGTTGAACGACAAGAAGTCTCCAATTGTTGATGCGGAAATAGAACATTTTCTTGCAAACAAAGAGCTCAACTTTGTCGCGACGCTAGATAAAGAGCTGGCTTACAAAGATGCAGAGTTTGTTGTTATTGCAACACCAACGGATTATGACCCTCAAACGAACTACTTTAACACCTCTTCAGTTGAAGCGGTGATTAAAGATGTGATGGCAATTAATCCAGATGCGGTTATGGTGATTAAGTCGACTGTACCTGTGGGTTACACTGCGCGTATTAAAGAAGAACTCGGTTGTCAGAATGTTATGTTCTCTCCAGAGTTTCTTCGTGAAGGTAAAGCACTTTACGATAACCTCCACCCGTCTCGCATCATCGTTGGTGAGCGCAGCGAACGTGCAGAGAAGTTCGCTAACCTTCTGGTCGAAGGTGCGGTAAAAGAAGACATTTCGGTTCTGTTTACTGACTCTACAGAAGCAGAAGCGGTTAAATTGTTTTCAAACACGTATCTTGCGATGCGCGTAGCTTACTTCAATGAATTAGATTCTTATGCTGAAGCACATAACCTTGATGCTCGCCAAATTATTGAAGGTGTAGGCTTAGATCCTCGTATTGGCAATCACTACAACAACCCGTCATTCGGTTACGGCGGGTACTGCTTACCGAAAGATACAAAGCAGCTGTTAGCAAACTACCAGGATGTTCCAAATAACATTATCGGAGCGATTGTTGATGCAAACCGCACTCGTAAAGATTTTGTCGCAGAATCTATTCTCAAGCGAGAACCAAAAGTTGTGGGCATTTACCGCTTAATTATGAAGTCTGGCTCAGACAATTTCCGCGCTTCGTCTATTCAAGGCATTATGAAGCGTATTAAGGCAAAGGGCATAGAAGTAGTGGTATATGAGCCAGTACTTAAGGAAGATGAGTTTTTTAACTCACGTGTAATCAAAGATATGAATGAGTTTAAACAAAGTGCAGATGTGATTGTCTCTAACCGTATGGTTGAAGAGCTTGCTGATGTAGCTGATAAAGTTTACACCCGCGACCTGTTTGGTAGCGATTAATTCGTCTTTATATTCAAATAATATAATAGGCTCCCTCAGAGGAGCCTTTTTTTAGTTGGTAATGGTTATGATTAAAAAATGTTTATTCCCGGCGGCGGGTTACGGTACACGTTTCCTTCCTGCAACCAAGTCGATGCCGAAAGAAATGATGCCAGTGGTGAACAAACCATTAATTGAATACGGTGTTGAAGAAGCGATTGAAGCCGGTATGGACGGTATGTGCATCGTCACTGGTCGTGGTAAGCACTCGTTAATGGATCACTTTGATAAAAACTACGAGCTAGAGCATCAAATTAGCGGTACAAGTAAAGAAGCGCTGCTTGATGATATTCGTTCTTTGATTGATTCTGCGAGTTACACTTACATCCGTCAGCGTGAAATGAAAGGCTTAGGTCACGCTATTCTTACGGGACGTGAATTGGTCGGTGATGAACCGTTTGCTGTAGTGCTTGCGGATGACCTTTGTGTGAATGAGGACAAAGGCGTTCTAGCGCAAATGGTTGAGCTGTACAAACAGTTCCGCTGTTCAATCGTTGCGGTACAAGAAGTTCCGGAATCAGAAACGCATAAATACGGTGTGATTGCTGGCGAGATGATCAAAGATGATATCTTCCGCATTGATAACATGGTTGAAAAGCCAGAGCCAGGCACTGCACCTAGCAATCTAGCGATTATTGGTCGCTACATTCTGACACCTGATATCTTTGAACTGATTGAAAATACAGAGCCGGGCAAAGGTGGCGAGATTCAAATCACCGATGCGCTGATGCAACAAGCTCAATCTGGTTGTGTTTTGGCATACAAATTTAAAGGTCAGCGCTTTGATTGCGGTAGCGTAGAAGGCTACATTGAAGCAACAAATTACTGCTACGAGAACCTTTATAAGAAAGATTCCAGTGCGGAGCTCGCGAAAAAGCCAACCGTGAAAATTGCTGAGCCAGCGTAAGTCGGAACTTTCTATTAGGTACTCCGGCGGTACAACACAAACAAAAAGGGATGCATGATGCATCCCTTTGTTATTTCTACTCTCAGTAAAAACGAGATTAAGCTTTTGCTTTAGCCGCTGCTTTAGCGATTGCTGCGAAGCTCTTAGCGTCTAGAGAAGCACCGCCAACTAGAGCGCCGTCGATGTCTGGTTGTGAGAAGTAAGCTTCAGCGTTTTCTGGCTTAACAGAACCGCCGTATTGGATGATTACTTGTGCTGCAACTGCTTCGTCTTTCGCTGCGATTAGTGCACGGATAGAAGCGTGGATGCGTTGTGCATCTTCAGCGGTTGCTGCTTTACCAGTACCGATAGCCCAGATTGGTTCGTAAGCGATGATTGCGCCGTTTAGAGCTTCAACACCGTAAGTGTCGATAACTGCGTTGATTTGACGTGCACATACAGCTTCAGTTTCGCCAGCTTCGTTTTGAGCTTCAGATTCACCGATACAAAAAACAGGCGTTAGACCGTTTTCTTTTAGGAAGTTGAATTTCTTAGCGATGAACTCGTCAGATTCGTTGTGGTATTCACGACGCTCTGAGTGACCGATGATGATGTGAGTAGCACCGAAATCTTTCAGCATTTCTGGAGACATGTCGCCAGTGAAAGCACCGCTGTTGTTTAGGTCAGTGTTTTGAGCACCTAGGATGATCTTGTTACCGCCTTCAGCGATTACGCGCTCAGCTAGGTCGATGTAAAGAGCTGGTGGAGCTACTGCTACGTCAACACCTTCAACGCCTTCAAGCTCAGCGTTAAGACCAGTTAGCAGCTCAGTTACCATTGCTTTGCTGCCGTTTAGTTTCCAGTTACCCATCACTACAGGACGACGCATAGGAATATCTCCCTTATCTTTAATGTAAATAGTCTATTAATGTAAAAAATCTACGTAGGAATATAACAGAATAATATGAACAGATCATGATTGGTATCATGTCTTATGTGGCTTTCTCTCTCCGTCGGGAGTCGAAGTTGTTCTGTTATTTTTATCAAAAGCAATCGATTGGTGATCGCGTAGACAGAATGATAGTTCATTCCTCGGAAATTGCTGGCTAGATTGGTATTACTACGCACTGAATTTTTTATGTTGTAGAAAGGAATCAAAATGCCAAACTTAGTTTTAGAGTATTCGAACTCAGTGGAAGAGCGAGTCAATGTACAAGGTTTGCTGGAAGACTTACATAAGGCTGCGTTAGAGAGTGGCCTTTTTGAGTTGACCTCTGTGAAATCAAGAACGTTAAGATGTCATAACTGGCTAATTGGTGAAGCGGGTGACAGCCTCGATTTTATCCATATCAATTTTGATTTGTTGTCTGGCCGAACGTCTGAACAAAAGCGAGAATTATCGCGAGCTTTAATGGTTGTGCTTCAAGAACAGGCAAGTCATGTGCACAGTTTAACGGTTAACATTCGAGATATGGATGTGGACAGCTTTCAAAAAGTGGTGAACTGAATATAAGGCTTGGCTGACGTTGTTCAGAGGGCGTTGTTTCTTCCCAAATTAACCCGACTCGGCTACTCTTTATTCTTTCTATTTTTGGATAAAAATTGATGTCGACTAAAGAGTTACTGTTTTCGTTTCACGGACGTATCGATCGCAAAACCTATTGGATTTGGAATGTGATTTACTACATTTCGATTATAGGTTTTGGTGCGGGTATCAGTAAGTTGTTTCCTGCGTTTTCTTACCTGTTACTGCCAATATTCTTGTTGGTACTACTTATTCCTGATTTGGCTATTACGACAAAGAGATGGCATGACCGCGACAAGTCGATCTACTGGTTAGGCTTGAATATTCCTTTGGTGATTGGTCGCATCGCAACGCCGATGACAAGCCCAATGGCGCAAGAACCTTCAACGCCACAGCTATTCATTGCTTCGATTTCATTAATTTGTGGGCTTTGGATTTTGATTGAGTGTGGTTTTTTGAAAGGCACATCAGGCCCGAATAAATACGGTCCTGAGCCACAATGATTAATGAGTGTGGGAGTCAGCCTAAAGTGTGACTCTCACATCAGTAGAAATCGTTTCTGTTGAAGGCGACTACGTTGTCTGTTTGAACCGACGTCGCTTTTCCTTGTAATGCTTCTCTGAACTTCGTGACTTGTTTTTGTAGTTCATTCATTAGCACGACGTTGGTGTGATGAGGGTTTTTACAGTTGCGAATCACACGATCAATATGGCTTTGCTGAGCCCATAAGCGTGGTTGCATCGTTTCTGATGCGCTTTCTATCATTTCTTTCGCCATCTCGTGGCGAAATTGTTCAAAGCCTTCTGGATCGCTTTCGGCCATCTGAACCAGTTCATCAAATGAGGGTAATACTTGCGTTGTGTGAGTATGTAGAGTTCTCATCCCTTTCTCCAAATCCATATGGATACTCGTGTTCAATACTACAAGCGTACACCACAGGAATCAGAGTAAAGGATGAATCATTGGCCTGTCTCATTTGTAAGAGAGAGCGAAAGGGCCGAAATCTAAGCGCGGATTCGGTAAACGCAGCGACGTTGACCGCTAATGATATGCTCGGTACGCTCGACGGTCGTGTTGTCTCCGAGTAAGGACTGGAACACACTCAGTTCAGATTTGCATAAACTAGGGCAACGCGTGGCGGCTTTACAAATCGGGCAGTGATTCTCGATCAAGATAAAGCCGTGCTCATCTTGTTCAAGCTCTGCCATGTAGCCTTCTTTTTCGCGCAGAAAAACCAAAGTTTCCAGCTTGCTTTCTAAAGACGCACATTGGTCGAGGTGTTGGCGATAGTTTTGTAAAGTCAGTTTTTCGCGCTCGGAGGTAACTTTGTCGAGGCCAT
Organism: Vibrio sp. YQ_11; assembly: GCF_043103065.1. Classification (NCBI taxonomy): domain Bacteria; kingdom Pseudomonadati; phylum Pseudomonadota; class Gammaproteobacteria; order Vibrionales; family Vibrionaceae; genus Vibrio; species Vibrio sp. YQ_11. The sequence continues at coordinate 140,890 of NZ_JBICJM010000011.1, read as the reverse complement.
CTTTACCGAAGATGTGTTCCACGGCTTCGATAAATTGGATGGTGAGTTCGCCATGACGATCGGCAAATTGCTCATGTCCCTTCTGGGTTAAAGACCAATGGCGAGTAGGGCGTCCGACTTTGACTTTTACATCGTGAATCGACAGGATGCCATCATCTTCTAAACCTTGCAGGTGCTGGCGAGCACCCATGGTTGTCATCCCAAGCTCAGAAGAGAGTTGTTTTGCAGTGACAGACCCGTCACGCTTAACGATTTGCAATATCCTATCTACGGTCTTCATATTCCCACCATTTGTATTCCCGTACACATTATGCGCGATAGGCTTAGTAAAGAAAAGTGTTGACTTAACTTGAGTGGGGATTTGGTGAGCCAAAAGCAAAAAGGGCCGGCACTTTGCCAACCCTTTGCTATGCTGAACCCCAAAATTACAGAATGATATCGCGAACTTCTGGATCTTTGCGCTCTAAGTAATGGGTCGACTTGATACGGCGAATGGTACGGCAACGGCCTCGCACGAGTAGCGTTTCTGTTGTCGCAATATTACCTTGGCGAGAAATTCCCTCTAGCAAGTCACCTTTTGTAATGCCTGTTGCTGAGAAGACGACGTTGTCGCTGCGCGCCATGTCTTCCATTTTTAGGACGATGTTGGCTTTTACGCCCATTTCTTCACAACGTTGTAGTTCAGCCGCACCGTAAATACGGTTTTCTTCTGTGTCGCCTTTCACTTCGTGGCGAGGTAGAAGGCGGCCATGCATGTCACCATCAAGTGCGCGAATCACTGCTGCGGATACCACCCCCTCTGGTGCACCGCCAATGCAGTACATGAGGTCCACTTCACTATCTGGCATACACGTTAGGATGGAAGCTGCAACGTCGCCATCTGGCACCGCGAAGACGCGCACACCCATCGATTGCATTTCTGCTATCACATCATCGTGGCGAGGTTTTGCTAGAGTGATGACAACCAGAGTGTCCAGCGTTTTATTCAGCGCGCTAGCAACGTTTTCTAGGTTTTCTTGCAACGGCTTTTCTAGATCGATCACGCCTTTCGCACCTGGACCAACAACCAGTTTTTCCATGTACATGTCAGGTGCTTTTAAAAAGCTGCCTTTTTCACCCGCGGCAAGCACTGCCAATGCGTTTGATTGACCCATTGCGGTCATGCGAGTGCCTTCAATAGGGTCAACAGCGATATCCACTTCATCGCCACCTAGACCAACTTTCTCACCGATGTATAGCATTGGAGCATCATCGATTTCACCTTCACCAATGACAATTTCACCACTGATGTCTGTTTTGTTCAGTAGAGTGCGCATAACTTCAACAGCAGCGCCATCGGCTGCGTTTTTGTCACCACGGCCAAGCCATTTGTAACCAGCGAGTGCAGCACCTTCAGTTACACGAGAAAATGCCATTGCTAAATCGCGTTTCATGATGTCTCCAAGTAAGCAATAGGGAAGAGGAATTTGCGCGGCGATTCTATCACAACGGCAGTTAAACGTTTGCCTTTTTGCTGAGCTTTTACTTTAACTAAGTTGAATTTGATCAATACTTGGGTGATTTTTGTCGCGGAGAGGCGTAAATACCTTGCACAAAAATGCTTCGCCGATAAGAAAAGTCAGCGTTTAGTGAGATTGCGCCGATTTTTTAACCGAATGATGCGAAATATCGAATATAGTGAGTGTTTCTCATCGCGACGCTGAGTAGAATGACCTTATATAGGTAAGCTGCACGCCAATCTCGTGCATCGTCCCAACGGAATAACATAGGTAGGCCAAGATGTCTTTTGAAGTACTAGAACAACTAGAATCTAAAATTCAAACTGCAGTTGACACAATCACTCTTCTTCAGATGGAAGTTGAAGAGCTGAAAGAAGACAAAGTAAAACTAGAAGCAGAAGCGAACGAGCTTCGTTCTCAACGTGAAGATCTAGAGCAAAAAGCTCAGCAAGCTCAGCAAGAGCACGCACAGTGGCAAGAGCGCATTCGTGCACTACTTGGCAAAATGGACGAAGTGGAATAATTTCACTTCTTCATCCAGAATTAAAAACACCCGCTTCGGCGGGTGTTTGTGTATTTGGGTATGAGCAGCGCTTTAGTCAACGAAAGGTGACTGGCTACTGGAAGCTACTCTTCGACCGTATCATCTAACTCAAGGTCAATATTAAGTGGCTCTGGAGATAGGATGATGCCAGTGTTGTCGGCGTAGATGTAATCTTCTGGAAGGAAGCTAACGCCGCCGAAGTTTACGGGTACATCTAGCTCACCAATGCCCTGGTTCGCCGCGCCAACAGGAATCGATGCCAAAGCTTGAATGCCGAGGTTCATGTCTTCTAGTTCATCGACTTCACGGACACAACCGTAAACGACAATGCCTTCCCACTCGTTTTCTTCTGCAATCGCAGCTATTTCTGCATCGATGAGCGCTTTACGTAAGGAACCGCCACCGTCAATCAACAACACACGCCCAAGACCATCTTGCTCTAAGGTTTCGCGGATCAGTGAGTTGTCTTCAAAACACTTAATGGTGGTGATTTGCCCGGCAAATGACGCGCGTCCGCCAAAATTACTGAACATTGGTTCAACCACATCGACCTGATCAAGGTAGATATCGCAGAGTGCTGAGGTATTGTATTCCATAGCGTACCTTTCTAAACAGAAACTGGTTGTCTTTGAGTATATCTAGGCATTAAGTCAATGCAATGACAATCCTTTTTTAACTTACCAGAGTTTGAGCTACCACAATTGTTGCAAACAAAACGTTAGTGACTAATGAGCATTTTACGATAACTGGCAGCATTGGAGCGATTTGTGCAGGTTTTTCTGTATCCCAAACGGCTTTACCGTGATGAATGACGACATAAACGCTCAATAAGAAGGGTAGGCTAATCCACAGAGGTTTGTCTTGAATTAACAAGTAAGCCGCAAACGCTAAAATAGCACCCCCAAGTAAGATAAAGTGGTACTGCTTGGCTTTGTGTTGACCCAAACGGACGGCGACCGTGCGCTTTCCACATTCGCGATCGTTCTCGATATCACGCATGTTGTTGATGTTCAGTACCGCTACCGCGAGTAAACCACAGCCCAGAGCTGGTAAGAATAGAGTGGTGTCTACATGCCCAGTATGCAGGAAGTATGTACCAGATACGCCTAGCAGACCAAAGAACAGGAATACGGAAATATCGCCTAAGCCGACATAACCGTAGGGCTTACTGCCCATGGTGTAAGCAATCGCCGCGATAATGGCAAGAATACCCAAACCGATGAAGGTGATGATGCTTTCTGGCGAGCTCAGCGCGTAAAACACCAAAACCAAGCCCGAGATGGCGGTAAGCACGATATTAAAAATGATCGCCTGTTTCATCTGTTTGGCACTAACGGCACCAGTCTGCATCGCACGCTGTGGACCTAAACGGTTTTCATTGTCGGTGCCTTTTACTGCATCGCCATAGTCGTTGGCTAAGTTCGATAGAATCTGCAATAAGGTTGCCGTAGCAAAGGCCATGATTGCGATGGTCAAAGAGAAATGACCGGCTGAGTATGCAAGTACGCTACCAGTTAAAATAGACACCAGAGCGAGAGGCAATGTTTTAGGGCGAGCGGCTTCAAGCCAGATCTGTAGAGATTGTTTCATGGAAATTTCGTGCTAGTAACCAATGTGCCCAGTATAGACATAAATTTTTATGTACACCATTAACTTAAATCAAATAGAAGACGATTAAGTAAACTAATATGAGTATTAAAAGCAATACAGCGAGATTCCTATAGCCTTAAGAATTCATTATTTATGAGTGATTCTATAACTTTATTTCTTTTCATGTTTTTTGAAATTGATATAGCTTTAAGTTTTTCATTGCTGCTTTCAGATAAGTTTATACAATATTGCTTTTTAGATTGAACTTTATCTCTAAACTTCTTTTGATCCCATGCCTTTTTTATCCTTTTAATAGTAATATCTCTTTTGTTCTCTTCAATTGTATCAAAAAAAGCGATAATGAAATCTTTCAGGTCTTGCGTTGATTTTTTATTATTCCAAATATATTTAATAACCAAAGGCTCATGTTTAAGTATGTAGCTCCATGCCCATTTTATTTTTTCTTCATCATCTTTCAACCATGAAATGATCTCAGTTTTATCAAGTGATAAATACCACTTTCTTACAATAGCCCTCTCTAGTTCAATATGGCTATGCTTGCTTCTATTTACCTTTCTTATATATGATATTACCCAGGCTACTCTTTCTTTAAAACTGCTTCCATTTGGATTCAATGATATTTTTCCTGATGGTTTTTTTTGAATATAAAACCATGAAAAATTACAAAATCTTTCATTTTTTCTTATTTCATTTTTTATATATAAAATTGAATTATATTTTTCTTCTATTTTCCCGACAATCCTTTTGCAATCTTCGAATGAATATGATTTAAGAGCAGCATTTATTATACTTTCATTTTCTTTAATACTTAATGATTCTTCCCATACTGCTCTAATATCATGTGTTGATAGCTGACGAGCATAGAATCTTCCCATAGTTTCATCTTCAATTTTGACATTGTAATTTCCCATAATTAAACCCTCTGAAATGTTAATGTATAGCAACTAGTATCTTATATTTACTACAATGTAGTTTCAATCTATTTGGATTTGTGCCTATAAAACTACAATGTAGTTTTAGCCGGAGATGTAAGTTAAACGCTGACATTAACTAATTCCTCATGGTTGTCGCTAATTTCAGAGTCGCTCTTTTGCATCTGTTATACAGGAGGCTTAGACTGAACTCTTACCCGATATGTTGGTATGGTTAATATACATAACACATACTTAACGAAGTACTCATATCCTAGATACCATTACCTAGTAGAATTAGTATGCTCTCCTTAAATACCATGTATTAAATAACACAGTAATTCATATCTTTGGATTAATACCAAAGAGAATGAATGATGATTTATACTTACAAAGGCTTAGAGATTCTTTATCCGGTCAGTGAACTCAATACACACTATCTAGATCGGATCATATTAACCATGTCTAAAGCATTAAAAGACTATAAGAGAGTTCATGCGTTAAGACTGGATCTGAGACTTCCTGTTTCTGATAGTGAAAAAGACATACTTCGCAGAGATGAGATTTTGAACAATACATTTAATCAAAAAAATATCATTAAACGATTCTTTGAATCATTGAAGGCAAAAATAAAAGCGCAAGAAAAAAGAATGAAAGCGAGTGAGAAAAGGGTATATCCATGTCACCTACGATATGTTTGGTGTAGGGAAAGGAATAAATCTGACAATGACCACTATCACCTTGTCCTGTTTTTTAATAAAGATAGATATTTTAGTAGCGGTTATAGAGATAATGAAGAGAGTTTAGTAAGACTCATTATGGATGCATGGAGTAGTGCACTAGGAGAGCATGTTGATAATGCAGATAGGTTGGTTCAACTTGTTTATAAAGGTACACATTACTTAGACCAAAATAAATATGACTTCGAGAATAAATACCAGGCCCTCTTTACAAGACTCAGTTACTTTGCCAAAAATAGAACGAAGCATTATGGTGAAGGAAAACGTTGCTTTGGAACGAGTCAAGGATGATAGCCAATATACACACCTGTTTAGTATTTCGAAACGTGATTGCTCTTTAGATTGATTATAAGTGTAGAGATAACTGGAATAGCATATGCCTCTTAGTTTCAATCTGCCATTCGGAATATACTAGATAAGCACACGGCATTGGGTAGTACGGTCATGCGCCGCTGGTATATTGGCCTCGATAACAACAGTAGTGTTAATGATATCCGTCCTCAGAACCCTATGTCTGTGTCAGTGTAAATGCCGTCTCACGTACTTAGTTATTCACGTATTATTTCTGAATACGCTTCGTTGTGCTCCACAATGACATTGGGAGTCTGACAAAAAAATAGGAAGCTAGGCTTCCTATTTTTACGAACTGCTGAAGATTACTGTTTGGTTAGAGTAACACATGCATCGTATGTGAAGTTAGCAGGTGCAGGTTTTACCGTGTTGATGGTAACGCAGTCATCAACTGTTTCAGTGATGTTGATATCGGTCAAACGGTACCAAATGCTAACACCACTATCAGTGTATTCAATCGATGCGATTTCACCGTGTTTGAATTCACCAATAACTTCGAACGTCATAGGACGACCTTGGTAATCGATAGCACCAGCGCCAGCAGGTACTTCTTCGCCGATGGATTCTTCAGTTGCAGCGAGTGATAGCCCAGAAGTGTAGCGGAACACAGGTAAGTCTTTGTTAGGTAGCACACCATCACCATCGATGTCGATGAAGTAATCCACGTGTGGAATATCAAAGTCTAGACCGTTGTCTGCGTAGTACTTCTGAGTATTTTCATAAGCGGCAGTTTTGTATAGCGCGAGGCTGTACTGGGTTAATGCTTGTTTCATCTCTTCAAACTGAACGGACTTAGGCTCTAACAAGACCTGACCAATTTTCTCGATTTGTTGCTCTAACGTGAGTCCGTTTTCGGTCGCCATGGTTAAAGTACTTGCAGAGATAACGAGCAGCACAGTGCTGGTATCGCCAGCGTTAGAAAGGTTGACGTTATAGAAGTTAATATCGTCTGCCCATTGCGCAGGGTCATAACTGTAAAGGCTTAGCAGCTCAGAGGTGGTTTCATGTACCGCCTCATCAAAGGACTGTCCGGCTTGTACCTTTGCCATGATACTGGCTTTCATAGCCGCTGTAGCAACATTGAAGTTCACTTGTGTCGTCGCGTTCATATCGACAAAAGCGCTCATGCGCATCTGCTCATCACTTTTTCCTGTGAGCTCATTAAAGTAATCTCCCTGTGCAACGAGCTCGACATAAGGCGTATTGAACCGCTCATTCATGTTGTAATTACCTTCATAGTCCTCGATTTGAGTGGTGTACGAGGTATCGGTCTGTTCTAAGTCTTGGTTAAGTTCATAGGCGGTGACGACGGAGCCAGGTTGTAGAGGACCTTTTTGTACAGCACCCCCAAATTGATACGGCTGTCCAGAGTTATTATTGTCGCTCCCGCCAGAAGAGCCGCCACACCCGATTAAGGCGAAAGGAGCGGTAAAGAGAGCAGTGGTAAGTAGGGTTTTAGATAGGTTCATTCTATTTCTCCATAGTAAGTTTTAGAGGGGACTGTTGTGTTGAATTCAAGATGAGAGCCAGAGATATCAAACAGCTCTTGAACTTCAGAGGTGAGCAGAGTTGCATCCGTTTGAAGTTCAAAGCGAAAGCTCGACATGGTGGCCTCTTGGATGTTGCTAAAAGGTAAGGTGTTCAACTTGGTATGCGAGTGTGTCCGCCAAACTAGATAAGGACTTCCGTGATGGAGTGCGAGACTTATTGGTTGAACGTTAGTTAGGCGCAGAGTGTCGTCACCTTCGTTTACCTTTAATGAGATAAGACGCTGTTGAAGTGTCGCTAGGCATACAATCTGGAAAACCTGAATATCGACTTGAATGTGGTTACTTAATGGGTTTTGGACGGTGATAGGAACTTTAGATGACCAATGATTTTGATGGTTATTGATGTCTTCAGGGGTTATGTTCGAGAGAAAGTCATCTAAGAGTAGAGCAAGGCTGTTAGGCAGGTGATGCTTGGTTGACTCGATGAGCCAATAGAGCAATACCGCTTCGTGAGCCGTTGTGCTCATCTTCAGAGCTTCGGTTTTTTGGTAGCCAAAGGGTTTGTCTCTATCATCCACCATGACATTGGGAAACATGGCACAGATAGCGGACAGATTACGTTGGATAGTGCGTAAGGAACGCTCTAAACCAAGCGGGGACAGTTGAGTTTGAATTTGCTTGGCGGTGATTTTCTTATTGTAAGGAATAAGGTTGTAAATCGCCAAGATAAGCTCAAGGTGATACTGAGTTTGGTTAGGTTGCGTCATGGTCAGTTCAACAAGGTTCGTTCTGTTGGGCATGACAATATCAAAAAGGTGCGACAAAGCTCGTCGTATCAATGTCTTAAGCGAAAATGATACGACGTAATTTGTCACACCTGCGTCATGAAGTGTCGTGATTAGGTGGCAGAGGCTTACTTTCCAACGATGGATAAATCGATCTCGTCAAAATCCATGCTTGAAAGGTGTCGAGCGAACGTTTTCATCCATACCTGAAGAAGGTCGAGTACTTCTGGATGTTCAAGGTTTACCGCCCCTGTGTCGGGTTGATAACACCATCCCTGGGCAAGGTGAAAGTACAGTTCAGGCTGAACGTTGAGCGCACTTTCAAATGGATAAGAAAAGCTGGCAAAGAAGACAACCTGCCAGGGCTCTGAATTTGTAGTGCGTTTGAACTGCACTTCAACAGGATGAATACCTCGGCCATGGCGGTAGTAGCTTAATTGGCGGCAAGTTAGGAGCAACTGTTTGGCATTGTCAGGTAAAGAGTACCCCTTCAATAGCTTCTCCAATAGTTGATGCAATTGTGGCGCTAAAGAAATGCCACCACAAATCGTGTTGATCATAGCCACCCCTTTTCTGCAAACGAGACACTGCTTTCTCCGACAACGATATGGTCAAGCACCCTGACATCCACTAACGCTAAAGCGTCGATGAGCTTGCGTGTGATACGCCTATCCGCTTGAGATGGGGAAGGGTCACCGGAAGGGTGGTTATGCGCCAGAATGACCGCCGCTGCATTCACTTCCAAAACGCTTTTGACGACCTCGCGAGGATAAACGCTAGCGGAATCAATGGTGCCTTTAAAGAGTGATTTAAATTCGATGACACGGTGTTGGCTATCAAGCAGTAGCAGAGCGAAAACCTCGTGTTCAGCGCTGGCTAGTTTGAATCGAACATACTCTTTGGTTGCTTCCGGGTTACAAAGGGCATTACCTCGAACGTAGCGGTTAGCGAGGATTTCAGCGGCATGCTCTAGGATTTCATTTTCTTGATGTTTCTTTTGTTTTTGGTAGTGAAGGTGATTGGTCGACATAGGTCCTCCAAGTGTTAAACGATAGGTACTTCACTAAGAGGACATATATCTGAAAGTGATTAGATTCAGAGTGAATAAGAGTCCTGAACGTTTTTTCTGACCCACAGCGTTATCCCATGGGTCAATGAATTAGGAGTAGGTCCCATGAGATTTTAAAGCTGAAAGAAGTGATGGAAAAGACTGAATTAAGCCGATCGGCTATCTACCGAAAAATGAACGATGATGCTTTCCCGAAGTCGGTCAACTTAGGTGACCGTGCGGTGGCATGGGTAGAAAGTGAAGTAGATGATTGGATGGAGAGCATTCTATTGACACGTTGATGTGAGGGAAGTCAGCTACTTTGATTTGAGCTATTTATGAATATATATCATTTAGTTGAATGACCTTTTATTACGATAAACGAGAAGTTTCAAAGTGTGTTATTCAATCGAAAGGGTTGCCATCGGCAACCTTTTTTAACTTGTTAATAATGGAGTTTTTATGTCTTTGTATCAAACGCTTGGTAAGGCAATTACAGGAACTGCGAGTGTTGCTGGAGTGATCACCGCTGCGCCAGTATTTGGCCCGAAAGGAACAATTACATCTAGTGGCATTGTTGTGTCTGTGTTAGTTGGGGCGTCAGCGGCATTGATTGACCAAGCTGTGCAATCCACACGTTTGCAATGCCCTACTGTCACAGCTAACGAATATTGTGACGAACTATAAGATACAAAACCTTTAATTATATTTGTTTCAGGTTCTATACTTGAGAGTCTATGTCTGAGTACGCTTTCTTTATTCAGGAAGAGGAATCATCTAATTGATATTAAACATAGATTTCGATTAGTTGTCTAAAAGCTCTCATCCTACAATAAGGTGAAAACGCGTGTTACATGGCGCTACGAGATTAGAGTAAATTTAATTCGTTATCCATAGAGGTATAGGCATTGCGCTCTCATCGTCTATGGATATTTTTTTTTGAAATTTAGTATCATTTTCGCGTAGATAAAGAAAGCCATTACCCAGTGTCACTCTTATTTAAAGTGGCGTGATGGTAATGGCTTAAATGAACCAAATGAAAATTTCCAAATATGTACATTTACACTAGGTAATTTTCTAGGCTAATTGATTCTTACTAGTTACAGAATAAAGCGACTTAGGTCTTCGTTTTCGATCGTATCGCCTAAACGTTCTTTAACGTAAGCTGCGTCAATCACAAACTTAGCACCAGATTGCTCTGCTGCATCGTAAGAGATTTCGTCCATCAGACGTTCCATAACGGTATGCAGACGACGAGCACCGATGTTTTCTGTGGTTTCGTTTACCGTCCATGCGGCTTCTGCAATTCGCGTGATACCGTCTTCAGTAAATTCAATGTCTACATCTTCTGTCTTCATCAACGCGATGTATTGCTCAGTCAATGACGCTTTAGGTTCGGTCAGAATGCGTTTGAAGTCGTTACTGCTTAGAGCTTCAAGTTCAACACGGATTGGCAGACGGCCTTGCAGCTCTGGGATAAGGTCAGAAGGCTTCGCGACCTGGAAAGCACCGGATGCAACAAACAGAATGTGGTCTGTTTTTACCATGCCGTGTTTTGTCGAAACGGTACTGCCTTCGATCAGAGGAAGTAAGTCACGTTGCACACCTTCACGAGACACGTCCGGGCCAGAGCTTTCGCCGCGTTTACAAATCTTGTCGATTTCATCAATGAAAACAATACCGTTGTTTTCTACGTTGAAAATCGCGGCTTCTTTTAGCTCTTCTTGGTTTACAAGTTTTGCTGCTTCTTCTTCTGCCAGCGCTTTCATCGCGTCTTTGATTTTCAGCTTACGCTTTTTCTTGGTGTCGCCGGCAAGGTTTTGGAACATACCTTGTAGCTGGTTGGTCATTTCTTCCATACCAGGAGGTGCCATGATCTCCACACCCATTTGAGGCGCGGCTACATCGATTTCAATCTCTTTATCGTCTAGCTGACCTTCACGTAGTTTTTTACGGAAGATTTGGCGAGTGTTTGAGGTGTCTTCTTTCTGCTCGACTTGACCCCAGCTATCGCGTGCTGGTGGCAGTAGTGCATCGAGAATGCGCTCTTCAGCTTGTTCTTCAGCGCGGAATTTTACTTTTTCCATCGCTTGTTGGTGGGTCATCTTCACAGCGACATCAGTCAGGTCACGAATGATGGTTTCAACTTCTTTACCAACGTAACCCACCTCGGTGAACTTTGTTGCTTCGACTTTGATGAATGGCGCATTGGCTAGTTTAGCAAGACGACGAGCAATCTCTGTCTTACCAACACCAGTTGGACCAATCATCAGAATGTTCTTCGGTGTGACTTCGACGCGCAAGCTTTCTTCTAGCTGCATGCGACGCCAGCGGTTACGAAGGGCAATCGCAACCGAACGTTTTGCTTTGTCTTGACCAATGATGTGACGGTTCAGTTCATGAACGATTTCGCGAGGGGTCATTTCAGACATATTCTTTCCTTACTTCGTTACGATTACGCGGCTGGGGTTTCAGGCTCTGTAGTTGAGTCTAGCTCTTCTACGGTGTGGTGATGGTTGGTGAATACACAGATATCACCAGCGATGTTTAGTGCCTTTTCCGCGATTTCACGTGCATCTAAGTCAGTATTTTCTAAAAGTGCAGTTGCGGCTGCTTGTGCGTATGCACCACCAGAACCAATCGCAATCAAATCATTTTCTGGCTGAACGACATCGCCGTTACCAGTGATGATGAGTGATGCTGTTTCGTCTGCAACAGCAAGTAACGCTTCTAATTTGCGAAGAGCTCGGTCGCTGCGCCAGTCTTTTGCCAGTTCTACGGCTGCTTTCGTCAGGTGGCCCTGGTGCATTTGTAGTTTGCTTTCAAAGCGTTCAAATAGGGTGAAGGCGTCCGCTGTACCGCCAGCAAAGCCAGCAAGCACTTTATTGTTGTATAGGCGGCGAACTTTGCGCGCGTTACCTTTCATGACGGTATTGCCTAGAGATACTTGGCCATCACCCGCGATGACGACTTTGTTATTTCGACGTACAGATACAATGGTAGTCACAGTCGACCTCTTAATTATTTCTCTTTGGATTTAATTCAGTATATGGGGGAGAGGAACTTGGGATTCAAGGGGAGGGCGTTTTTCACATTTGCTAACGCTGATGATGCCAATAACACGCGAGGAATAAAAAAGACCAACAGCGAATGCGGTTGGTCTTTGTGAGATTAGAAGTTTTCTTTCCAAATTGCGCACGGTTCGATTTTCGCGCGTTGCAACTTGTGGCGATCTTTTTCTGCATCGCGTTTGAACTTGTACGGGCCAAGTACAACACGGTACCAAGAACTGCCTTCTTTCTTACGAATTTTGCTCGAAAGACCTTGGAAAGCAATAGCCAGTTTTCGTTCTTCGGCCTGTGCTTGGGTTTTGTAAGCGCCACACTGCATTACGTATGGGATTTTAGATACTTCGATTTCTTTGGCGACGACTTCCACTTCTCGCTTGGGTAAAGATTCGACGTATTCCCACTTCTCTTCAGGTGGTGGTGGCAAATCCTTTTTCGGCTTTGGCTTACTGACGGTCGTGGTAGGTTGTTGAACCACGGGTGGTTTCGGTTCTGGATCGTTACTTAATAAATACAGACCATAGCCAAAACCGCCCACAAGCAAGATTGCAAGTAGACCACTACGCCAAGGTTTTCTTTTGGGAGGTTGTTTTTTTGTCGACTTTTTTGGAGCGCCTCGCCCCCGTCTCACATAATCTCTGTTTGCCACGGTTACTTCTGGTCATCAAGGATTCTTCCAAATATGTTAATCCAGAACGGGTCGAGAAAACACCCTATTGATGTAATCTTGATAGCTACGTATCAGATAGAGAAGACAAAAAGCGGCACCAATGGGTACCGCTTATCGTTAGTTTACATGATAGGTCGCGTTGGACTACCGAGCGCTTAGGCGCGTTGCGGTGGCGCTGCGCTACCACGGACAACAAGCTTAGTTTCTAGTAAGCGTGAACCTGAATGAACGTCATGGCCTTTAAGTAGTTCAAGCATCATAAGCATCGCTTGGCGGCCAATTTCATAACGAGGTTGAGAAATGGTCGTTAACGGTGGATCGCAGTATTGAGCAAAGTTGATATCATCGAAACCAACCACTGACAAATCTTGCGGAACGCGCAGACCGAGTCGTTTCGCTTCTTGGATTGCGCCGATTGCCATGGTGTCGCAGTGGCAGAAAATCGCAGTTGGTGGCTCTGGAAGTTCTAGCAACTTACGTACAGCTTTCGCGCCGCCGTCAAAAGAAAACTCAGTGATAACACTGTATTGTGGGTCTTTACTGATCCCCGCGCGACGTAAGGCTTGTTGATAACCTTGCTGGCGGAACTGGCACAATACCGCTGTGTCTGGCCCTGAAATTTGTGCTATGCGTTTATGGCCAAGTTGAGTTAGGTAATTGACCGCTTCAAAAGCAGACGTTAGGTTGTCAATGTGCACGGTTGGTAATTCTAGCTCTGGCGCAAACTCACAAGCCATGACCATTGGTGGCAGGTTTTTCTGTTCTGGCTTGCTGACATCAAATGGCAGGTCGGTACCAAGCAGTAACATGCCATCGGCTTGTTTGGTGAACACTAGATTCACAAACGAGCTTTCACGCTTTTTCTGCTGGCCGCTGTCACCGAGCAGTACGAGGTAGCCATGTTCCATAGCTGCGTCTTCGATACCACGAATGATTTCAGAAAAGTAAGGATCACAGATGTCAGGAACGATGGTAACAATCGTTTTTGATTCGTTTCTACGTAGATTACGCGCTAATGAATTTGGAGAATAGCCCGCTTCAAGGACGGCATCTTCGACTCTTTTTCTTGTTGAAGAAGAGACTTTTTCTGGATTCATTAATGCTCGAGATACCGTAGCTGTCGACACTCCCGCAAGCTGGGCAACATCCTTCATTGTCGCCATAGTGTTTAACCTCTCAAATTTTTGCCAAGATGACGTTATTCCCTGTCAGAAGTCGTAGGTCTTTATCACTGGTAATCAGTGCCTATCTAATCACGTTGTTAGTGGTTATTTTTAGGGAGTAGGCGATAAAGCATCGCTTGGCTACTGCTTCAAATTTTGGGAATAGTCATTGTTTTAATCTAAGCCTATGGGGTAAACCCACTTTAGACTTTGCTAATTTGGATAGTCTATTCATTTCTATCGGGAAAGTTACGGTCTGTTTAACAAAAATTGCAATCTTGATGTGAGTCTCATCACATTAAAAGGTAATTCATTACATAGTTAAACGTTTGCTAGCTGAGATCTTGTGGTTCTATGTCTAAATTCCAGCGAACTTTTTTGGAATTAGGCAACAACTCAATAGCAGGTTTGGCACTGGTTAATAACTTTTGCATTAATGAACGGTGCTGGGTTTGGAGTAACAGCTGCCAACGGTATTTGCCTGCGCGTTTGGCGAGAGGCGATGGTGTTGGACCAAGCACCATGCAGGTGTCGTCAAATAAAGGGTGCGATTCTAAGGTAAAGCGAACTTGACGCAGAAAATCTTCTACGATCTCGCTCTGATTCGCTTCGGCTTTAAATAGAGTAAGGAAACTGTACGGTGGCAACTGCGCCAGTTTACGTTCCTCTAATGCCGTCATAGCGAAGTGTCGGTAGTCCTTTTCCAATAAGGCTTGCAACAAACTGTGCTCAGGATGGTGAGTCTGCAAAACCACTTCCCCCGGCTTACTTGCACGTCCGGCTCGCCCTGCGACCTGAATGAATAGCTGCGCTAATCTTTCGGAGGCGCGAAAGTCGCTACTATATAGAGAGCCATCAACATCTAGCAAGGCGACGAGCGTTACATTGGGGAAATGGTGTCCCTTAGCCAACATTTGAGTGCCAATCAAAATTTGATATTCACCCTTACGGATGGATTCCAACGCGTCTTCTAAGCTGCCTTTTCGGCGCGTGCTATCCCTGTCGATACGGATGGCTTTGTATTCGGGGAACAGTTGTGCCAATTGTTGTTCTAACTGTTCGGTACCGACACCAACGGTAACCAGTTGAGTTGAACCACAGCCCTGACACTGATGAATCACTGGTTGCTGTGAACCACAATGGTGGCAGCGAATCTCATTGCTGTATTGGTGGAAGGTGTAATAAGCATCACAACGTTTGCATTCGGCAATCCAACCACATTCATGGCACATGAGAGCAGGGGAGAAACCACGACGGTTAAGAAACAACATCACCTGATTGCCTGCTTTAAGGTGTTTGCGCATTTCCGCAATCAATGGGGCAGATAAACCACTTTCTAAATACTGACCTTTGACGTCGAGCACTTTATTAGTAGTAGGAACCGCAGAGCCTGCGCGTTGGGTCAGGGTTAAATGGTGATACTTGCCTGACAAGGCATTGTGCAATGTCTCCAGTGCAGGTGTAGCTGAGCCCAGAACAATCGGAACTTGTTCTTTATGGGCGCGCATTACAGCAACATCGCGTGCATGATAACGCAAGCTATCTTGCTGTTTGTAAGAGGTGTCATGTTCCTCGTCCACAATGATAATCCCGAGATCAGCAAAAGGCGCGAGTAGGGCAGAGCGTGTGCCGATAATGATTCCGGCCGCTTTGTCGCGTGCAGAAAGCCATGCATTCAGACGCTCCGTCTCGTTTAACCCGGAGTGGATAACGTCAACTGGCACATTAAAACGGCGTTTAAAGCGGTTGATGGTTTGTGGTGTTAAGCCAATCTCTGGTACTAAAACCAAGGCTTGTTTACCTTTCTCTAAGACCGGTTTGATCAGGTTAAGGTACACTTCTGTCTTACCTGAGCCCGTGACGCCTTCTAATAAATAGCAAGCAAAACCTGTTTGGCTATTTACACTCGCAATAGCCAGCGCTTGTTCGTGGTTGAGCTTTGGCTTCTCGACGTCGGATTCAACGTGCTGTCCCCACTGGGTGATTGCAGGCTTCTTCTCGATACGTTCAATCCAGCCTTTCTCTTCTAAAGACTTTAGTACTGTTGAGGCTATCTCTTGGTCGACAAATTCCTGGTGAGGCAAAGCGCCGTTAATCAACATTTGCAAGACCTTCTGTTGTTTGACCGCTCGACGATCAAGCCCTTGCATCAGCTTGTCTTTACCGGATTCGGTAATTTGCCACTCTTGTAGCGTCGCAAAATCTGCAGGCTTTCCTTTACGCAGAGCTGCCGGCATCGCATTGTGTAGCGTATCTCCAAGTGGGTATTGGTAGAACTGGCTGCACCAAGTCAGCAACGAATAAAGCTTTTCAGACCATACCGGCTGAGAATCAAGAACTGCTTTGATTGGCTTGAGTTGATCTTGGGGAAAGTCCGAGTGATTAACCATCGCGGTGACGATGCCAACTAACGTTTGACGTCCAAAAGGTACGGATACGCGCCCGCCAATGATAGGAAACAGGTATCCTGGGATGGCATAGTCAAATTGTTTGTCGAGAGGTACGGGCAGTGCCACTCTAGCAATGGATGGATGCATAGATTCGTAGCTATATAAAAGAAGAAAGGACTGTAGAGTTTATTAAAATCGCCCCAGGAATACGAGTCAACCTACAGAGTGTGTTCGGAAATATACTAATATCACCGGATTGGTGAAAAAAGTGGCGAAAAAATTGCCATACGTATTGATCCTATCTAGGGGATTCATTACTATATCGCGCCTTGAGATATGGCTTCAGCAATTGGTTGGTGCGGTATCCCATTTTATTATTAATTGCGTGTGGTGTGCGGCTTAGATTCGTATAGCGACACGGCCTACTATTGAGGTTATCCCATGAAAGCTGGTATCCACCCAGAATACAAAGCAGTAAACGCTACTTGTTCTTGCGGCAACTCTTTCGAGTTCAACTCTACTCTAGGTAAAGAGTCTATTCACCTAGACGTGTGTGACAAGTGTCACCCATTCTACACTGGTAAGCAACGTATCGTTGATACAGGCGGCCGTGTTGATCGCTTCAACAAGCGTTTCGGTGCACTATCAAGCGGTAAGAAATAATAGCAACTGCTATTACGATTACAGTTTAGAAAAGGACGCTTCGGCGTCCTTTTTGTTTATGGCCCATTTTGCAGGTGACCATAAAACAGCAAGTTAAAAATAGTTTCGATTATTTTTCATTCAGCCCTTGCAACCTAAAGTGTGATCTGTATAATGCGTCGCACTGGTTAAGCCAGTTGTGAACCAATGAGCAGTGAGGAGCTAACTTCCTTATAGGACTGTTAGGTAATGTAGACTCAGCTTATGTTCGCGGTTAATACAATTAGCTATCTTTTCTTCGGAAAAACTATCCCCAAAGGTGACTTTGGCACGTAGGGATTGTTAATCGAAAATTAACTGACAATGCGTCCTAATCTTGGATGCTACGGTTTCACATAAATCAATCGGCATTCTCTCGTCTTGACGAGTTTGAGTGGCGATATTGTTTGTGTAATTTTTAAAATTGGAGCTCTGTCTCATGCAGAACCAACGTATCCGTATCCGCCTAAAAGCTTTCGATTACAAACTAATCGATGCTTCTACAGCGGAAATCGTTGAAACAGCTAAGCGCACTGGCGCACAGGTTCGTGGTCCAATCCCACTACCAACTCGTAAAGAGCGTTTCACAGTTCTTATCTCTCCACACGTTAACAAGAAAGCACGTGACCAGTACGAAATCCGTACTCACAAGCGTCTAATCGACATCGTTGAGCCAACAGACAAAACTGTTGATGCTCTAATGCGTCTAGACCTTGCTGCGGGCGTTGACGTTCAAATTAGCCTAGGTTAAGGGAGATTAGAAGTATGATTGGTCTAATCGGTCGTAAAGTGGGCATGACCCGCGTATTTACTGAAGAAGGCGTTTCTATCCCAGTAACTGTTGTTGAAGTTGAAGCTAACCGTGTTTCTCAAGTGAAAACTCTTGAAACTGATGGCTACGCTGCAATTCAGGTTACAGCTGGTTCTAAGAAAGCTAACCGCGTAAACAAAGCTGAAGCAGGTCACTTTGCTAAAGCTGGCGTTGAAGCTGGTCGCGGTCTTTGGGAATTCCGTTTAGAAAACGGCGAAGAGTTCGAAGTTGGTGCTGAACTAACTGTTGAACTATTCAACGAAACTAAGAAAGTAGACGTTACTGGTACATCTAAGGGTAAAGGTTTCCAAGGCGCTGTTAAGCGTTGGAACTTCCGTACTCAAGATATGACTCACGGTAACTCATTGTCTCACCGTGCTCCTGGTTCTATCGGTCAATGTCAGACTCCAGGTCGCGTATTTAAAGGCAAGAAAATGGCAGGTCACATGGGTGCTGAGCGTGTAACGACTCAAAACCTAGAGATCGTACGTGTTGACGCTGAGCGCAACCTGCTTCTTATTAAAGGTGCAGTCCCAGGCGCAACTGGCGGCAACGTGATCGTTAAACCAGCTGTTAAAGCATAACGTCTCAGGAGTAAGTAATGGAACTAATGGTTAAAGGTGCTGATGCACTAACTGTTTCCGAAACTACTTTCGGACGTGAGTTTAACGAAGCTCTTGTACACCAAGTAGTTGTTGCGTACGCAGCAGGTGCTCGTCAAGGTACACGTGCTCAAAAAACACGTTCAGAAGTATCTGGCGGTGGCGCTAAGCCATGGCGTCAAAAAGGTACTGGTCGCGCTCGCGCTGGTACAATTCGTAGCCCAATCTGGCGTACAGGTGGTGTTACTTTTGCTGCGAAACCACAAGATCACAGCCAAAAAGTAAACAAAAAAATGTACCGCGGTGCTATGAAGAGCATTCTTTCTGAGCTTGTTCGTCAAGAGCGTCTAATCGTTGTTGATAACTTCTCAGTTGAAGCACCAAAGACTAAAGAGCTAGTTGCTAAGCTGAAAGAGCTTGAGCTAACTGACGCTCTAATCGTGACTAGCGAAGTAGATGAGAATCTATTCCTAGCTGCTCGTAACCTATACAAAGTTGACGCACGTGATGTTGCTGGTATCGATCCAGTATCTCTAATCGCGTTTGACAAAGTTGTAATGACTGCAGAAGCAGTTAAGCAAGTAGAGGAAATGCTAGCATGATCACTGAAGAGCGTATCCTAAAAGTTCTACGTGCACCGCACATCTCTGAAAAAGCAACTATGGCAGCTGAGAAAGCGAACACTATCGTTTTCAAAGTAGCTAAAGATGCAACTAAAAAAGAGATCAAAGCAGCTGTAGAAAAGCTATTTGAAGTTGAAGTTAAGTCTGTAAATACTCTTATCACTAAGGGTAAGACCAAACGTCAAGGTCTACGCCAAGGTCGCCGCAGCGACGTTAAGAAAGCGTACGTTACTTTGAAAGAAGGTCAAGATCTTGACTTTGTTGGCGGCGCGGAATAACAGGAGTAGTTAAAAATGGCTATTGTTAAATGTAAGCCGACTTCCCCTGGTCGTCGTCACGTTGTTAAAGTTGTTAACGCTGACCTACACAAGGGCAAGCCATACGCACCTCTTCTAGAGAAAAACTCTAAGAATGGCGGTCGTAACAACAACGGTCGTATCACAGTACGTCACATCGGCGGTGGTCACAAGCATCACTACCGTGTAATTGACTTCAAACGTACTAAAGACGGTATCCCAGCGACAGTTGAGCGTCTAGAATACGATCCAAACCGTAGCGCAAACATTGCTCTAGTTCTTTACAAAGACGGTGAGCGTCGCTACATCCTAGCACCTAAAGGTGTTGTAGCTGGTGATGTTATTCAGTCTGGTGTTGATGCACCAATCAAAGCTGGTAACACTCTACCAATGCGTAACATCCCAGTAGGTTCAACTGTACACAATGTTGAACTTAAACCTGGTAAAGGTGGTCAGCTAGCTCGTTCGGCTGGTGCTTACGCTCAAATCGTTGCTCGCGACGGTGCGTACGTAACTATCCGTCTACGTTCTGGCGAAATGCGCAAAGTTCTTTCTGAAGGCCGTGCAACAATCGGTGAAGTTGGTAACTCTGAGCACATGCTACGCGAACTTGGTAAAGCTGGTGCTTCACGCTGGCGCGGCGTACGTCCAACCGTACGTGGTGTAGTAATGAACCCGGTTGATCACCCACACGGTGGTGGTGAAGGTCGTACTTCTGGTGGCCGTCATCCAGTATCTCCTTGGGGTATGCCAACTAAAGGCTTCAAGACTCGTAAGAACAAACGCACTGACAAGTACATCGTACGTCGTCGTAACAAGTAATCTATATAAAGAGGAATCGCCATGCCACGTTCTCTCAAGAAAGGTCCTTTTATTGACCTACACTTGCTGAAGAAGGTAGAGAAAGCGGTGGAAAGCGGAGACAAAAAGCCTATTAAGACTTGGTCCCGTCGTTCAATGATCATCCCTACGATGATCGGTTTGACCATCGCTGTCCATAATGGTCGTCAGCACGTACCAGTATTTGTAACTGATGAAATGATCGGTCACAAACTGGGCGAATTCGCACCAACACGTACTTACCGCGGTCACGCTGCGGATAAGAAAGCTAAGAAGCGCTAAGGAGTAGATAATGGAAGCAATTGCTAAACATAACTTTGCTCGCATTTCGCCTCAGAAAGCTCGCTTAGTTGCGGATCTAATCCGTGGTAAATCTGTTGACCAAGCTCTAGAAATCCTAACGTTCAGCAACAAAAAAGCTGCTGCACTAGTTAAGAAAGTTCTAGAGTCTGCTATCGCTAACGCGGAGCACAACGAAGGTGCAGATATTGACGATCTGAATGTCGCAAAAATCTTTGTAGATGAAGGCCCAACCATGAAGCGTATTATGCCTCGTGCTAAAGGTCGTGCGGATCGTATCTTGAAGCGTTCAAGCCACATCACTGTTGTTGTAGCAGATCGCTAGAGACTAGGAGAGTAAGCAATGGGTCAAAAAGTACATCCAAATGGTATTCGTCTAGGCATCGTTAAGCCTTGGAATGCTACATGGTTTGCTAACACCAAAGATTTCGCTGACAACCTAGACGGCGACTTCAAGGTACGTCAGTTCCTTACAAGTGAACTGAAAAAAGCGTCTCTATCACGCATCGTTATCGAGCGTCCTGCTAAGAGCATCCGTGTGACTATTCACACTGCTCGTCCAGGCGTTGTTATCGGTAAGAAAGGTGAAGACGTTGAGAAGCTACGCGCAGCTGTAGCTAAAATTGCAGGTGTACCAGCGCAAATTAACATCGCTGAAGTACGTAAGCCTGAACTAGATGCGCAACTTGTTGGTGACAGCATCGCGTCTCAGCTAGAGCGTCGTGTTATGTTCCGTCGTGCTATGAAGCGCGCAGTACAAAACGCTATGCGTCTAGGCGCTAAAGGTATCAAAGTGGAAGTAAGCGGTCGTCTAGGCGGCGCTGAAATCGCACGTTCAGAGTGGTACCGTGAAGGCCGTGTGCCTCTACACACTCTACGTGCTGACATTGATTACGCAACTTCTTCGGCTCACACTCAATACGGTGTGATCGGCATTAAAACTTGGATCTTCAAAGGTGAAATCCTAGGTGGTATGCCAGCAGCTAACGCTGTAGAGCCTAAAGGCGACAAGCCTAAGAAGCAGCGTAAAGGCCGTAAGTAAGGAGTCGACAGATGCTACAACCTAAACGTACTAAGTTCCGTAAGGTTCAGACTGGTCGTAACCGTGGTCTAGCTAAAGGTACTGATGTAAGCTTCGGCGAATTCGGTCTTAAAGCTGTTGGCCGTGGTCGTCTAACTGCTCGTCAAATCGAAGCGGCACGTCGTGCAATGACACGTCACGTTAAGCGTCAAGGTAAAATCTGGATCCGTGTGTTCCCAGACAAACCAATCACAGAAAAACCACTAGAAGTTCGTCAAGGTAAGGGTAAAGGTAACGTTGAGTACTGGGTAGCCCAAATCCAACCTGGTAAGGTTATGTACGAAATGGGTGGTGTACCTGAAGAATTGGCACGTGAAGCGTTCCGTCTAGCGGCACGTAAACTGCCTTTCAAAACTACATTTGTAACTAAGCAGGTGATGTGATGAAAGCACAAGATCTACGCGAGAAAAGCGTTGAAGAGCTTAACGCTGAGCTAATGAATTTGCTACGTGAACAGTTCAACTTGCGCATGCAAGCTGCAACTGGTCAACTACAGCAAACTCATACTCTGAAAGCTGTACGCCGTGATATCGCACGTGTGAAAACTGTTTTGACTGAGAAGGCAGGCGCATAATGAGCGAAGTAAAACGTACTCAACAAGGTCGTGTTGTTAGCGACAAGATGGACAAGTCTATCACTGTTGCAATCGAACGTTTCGTAAAACACCCAATTTACGGTAAGTTCGTTAAACGTACGACTAAAGTACACGCACATGACGAAAACAACGAGTGTGGCATTGGCGACACTGTTGAAATCGCAGAGTGTCGTCCACTGTCTAAGACTAAGTCTTGGACTTTGGTGAAAGTTGTAGAAAAGGCGAAGATGTAATCTTCACTCTTCTATGATAAGAAACGGCTCCAAAAATATTTTTGGAGCCGTTTATTTTTTGACTACCCAATCACAGAAAAGGGTGGTACAATTCGCGTCCCTTATAAAGAGGCAGCCCGACCCGTGATGGGTCTAGTTATTAATATTTAGCGGAGCACTAACATGATCCAAATGCAAAGTATGCTGGACGCAGCTGATAACTCAGGCGCACGCAGCGTAATGTGTATTAAGGTTCTGGGTGGCTCACACCGCCGTTATGCACATATCGGTGACGTCATCAAAGTTACTGTTAAGGAAGCAATTCCTCGCGGTAAAGTTAAAAAAGGTGACGTTATGAAGGCGGTTGTAGTGCGCACCCGTAAAGGCGTACGTCGTCCTGACGGTTCTGTCATTCGCTTCGACCGAAATGCTTGCGTACTGTTGAATAACACTACTGAGCAACCAATCGGTACACGTATCTTTGGTCCTGTGACACGCGAACTTCGTGGCGATAAGTTCATGAAGATCGTTTCACTGGCTCCAGAAGTTCTGTAAGGAGCACGTAGAAATGGCAGCTAAAATCCGTCGTAATGACGAAGTAATCGTTCTTGCTGGTAAAGACAAAGGCAAGAAAGGTAAAGTAACTAAGGTCCTAGCAACTGGTAAAGTTATCGTTGAAGGTATCAACCTTGTTAAGAAACACCAGAAACCTGTTCCTGCACTAGGTATCCAAGGCGGTATCGTAGAGCAAGAAGCAGCAATCGATGTTTCTAACGTGGCTATCTTTAATGCAGCTACTGGTAAAGCTGACCGTATCGGTTTCCGTTTTGAAGACGGCAAAAAAGTTCGTTTCTTCAAGTCTAACGGCGAAACCGTTTCTAACTAATAGAAGTAATTTGGAGTTCTACTATGGCGAAACTGCATGATTACTACAAGTCGTCTGTAGTCGCTGAACTGACCAAACAGTTCAGTTACACAAGCGTCATGCAAGTCCCTAGAATCGAGAAAATCACCCTAAACATGGGTGTTGGTGAAGCAATCAACGATAAGAAACTGCTAGAAAACGCAGCATCTGATATGGCAACGATCTCTGGTCAAAAGCCACTTATCACTAAAGCGCGTAAATCTGTTGCAGGTTTCAAAATCCGTGAAGGCTACCCTATCGGTTGTAAAGTAACCTTGCGTGGCGAACGTATGTGGGATTTTCTTGAGCGTTTGATTAACATCGCTCTTCCACGTGTACGTGACTTCCGTGGTGTTAGCGCTAAGTCTTTTGACGGTCGCGGTAACTACAGCATGGGCGTTCGCGAGCAAATCATCTTCCCGGAAATCGACTTTGATAAAGTTGATCGTGTACGCGGTCTAGACATCACTATTACGACGTCTGCTGGTACTGATGAGGAAGGCCGTGCTCTGCTGGCTGCCTTTAACTTCCCATTCCGTAAGTAAGGTGAAGGGTTACTGTTATGGCTAAACAATCAATGAAAGCACGTGAAGCTAAACGTGCAAAGCTAGTAGCTAAGTTCGCTGAAAAGCGTGCAGCGCTAAAAGCTATCATCAGCGATGTAAACGCATCTGAAGAAGATCGTTGGAACGCAGTTCTTACACTGCAATCTCTTCCACGTGATTCAAGTGCATCACGTCAGCGCAACCGTTGTAACCAAACTGGTCGTCCACACGGTTACCTACGTAAGTTCGGTCTAAGCCGTATTAAGGTTCGTGAAGCTTGCATGAAAGGCGAGATTCCGGGTCTTCGTAAGGCTAGCTGGTAATTGCCACTTAATCATTTGGAGTAAATCATATGAGCATGCAAGATCCGATTTCGGATATGCTGACCCGCGTTCGTAACGGTCAGGCAGCAAACAAAGTTGCTGTTAAAATGCCTTCTTCAAAGCTTAAAGTTGCAATTGCTGCACTACTAAAAGCTGAAGGTTACATCGTTGACTTCGCTGTTGAAGGCGAAGCAAAACCTGAGCTAGAAGTAACTCTTAAGTACTTCCAAGCTAAACCAGTAATCGAGCAACTTAAACGTGTTTCTCGTCCAGGTCTACGTGTTTACAAGAAGAAAGATGAACTTCCTTCTGTAATGGGTGGTCTTGGTATTGCTATCGTTTCTACTTCCAAGGGTCTTATGTCAGACCGCGCTGCACGTAAAGCAGGTCTTGGTGGTGAAATCATCTGCTACGTAGCTTAATAGGAGTAGAATATGTCTCGTGTTGCTAAAGCACCTGTCGCTATTCCAGCTGGCGTAGAGGTGAAACTAAACGGCCAAGAAATCACTGTAAAAGGTGCTAAAGGCGAACTAACTCGCGTACTAAACGACGCTGTAGTTATCGCTCAGGAAGAAAACAACCTAACTTTCGGTCCTAAAGAAGGTGTTGCTAACGCTTGGGCACAAGCAGGTACTGCTCGTGCACTAGTTAACAACATGGTTGTTGGTGTTACTGAAGGCTTTACTAAGAAGCTAACTCTTAAAGGTGTTGGTTACCGTGCTGCTATCAAAGGCAACGCTGTAGGTCTAACACTAGGCTTCTCACACCCAGTTGAGCACGAGTTGCCAGCGGGTATCAAAGCTGAATGTCCAAGCCAAACTGAAATCGTGATTACTGGTTGTGACAAACAACTAGTTGGTCAAGTTGCGGCTGACATTCGTTCTTACCGTCAACCTGAGCCTTACAAAGGTAAAGGTGTTCGTTACGCAGATGAAAATGTGCGTACTAAAGAAGCTAAGAAGAAGTAAGGTAACACTATGGATAAGAAAGCATCTCGCATCCGTCGTGCTACACGCGCACGTCGTAAGATTGCAGAACTGGGTGCGACTCGCCTAGTTGTACACCGTACTCCTCGTCACGTGTACGCACAGGTTATCGCGGCTAACGGCTCTGAGGTTATCGCAGCAGCTTCTACTGTAGAAAAAGCGATCCGTGAGCAAGTGAAATACACTGGTAACGTTGATGCAGCTAAAGCAGTAGGTAAAGCTGTTGCAGAACGCGCTCTTGAAAAAGGCGTAACTGCAGTTGCATTTGATCGTTCTGGTTTCCAATACCACGGTCGAGTAGCGGCGCTAGCAGAATCTGCTCGCGAAGCTGGTCTGAAATTCTAAGGTAGGGTTGGAAGATGGCTAAAGAACAACAAGTTCAAGCGAATGATTTGCAAGAAAAGCTAATCGCAGTTAACCGTGTTTCTAAAACGGTTAAAGGCGGTCGAATCATGAGCTTCACTGCACTAACAGTAGTTGGTGACGGTAATGGTCGTGTAGGTTTCGGTTACGGCAAAGCTCGTGAAGTACCTGCAGCGATCCAAAAAGCAATGGAAAAAGCGCGTCGTAACATGACTACGATCGCTCTAAACGAAGGCACTCTTCACCACCCAGTGAAAGGTCGCCACTCGGGCTCTAAAGTTTACATGCAGCCTGCAGCAGAAGGTACTGGTGTTATCGCAGGTGGTGCGATGCGTGCAGTACTAGAAGTTGCTGGTGTACACAACGTACTATCTAAAGCATACGGTTCAACGAACCCTATCAACATCGTTCGTGCAACGATCGATGCACTAGGTAGCATGAAGTCGCCAGAAATGGTTGCTGCTAAACGTGGTCTAACTGTTGAAGCTATTTCGGAGTAAGAACACCATGGCAACTATTAAAGTAACTCAAACTAAAAGCTCAATTGGCCGCCTACCAAAGCACAAAGCTACTTTGCGTGGTCTAGGTCTTCGTAAAATCAACCACACAGTAGAACTTGAAGATACTCCGTGCGTACGCGGTATGATCAACAAGGTTTACTACATGGTTAAAGTTGAGGAGTAATCAGAATGCGTTTGAATACTCTTGCACCGGCTGCTGGCTCTAAACATGCTCCTAAGCGTGTAGGCCGTGGTATCGGTTCTGGCCTAGGTAAAACTGGTGGCCGTGGTCACAAAGGTCAAAAATCACGTTCTGGCGGTAAAGTTCGTCCAGGTTTCGAAGGCGGTCAGATGCCTCTGAAACAACGTCTACCAAAATTCGGTTTCACTTCTCGTAAGAGCCTAGTGTCTGCTGAAGTTCGTCTAGCTGAGCTAGCGAAAGTTTCTGGTGACGTGGTTGATCTAAACAGCCTTAAAGCTGCTAACATCATCACTAAGAACATCGAATTCGTTAAAGTTGTTCTTTCTGGTGAAATTAACAAAGCAGTGACTGTTAAAGGTCTACGTGTGACTAAAGGCGCTAAAGCTGCAATCGAAGCTGCAGGCGGTAAAATCGAGGAATAATCTCGAGGAACGAGGTACAGATGGCTAAGAAACCAGGACAAGATTTTCGTAGTGCTCAGAGCGGCTTAAGTGAACTAAAGTCGCGCTTGTTATTCGTAATTGGTGCACTTTTAGTATTCCGAGCCGGCTCTTTTGTGCCGATTCCTGGTATTGACGCTGCTGTACTTGCCGATTTGTTCGAACAGCAAAAAGGTACCATCGTTGAAATGTTTAACATGTTCTCCGGTGGTGCTCTTGAGCGTGCATCTATATTAGCATTGGGCATCATGCCGTATATTTCGGCATCTATTGTTGTCCAATTGCTAACTGTAGTTCATCCAGCGTTAGCTGAACTCAAAAAAGAGGGTGAAGCAGGCCGTCGTAAGATCAGCCAATACACACGCTACGGCACGCTTGTACTTGCAACCTTCCAGGCTATAGGTATCGCAACAGGCTTACCAAACATGGTCGACAATCTGGTTGTTATCAACCAAACCATGTTTACGCTAATTGCTACCGTAAGTTTAGTAACCGGCACCATGTTCCTAATGTGGTTAGGTGAACAAATTACAGAGCGTGGAATTGGTAACGGTATTTCGTTACTAATTTTTGCAGGTATTGTTGCTGGATTGCCTTCTGCAATCGGTCAAACAATCGAGCAAGCGCGTCAAGGTGAATTGCATGTACTTCTTCTGTTGCTAATCGCGGTATTAGCTTTTGCAGTAATTTACTTCGTTGTTTTCATGGAACGTGGTCAGCGTCGAATCGTCGTTAACTACGCGAAGCGTCAACAAGGTCGTAAAGTATTTGCTGCACAAAGTTCTCACTTGCCACTTAAAATTAATATGGCAGGTGTTATTCCAGCGATTTTCGCATCAAGCATTATCCTGTTCCCAGGAACACTGGCTCAGTGGTTTGGTCAGAATGGTGAGAGCAGCGCGTTCGGTTGGTTAACTGACGTGTCTTTGGCTCTTAGCCCAGGTCAGCCATTGTATGTAATGCTATATGCAGCAGCAATTATCTTCTTCTGTTTCTTCTACACGGCGTTGGTTTTCAACCCGCGTGAAACAGCAGATAACTTGAAGAAGTCTGGTGCATTCGTACCCGGTATCCGCCCAGGTGAGCAGACAGCGAAGTACATCGATAAAGTAATGACACGTCTTACCCTTGCTGGTGCACTGTACATTACCTTTATCTGTCTGATTCCCGAGTTCATGATGGTCGCGTGGAACGTACGTTTCTACTTCGGCGGTACATCACTACTAATCGTAGTTGTTGTAATTATGGACTTTATGGCACAGGTACAGACTCATCTGATGTCTCAACAGTATGATTCTGTGTTGAAGAAAGCGAATCTGAAAGGCTACGGCCGTTAATCCGGCGGTAGACTCAGTTTCATTTACGGAGTTTAGCAATGAAAGTTCGTGCTTCCGTTAAAAAAATCTGCCGTAACTGTAAAGTAATCAAGCGTAACGGTGTCGTTCGCGTGATTTGCAGTGAGCCAAAGCACAAACAGCGCCAAGGCTAATTAGCAGAAATTTTTACTTGAAAATGAAGGTTGGGTCGAGTATATTCCTCGGCCTACCTTTTGCGTGCAAAAGAAGTAGTATTCCGCAGCGTATCCATAACGGGCTTTGCTGCGGCTAATTCTTTTATAGAAACACTTAGGAGTGAATAATGGCCCGTATAGCAGGCATTAACATTCCTGATCAGAAACACGCTGTAATCGCTCTAACGGCGATCTACGGCATCGGTAAAACTCGCTCTCAAGCTATCCTAGCTGAAGTGGGTATTGCTGAAGATGTTAAGATCAGTGAACTAACTGAAGAGCAGATCGATCAACTGCGTGATGGTGTAGCTAAGTACACTGTAGAAGGTGATCTACGTCGTGAAGTATCTATGAACATCAAGCGTCTTATGGACCTTGGCTGTTACCGTGGTCTTCGTCATCGTCGCAGTCTACCGCTACGTGGACAGCGTACTAAAACCAACGCTCGCACCCGTAAGGGTCCGCGTAAGCCGATCAAGAAATAATCGGGAAGGTAGAGTACAATGGCTAAACAACCAACTCGCGCTCGTAAGCGCGTACGCAAGCAAGTTGCAGATGGCGTTGCGCACATCCATGCTTCTTTCAATAACACAATCGTAACCATTACTGACCGTCAAGGTAACGCTCTTGCATGGGCTACTGCAGGTGGTTCTGGTTTCCGTGGTTCTCGTAAGTCTACTCCGTTCGCTGCACAGGTTGCTGCTGAGCGTTGTGCTGAAATGGCTAAAGAATACGGTCTAAAGAACTTGGAAGTTATGGTTAAGGGTCCTGGTCCAGGTCGTGAATCTACTGTTCGCGCACTGAACGCAGCTGGTTTCCGCATCACAAACATCGTTGATGCTACACCAATCCCTCATAACGGTTGTCGTCCACCTAAGAAACGTCGCGTATAACGTTTCTAGGACTATTGGAGAAGAATCATGGCAAGATATTTGGGTCCTAAGCTGAAGCTTAGCCGTCGTGAAGGCACTGACTTATTCCTTAAGTCTGGTGTTCGCGCGATCGATACCAAGTGTAAAATTGATAACGCACCAGGTGTACACGGCGCTCGTCGCGGTCGTCTATCTGAGTATGGCGTTCAGCTTCGTGAGAAGCAAAAAGTTCGTCGTATGTACGGCGTTCTAGAAAAACAATTCCGTAACTACTACAAAGAAGCTGCACGTCTTAAAGGCAACACAGGTGAGAACCTGCTTCAGCTTCTTGAAGGTCGTCTTGATAACGTAGTTTACCGCATGGGCTTTGGCGCAACTCGCGCAGAAGCACGTCAGCTAGTTAGCCACAAAGCTATCCTAGTTAACGGTAAAGTTGTAAACGTTCCTTCTTTCAAAGTAGCGGCTAATGACGTTGTTTCTATTCGCGAGAAAGCTAAACAGCAAGCTCGTATCAAAGCAGCTCTAGAAGTTGCTGAACAACGTGAAAAACCAACTTGGATTGAAGTAGATGGTGGCAAGATGGAAGGTACATTCAAGCGTATGCCTGAGCGTTCTGATCTATCAGCTGACATCAACGAACAATTGATCGTCGAGCTTTACTCTAAGTAAGGTTTAAACTAAAGAGAGGACACAATGCAGGGTTCTGTAACAGAATTTCTTAAGCCACGTCTAGTTGACATCGAACAAATCAGCTCGACTCACGCAAAAGTAACTCTTGAGCCATTAGAGCGTGGCTTTGGTCATACTCTGGGTAATGCACTTCGCCGCATTCTTCTATCTTCTATGCCTGGTTGTGCAGTGACAGAAGTAGAAATTGAAGGCGTACTTCATGAGTACAGCACTAAAGAAGGCGTACAAGAAGATATTCTTGAAATCCTTCTAAACCTTAAAGGTTTGGCAGTGCGTGTAGCTGAAGGCAAAGATGAAGTGTTCATTACTTTGAACAAATCAGGCTCGGGCCCTGTGGTTGCAGGTGACATCACCCATGACGGTGATGTAGAGATCGCTAACCCTGAACACGTTATTTGTCACCTAACGGATGACAACGCTGAAATCGCAATGCGTATTAAAGTTGAACGTGGTCGTGGTTATGTTCCAGCTTCTGCGCGTATCCATAATGAAGAAGACGAGCGTCCAATCGGTCGCCTACTAGTAGATGCTACTTACAGCCCAGTAGACAAAATTGCCTACGCTGTAGAAGCAGCTCGTGTAGAACAGCGTACTGATCTAGACAAGCTTGTTATCGATATGGAAACAAACGGTACTCTAGAACCTGAGGAAGCAATCCGTCGTGCAGCTACTATCCTAGCTGAACAATTGGATGCATTCGTAGATCTTCGTGATGTACGTGTTCCTGAGGAGAAGGAAGAGAAGCCAGAATTCGATCCGATCCTACTGCGTCCTGTAGACGATCTTGAACTAACAGTTCGCTCTGCTAACTGTCTGAAAGCAGAAGCGATTCACTACATCGGTGATCTAGTACAACGTACTGAGGTTGAGCTACTTAAAACGCCTAACCTTGGTAAAAAATCTCTTACTGAGATTAAAGACGTACTTGCGTCACGTGGTCTGTCTCTGGGCATGCGCCTAGAAAACTGGCCACCTGCATCAATCGCTGAAGATTAATCGATACTAGTTAGAAGGATTAGGTCATGCGCCATCGTAAGAGTGGTCGTCAACTCAACCGCAACAGCTCACATCGTAAAGCGATGTTTAGCAACATGGCTAGCTCTCTAGTACGTCATGAAGTTATCAAGACTACTTTGCCAAAAGCAAAAGAGCTACGTCGCGTAGTTGAGCCTTTGATTACACTAGCTAAGACTGACAGTGTTGCTAACCGTCGTCTAGCATTTGCACGTACTCGTGACAACGAAGTAGTTGCAAAACTATTTAACGAACTAGGTCCACGTTTTGCTGCTCGTCAGGGCGGTTACACTCGTATCCTAAAAGCTGGCTTCCGTGCTGGTGATAAAGCTCCAATGGCTTACATTGAGCTTGTAGATCGCCCAGCTGCTGAAGAAGCTGCTGAGTAATCAGTTCGTAAGAACGAGAAAGCCGAGCGTTAGCTCGGCTTTTTTGTATCTGTAATTTGCTCATAAATGGGAGCCTACTGTTTGTATGTTCCCATTCTTTTTACTTCTATTTCGGTGGGGATTTCGCTTAAAGCGAAATTACTTACCGTTCGTCCATAGACCGCTTAAAGACTTCAATAATCCCTCACTTGCTCCTTGCTCATTTAGGTAACCTAAAATCACTGGTGCAAATTGGCTGATCATCGATGGGTCTAGTCCTAGTGCATTAAATGCGCTTTGTACGGCACTCAAGCTTTCGATGTTACCTAACAGGCTTTGTGCACCTTTCAAGTTGGATAATCCAGGGATCAATGACTGCAATTCCGTGCTGTTTTGTTGAGACAGTTGGCTTTGAGCAAGTGCAATTAGGGCACTGCTGCCACCTGCAGCTTGTTCTGTCGAAACTGGTAGCTGACTCGTTAGTAGCTCAGTAAGAGGTGAAGATTCTGCATTTAGGCCTTGGCTTACCATATCCATAAGACCATTTTTGCTGCTCTTATCTACGACAGTATCCAAAAACGCATGTGCGCTGCCAATATTCACTGATAGGAGAGCTAAAGTTAGGAGAGTTTTACGCATAGTACCTCCGACGGTTGAGCGTTTTAACTTATTTGTTGTATTTATTTTTTTAGGTCATCTGACTGATAACTTCTATTATTTTATAAAAAAAGCGGCGCTAATGCGCCGCTTTATGTAGGTCATTGAGAAAAGTCTCAATTATAGAATATCTAGTAGCTCAACTTCGAATACTAGTGCTGCGAATGGAGGGATTGCAGCGCCTGCGCCACGTTCACCGTACGCAAGGTCTTGTGGGATGTATAGTTTCCACTTAGAACCTACAGGCATTAGTTGTAGAGCTTCAACCCAACCTTTAATTACGCCAGTTACTGGGAACTCAGCTGGTTGGCCGCGAGATACAGAGCTGTCGAATACTGTGCCGTCTGTTAGTTCACCGTGGTAGTGAACACGTACAGATTTATCAGCTGTTGGGATTTCGCCAGTACCTTCATTGATGATTTCGTACTGTAGGCCAGATTCAAGAACATTAACTTCTGGACGTAGAGCGTTGTCTTTTAGGAACGCTTCACCATCAGCTGCTGCTGCTTTAGCAGCTTCTTGACGAGCTGCTTCTGCGCGAGTGTGTAGCTCTTGCAGTGCATTGTTGATTTCGTCAATTTCGATTGATGGCATTTCGCCAGTCAATGCTGTTGCGATACCCGCAGCGATAGCGTCAACGCTAAGGCCTTCAAGACCAGAGCCAGCTAGTTGCTGACCCATTTGCAGACCAATGCCGTAGCTTGCTTTTTGTTCTGCAGTTTCAAATTTAATTTCAGACATGAATGTCGCTCTTATTAGGAGTGATAAAGGTAACAGGATATCAGTTTCGAGCTTAGGTTTAAATAATTGCTGGCGATTGCGTTATCTGACCAGTCAGCGTGTGACTTATCTCTTACTCCAAGTGAAATTTCTGCTAATTTAAACCAAATTCCATTTTACTTTAGTCAAAACCATATACTCTCCGCGCTGGTATTTTTATACTGGTAGTAGAAGTATTAAGGGACACATCAACATGAATCGTCGCAGAAAGAAAAAGCAGCAAGTCGACTACGTCGAGTTGGTCAAACAAAAGTTCGCTGCTATCAACTGGAAGCAGCCGTTCAACAAAAGTAAGTGGTTGGAACGTGTAGAACCAATCAAGGCATTTTGGCAGCGCTTACCTAAATTCCATCAACGAGCTTTGATGGTGTTAATGCCATTATTACTTCTACTTCTGATTGTACCGTTACCGAAAAAAACGGAAACGTTAGTCGAACCGCAGGGTGAAGTGGATAGCCAGCGTGTTGCGATCCAGTTAAATGCGCAAAGCCTGAGTCAGCAACGTACGTCGCAAAGCTCGGGGCCTAAGTCAGAAGACTGGAAAGAGTACCATGTGAAGAATGGTGATACGTTAGCTCAAGTTTTTCGCAACAATCAGCTTTCTATGGCTGACCTTAGCGCCTTAGTAAAAATAGAAGGAAGCGACAAGCCACTGAGCCATATCAAGCAGGGGCAACTCATCCGTTTTAAACTCTCAGAAAACGGCCAGTTAGATATGTTGCAACTGGAAAAGAGCGATCATTCGGTTATGTTCTTCCGTCTATCGGATGGCAGCTTCGGCAGAAACAAATAGTTTCCGTTGTAGATTTAAAAAAGACGCAATCATCTCGCGTCTTTCTTATTGCAGTTTTGTAGAGGTTTATTGAGTCGAATGCTTCCTGCGCATGTCTACGTGTGGAATTCCATCTTCTAAGTAACTGTCAGAAATAACTTCAAATCCATGGTGAGCATAAAAATCGATAAGATGTTCTTGTGCACCAATGTCTATGGTTTTTTCGGGCCATAACGTAGAACATGCTTGGATGGCTTGTGTGATTAGCCGATGGCCTAAGCCACCACCTCGGGCTGTTTGTTTGGTTACGACTCGGCCAATACTGACGTTATCGTAAGTGGTTCCAGCTGGCAGAAGCCGAGCGCAGGCAACTAGTTCATCATTGTGGTAGCCGAGTAGGTGATGAACGCCGTCAATAATATCCTTACCATCTAGCTCCGGGTACGGGCAAGTTTGCTCGACGACGAACACGTCGACGCGTAAGCGCAGCATCTCATACAGTTGTAAGGTAGTTAGTTGAGCAAAAGGCAAAGTGATCCAAGTGGTCATGTCCGTCGTCCATAATGATAGTAGAGTGCCTGAATGTACTCGCTTTTGTTTCAATACTCATTAACAATGGTTAATTTTCACTGGTCTTCCCAGAAAATCTGGCGATAATGAGCCCTCTTTTTCATCCCACCTGAGGATATTTCCCTGTGAGCAAACAAACTTTTGACCAAGTAGGCCTGAACCCAGCGCTACTAGAAACGCTGGATTCATTGAACTACACCCATATGACGCCAATTCAAGCGTTAAGCTTACCGGCGATTTTGAATCAGCGTGACGTAATTGGTCAGGGTAAAACGGGCTCGGGTAAAACAGCGGCGTTTGGTCTTGGCGTGCTATCAAATCTAAACGTAAAACGATTTCGCGTGCAGGCTTTGGTGCTGTGTCCGACTCGCGAACTGGCGGATCAAGTTGCTAAAGAAATTCGAACGCTAGGGCGTGGTATCCATAACATTAAAGTACTTACGTTGTGCGGCGGTATGCCGATGGGACCGCAAATTGGTTCGTTAGAGCATGGTGCACATATCCTTGTTGGTACTCCGGGGCGTATTCTGGATCACCTTGAGAAAGGCCGTATTAACTTGGAAGAGTTGAATACATTGGTGCTGGATGAAGCCGATCGTATGCTAGAAATGGGCTTCCAAGATGCTTTAGATGCAATTATTAATGCGGCGCCTAAACAGCGTCAGACATTGCTGTTTAGCGCAACATTCCCAGAGAAGATCGAGAAAATCGCTCAGCGTATTATGAAATCGCCAGAGATGATCAAGGTTGAATCGACTCACGATACTTCCAGCATTGCTCAATACTTCTACAAAGTAGAAGGAACTGAAGCGCGTGATGAGGCGCTAGCGAATCTTCTTTTGACTTACCAACCAGAGTCGGCGGTGGTGTTCTGTAATACGAAGAAAGAGGTTCAAAATGTTGCGGATGAATTACACCATCGCGGCTTTAGCGTGATCGATATTCACGGTGATCTTGAACAGCGTGAACGTGATCAAGCACTGGTGCAATTTGCGAACAAGAGCGTTTCTATTCTTGTGGCAACGGACGTGGCGGCACGAGGTTTGGATGTGGACAATCTTGATGCTGTGTTCAACTTTGAGCTGTCTCGTGACCCAGAAGTGCACGTGCACCGTATTGGCCGTACTGGCCGAGCAGGCAGTAAAGGTTTGGCGTTCAGCTTCTTTGGTGAAAAAGACGGTCTACGTGTTGCTCGTATCGAAGAGTACTTAGAGATGGATGTGGTACCCGCGACCTTGCCAGCGAAATCAAATCAGCAGCCATACCAAGCGAAGATGGTGACCATCAACATTGATGGCGGCAAGAAGCAAAAAGTTCGTCCTGGCGATATTCTTGGTTGTTTGACTGGCAAAAATGGCATCCCAGGTGCGCAAGTGGGCAAGATTCATTTGTTCCCTGTACGTTCTTACGTTGCTGTAGAAAAGTCTGCCGCGAAGAAAGCGCTGCAAATTATCAGTACGGGGAAGATGAAAGGGCGTCAGTTCCGAGCACGTCTTCTTAAATAAGTCATTAGATTGAACAAAGGCTCTTCGTTGGAAGAGCCTTTTTTTGTTTGGTGCGTCTCTTATTCGCTGTCTTTTGCTAAACGCGCTTTAATACGGCTCAAGCTGATAGCTGTAATGCCGAGGTAAGCCGCAATTTGGCTATCGGTAATACGCTGTTCTAAATCTGGGTAGTGGTGGCAAAATAACTGATAACGTTCCTCAGGTGAATACAACAGCATAAAACGTTCTTTATTCTCTTTGTTCATCAACTGCGTTTCGAGCAATTTTAGGTAAATAGAGTGCTTTTCGGCGCGCCATTGATGCAATGCCTCGATAGGCAAACAGAATAAATGACATGCGGTCAGCGTTTCCAATAAGTACGGTGAAGGTTGATCCTTTATCACGCTTTCAAAGCCGATCACCCAGTCCTTTTCCCAATAAAACTCTTTGCTGAATTCTTTGCCTTTCTCTGTGAGATAGCTTGCGTGACATAACCCCTTCAGAATGAAGTAGATGTGTGAACTAAATTCACCTTGATGGCTAAGAATGTGTCTAGTAGGTAATTCTAACTCTTGTCCATAGACCATGAGTTGTGAGGCTTCATCTTCTGAAAATCCATGTTGAGTGAGATCGAAAAATACGTCGTTTTGCATGAAGGTTATCTGCAGTGAAAGGGTTAGCGCATTTGAACTATCTTAACTGCTTTGCGCAGTAACAAAAAGCGGCTCACTGAGGAGCCGCTAGTTTGAACATGGAGTCGCTTATTTGTTTAAATCGATCTGATAAATCGCAAAGCCCACTTCGTCAGTTGCGACGCGTTTCATCGGGTATTGGCCTTTGTCTTGGATAAACTTCGAAGCTTTTTCGCTCGGTGAGGTTTCAAAGCGAATATCCAGTTTTTTGTCTGACTTAATTGGTGCGAACGACCAGTTATTGTCAGCGCTTGGCGTGACTTCGCCTTTTTCCTCACTCACGCGAGAAATGTACGCAGCAACCACAGAACGGTTTTCGTCTGGAGAGTCAAATGCAATGAAGTCCGGACCCGTGCCAGGGAAGGTATTGCTGTACGCGCGGTAATTGTTAGTCGCGATGATGAAATCTTGTTTCGGATCAACTGGTTTGCCATTGAAAGTCAGATTCACGATACGCTGGGAGTCCGGATTAATGACTTTACAATTCGCGTCGTACTTCGGTGGTTGAGTGATGTCGATTTGGTATTCCACACCATCAATCACGTCAAAGTTGTACGTACGGAAGTTATCCCAATCAATTAACGATTGTGGCTGAGTCGTATTGACATCAATGCGCTTGAATTGGCCTGCGCTGCACTCTAGCCATTCATGTACTTCTTTGCCTTTCACCTTCATTGCGACGAGCGTATTTGGGTATAGGTACAAGTCGGCGGCGTTGCGGAAAGTCAGTTGGCCAGATTCTACCTCAGTGAAGCCGTTCGGATCATCTTTACGTCCGCCCACTTTAAACGGCGCTGCCGCGCTCAAAACTGGAATGTCAGCAAGGTCTGGATCGCCTTGAATGAAACGTTCAACGTAGTCTTTTTGTGCAAGGTTAACGATTTGGATTGTTGGGTCATCTTGCACCAAAGCCAAGAAGCTGTACATCACGTCATTCGCTTTACCAATTGGTTGGTTAACGAATTCGCGAGTGCCTTTGTGATCGTCTTCGAGTGCTCTAATGATGCCTTGGTCTGCTTCTGCAAGCGATTTCTTAGTCGCTTTGTCGAAAATTGGTCTTGCTTCAGATTGTCCTTCCACTACTTGCCATTGGCCGTCTTTTTGCTCGATGACCAGATCCATGACTCCCACGTGGCTACCCCAACGGCCAGGCATGACGGCAGTGACACCGTTGATGGTACCTTTGTTGTTGTCTACGCCTTGTAGATTTTCAAATCCTTTGCCTGGGAAGACCGCGTGAGAGTGACCAAACGCAATGGCATCAATGCCTTTCACTTGCGTTAAATAGTACACCGAGTTCTCCGCACCTAGTTTATATGGATCGGTTGAAACCCCTGAGTGCGGAATCGCGACAATAATGTCCGCACCTTCCTTCTTCATCTGCGGAATCAGCTTCTCTGCAGTTTCTTTGATGTCTTTGGCAACCACGTTACCTTCAAGATTTTTCTTATCCCAAACCATGATTTGCGGTGGAACAAACCCGATGTAACCCACTTTTACTTGATGAACTTCGCCATCGGTATCTTTAAAACTGTGTGTTTTGATCAGGTAAGGTTGGAAGTAATGTTCGCCAGTTTTCTTATCAAACACATTGGCGTTGATGTAGGGGAAGTTCGCGCCGGCCAGCGTATTTTGTAAGAAGTCCAAACCATAGTTGAATTCATGGTTACCAATGTTCCCCACATCATAGTGCAATTGGTTCATGGCTTTGTATACAGGATGAACTTCCCCAGCCTGTATGCCTTTTGCCGCCATGTAGTCACCCATCGGGCTACCTTGAATTAAGTCGCCGTTGTCGACCAACACGCTGTTTTCCACTTCGGATTTTGCCTGCTTAACTAATGTGGCTGCGCGGCTCAAACCAATTTGTTGTGATGGTTGGTCTTTGTAGTAATCGTAATCCATCACGTTGGTGTGGATGTCAGTGGTTTCAATAATGCGAAGCTTGATCGTGTCTGCCATTGCTGGCCCTGCAAGCGTCAACATGCCACTCAAAACTGCGACGGAAATAGGATTAACTGCCATTTTCATGAGGTGCTCCAATTTAATGGGATAGGAAGTCGAGTGTAACGAATTTTAATGCAACTTAATGATTAAGGTGCAGAAAACTGTGAATCAACGACATTTTACTGAACCATTTTCATATTAAACGCCGACTTTTTCACGATTTTGAATGAGACCAAACAAAAACTTCTTAGCAGATTTTTGAATAAAAAATGAAATTTTAGAATTTCAGGTAATAAAAACACCCCGCCATAATGCCTGCATCACAATATCAATGGACGATGAGCAAGCACATGGCAACGAACGATTCAGTCACTCCTTTACCTGTACAAAAGCCGAGGTTGGTTTCTGACAACCAAGTGTCTGGCGTCACTCGTTTTGTAAAGCAGTCACTCAAACCAGGCGAAGTGGCATTGGTTGGTGCTGGCCCTGGCGACCCTGAACTTCTCACCATTAAAGCACTGAACTGTTTACAACAGGCGGATGTGGTCTTGTACGACTATTTGGTGTCTGAAGAGATCATGGCGCTGATCCCAAGCGATACGATTTTAGTTTGTGTTGGCAAGCGTGCAGGGCACCACAGTGTACCGCAAGAAAAGACAAATCAACTTTTGGTTGATTTTGCTGAGCAAGGATACCGAGTAGTACGAGTAAAAGGCGGTGATCCTTTCGTATTTGGTCGCGGTGGAGAAGAGCTAGAAGTGTTGGCTGATGCTGGCATTCGTTTTCAAGTGGTGCCTGGTATTACTGCCGCAGCAGGAGCGACAGCATATGCTGGCATTCCGTTGACGCACCGTGATTATGCTCAATCGGCCATTTTTGTTACTGGTCACTTGAAAGAAGAAAGTGATGAGATGGATTGGTCAACACTGGCTCGTGGCAATCAGACTTTAGTGATCTACATGGGACTCATGAAATCACACTATATTCAGAATCAGCTCATTCAGCACGGAAGAGCGGCTTCAACTCCGATTGCTATTATTGAGCGCGGTACGCAAATTCAGCAAAAAGTTTTTACGGGAGAACTTTCCCAACTATCTGATTTATCGAAGGAAGCTCAGGCGCCATCTTTGATTGTCGTAGGAGAGGTAGTGCGATTGTCTCAAAAGTTAGATTGGTTTTTGTCTAGTACTGATTTCAACAAAAGTGCTATTGCCAACTCCATATAATTTCAGTCCAAAGATTAGAGACGTAACGCGCCTTCAAGCTTAAAAAGGAAATACAAAACATGGACCAACAACGTTTAACTCATCTTAAACAACTCGAAGCGGAGAGTATTCATATCATCCGCGAAGTTGCTGCTGAGTTTGATAACCCAGTCATGATGTATTCGATTGGTAAAGATTCATCAGTGATGCTGCATTTGGCGCGTAAGGCGTTTTACCCAGGTAAGATCCCATTTCCGCTGCTGCATGTGGATACCGATTGGAAATTTCGCGAAATGATCGAATTCCGTGATCGTACTGCGGAAAAATACGGTTTTGAGCTTTTGGTTCATAAGAACCCAGAAGGCATAGCAATGGGATGTAGCCCGTTTGTTCATGGCTCGTCAAAGCATACGGACATCATGAAAACGCAAGGTCTTAAGCAGGCGCTAAACAAATATGGCTTCGATGCTGCTTTTGGAGGCGCTCGTCGTGATGAAGAAAAATCACGCGCAAAAGAGCGAGTGTATTCGTTCCGTGACAAGAACCATACCTGGGATCCGAAAAACCAGCGTCCAGAACTTTGGAAAACCTACAACGGTCAAGTGAATAAAGGTGAGAGCATTCGAGTGTTCCCACTTTCTAACTGGACTGAGCTTGATATCTGGCAATACATCTACCTAGAGAACATCGAAATTGTCCCGCTTTATCTTGCTGATAAGCGTCCGGTTGTCGAACGCGATGGCATGCTGATCATGGTGGATGATGACCGTATGGAGCTTCAACCGGGTGAAGTAATTGAAGAGAAAAGCGTGCGTTTCCGTACGTTGGGCTGTTATCCACTGACAGGTGCGATTGAATCCGAAGCGAATACGCTGACGGGCATTATTGAAGAGATGTTGGTGGCGACCTCAAGTGAGCGTCAAGGCCGAGCGATCGACCACGATCAGTCAGGATCGATGGAACTCAAGAAACGTCAAGGTTACTTCTAAAAGATCTAAGGAAAGAGAATGAACAGTGCAGTTGAAGCTCAATTAGCCGAGCTTGGTATCGAAGGCTATTTAAAACAACATCAGTACAAGTCTCTGCTTAGATTTCTGACTTGTGGTTCTGTGGATGATGGGAAAAGCACCCTGATTGGTCGCTTACTCCATGATTCAAAACAAATTTATGAAGACCAACTAGCCGCGGTTCACTCAGACAGCCAACGCGTTGGTACGACGGGTGAAAAGCCCGATTTGGCGTTGCTTGTCGATGGTCTGCAGGCTGAGCGTGAACAAGGCATCACAATCGATGTTGCTTACCGTTACTTCTCGACGCAGAAGCGTAAGTTCATTATTGCTGATACCCCAGGACATGAGCAGTACACGCGCAACATGGCGACAGGCGCATCGACGTGTGATTTAGCGGTGATTTTAGTGGATGCCCGTAAAGGCATTTTGGATCAAACGCGTCGTCACTCTTTCATTTCAAACCTATTGGGCTTGAAACATTTTGTTGTCGCAATCAACAAGATGGATTTGGTGGATTACTCACAAGCGCGCTTCGAAGAAATTCGTGATGAGTACCTGAAGTTTTCTGAAAATCTAACTGGCGATATTGATATTCAAATAATCCCGATTTCAGCGCTGGAAGGCGACAACGTAGTGGATAAAGGACAGAACCTGAACTGGTTTGAAGGTCCATCGTTGCTTGAGTTGCTAGAAACGGTGGATGTGGACTACGAAAAAGGTGCGGGTGAATTCCGTTTCCCTGTTCAGTACGTGAATCGTCCTAACCT
Organism: Vibrio sp. YQ_11; assembly: GCF_043103065.1. Lineage (NCBI taxonomy): Bacteria > Pseudomonadati > Pseudomonadota > Gammaproteobacteria > Vibrionales > Vibrionaceae > Vibrio > Vibrio sp. YQ_11. Next base: position 99,978 of record NZ_JBICJM010000011.1, on the reverse strand, counting down.
TGATTTCCGTGGCTTTGCGGGCACGGTGTCGTCTGGCTCTGTGAAAGTCGGTGATGCCATCAAAGCATTGCCGTCCGGTAAAACGTCGACTGTCGCTCGCATTGTGACCTTCGATGGCGACATTGAAGAAGCGCAAGCTGGTCTAGCCGTTACGCTGACTCTGAATGATGAAATTGACATCAGCCGTGGTGATTTGATCGTGCTTGAGAACGCGCAAGTGCAAACCACCAACCATTTGCTTGCCGATGTGGTGTGGATGACTGAGCAGCCGTTGCAACCTGGTCGTGATTACGACATCAAGATTGCAGGTAAGAAGACCGTTGGTCACGTAGAGTCGATTCGTCACCAGTACGACATCAATAACTTGTCGACACATGGTGCTGCGGAACTGCCTCTAAATGGCATTGGTTTGTGTGAGTGGTCGCTCAATGAATCAGTAGCTTTGGACAATTACCAAGACTGCGCAGATACCGGTGGTTTCATCATCATCGATCGCCTAACTAATGTGACCGTTGGTGCTGGTATGGTGAAAGAAAGCTTAACAGAGCTTGAACGCGGTTTAGCTGATGTATCTGCCTTTGAACTTGAGTTGAACGCCCTTGTTCGCAAACACTTCCCACATTGGGAAGCTAAAGACCTAAGCCAGTTACTCAAGAAGTAATGGCAGTAAACCTAGGGACGTTATTAGTGTCTAGGTTCACAGCCTAACCGAGTGCGAAATGCGGTTAGGCTGCCTCTAACACCGGAATGTTCAGTGAAGCCCAAGAAAACTGAGCATTCTGGCACTCTTTTTCGCTTTGCTTTGCTCTGGTTACTTGTTTTATCGCTCTACACACTGTCGTTGTGTTGCGGTTTGTTTCGCTCGTTTCGAGCTGTTTGGTAAGGAAAGGCTATGTGGGAACAAGGATTTGTATTAGCGATTTTGCTTGGCATTATCACTTGTTTGCTTGTGACTAAGATTAAGCCGAGCTACGTTTTTGCTGGTGCAGCCTTTATTGCTTTCATGGCGGGAATGATGGATTCCACGACCATTGCTGCGAACTTTACCAACTCATCATTGTTAACTTTGGTCCTGCTGATTCTCGCTTCTTGTGCATTAGAAAAAACGTTACTGATCAGTTGGGTGAGCCGTAGTATTTCAGAAGGTCATTTAGGCAGTGTGATCGCCAAGCTTGGGTTATCGACCGCCTTACTGTCTTCCTTTACCAACAATACGGCCGTTGTTGTGTCTTTGATTGGTGCGATTAAACGCAATCAACAGCACGCGCCTTCTAAGCTACTGATTCCACTTTCTTACGCGGCGATATTTGGCGGCACATTAACGCTTATTGGTACTTCGACCAACCTTATTATTAATAGCTTTGTGGAAGATGCAGGGCTACCGAGTCTAAGCTTTTTTACTCCGACGATGATTGGCTTGGCTGTCTTAGCTGGTGGTCTTTTAATTCTTATTCCGCTGAGCTATTTGCTGCCAAGTTACGATGACCAAAACCAAGAAGACTTACCTTATTTCCTTGAATCTCGTGTTGAACCAGGTTCCCCTTTGGTTGGCCGTACCATCAGTGAAAACAATCTGCGTGCGCTGCGTAAGTTGTTTCTTGCAGAGGTGGTTCGTGATGGCGTGACGGTATCGTCAGTAGGCCCCGACTTCGTGCTGAAAGCGAAAGATCGTCTGCTGTTTTGTGGCGATGTCGAAAGTGTGGCGACCTTGCAAGAAATTCCGGGGCTGACGCTATTTGGGCAACAGCATTTGAATGGCCAAAACTTTATTGAAGTGGTGGTCAGTTCCTCTGCAACCTTCTGCCATAAGACCTTGAAAGAAAGCCGCTTCCGCGATCGTTTTGATGCGGTTGTTGTCGCCATTCGTCGTGGACATGAGCGTCTAGAAGGTGGATTGGGCAGTATTACCTTAGCTCCGGGCGATACTTTAGTGTTGGTGCCGGGCAAGCGTTTCGAGTCTGAGCGTCGAGCGCACCGTAAAGAATTTGTGTTAGTGCACGACTTAGATTCCAGCGCACGTTTAGACTCCAATAAATCGACGATTGTGTTGATTGGTTTTGCTGCGGTTATCGCCTGTGCACTACTAGAACTTGTGCCGATCATTAAAGGGCTCGCGGTATACATCATTGCACTCATTGCGTTTGGCATAGTGCAAATCTCTGAGCTTCGCCGCCGTTTTCCCATTGATATTGTGGTGATTGTGGGCTCTGCGCTCTCTATTGCGCAGCTGATGATTTCATCTGGCTTGTCCGTCAGGATGGGCGAGATGTTTATCGAAGCCTTTAACGGCTGGGGCGTATTTGGTGCGCTGGTGGCCACATACATCATGACCTTGGTGCTGACTGAATTGGTGACCAACAATGCCGCTGCCGCGTTAGCATTTCCGATTGGCTATAGCATGGCTGTCGGGTACGGAGTGGATCCGATGCCATTTATTATGGCGGTATTATTTGGCGCAAGCGCGAGCTTTATTTCTCCCTACGGGTATCAAACCAACTTGTTGGTTTACAGTGTAGGTAATTACAAATTGACCGACTATGTGCGAATTGGTGTGCCGATTTCGATTGTGTATTCCGTATTGGTACTGACATTGATACCGGTCTTCTTTCCGTTTTAATTCCGATAAATACAAGGATTCGTTATGACCGCTGAAACACCGGTAAAAGATGAAAACATTGTCTGGCATCAGCACACGGTTGATAAACAGTTTCGTGCTGAGCTGAAAAAACAGAAACCAGCAGTGCTTTGGTTTACTGGTTTATCTGGCGCAGGTAAGTCAACCGTCGCGGGCGCGCTGGAGAATCGTTTAGCTGAGTTGGGCTACCACACTTATTTGTTGGACGGTGACAATGTTCGTCATGGCCTGTGTAGCGATCTAGGCTTTTCTGAACAAGATCGCCGTGAAAATATTCGTCGTATTGGCGAGTTGGCGAAACTGATGGCAGATGCGGGTTTGATTGTGTTGTCCGCGTTCATTTCTCCTCACCGTGCTGAGCGTCAACTCGTTCGCGATTTACTGCCCGAAGGTGAGTTCATTGAAGTGTTTGTGAATGCATCTCTCGAAGTGTGTGAAGGCCGAGATCCAAAAGGCTTATACAAAAAAGCGCGAGCAGGTGAGATCCCAAATTTCACGGGTATTGATTCAGAATATCAAGCGCCAATCAATCCAGAAATCGATTTGCCAGCAGGCGAGAAGAGCGTCGAAGAGTTGGTTGAATTGTGTTTGAATGAGCTTAAACAACGTCGTGTGATCAGCTAACTCAGCTTTTGGTTCATAGGTAGCCAAAAGCCTAGTGTACTGCTTGAGGAGCTTTTAGATCATAGGTGACCTAAAGCTCCTAGAGCGAAACTAAACGGTATAGTTCACGCTGCTGCTTGCTTCGGTGCTTACGCTAAACTTTTGATTTAACAAGGCGAGCATTTGATCGTAGTACTGGGAATTTGGCTTGTTGCCAAGCAGTTTGCACAGTTCGTTACCCGTCGGCGTGAAACGGTAGTACAGCAGACGGATGCCCTTCGTATTCACTTGCAGAGACAAATTCTTGCCTTGATATGCCAGTATCAATGGCGTTTCAATGCCGATCTCTCCTGATTCCAGTTCTGTGCTATGCAGTAACCCCAATTCAATCAATACTAATAGACTTGAGTACGGCAATTGAAAGCTGCCCATATTCAGATTGCTGGTGGTATCTCGTTTACCAAAATTGAATATTCCGCCATGTGCCTTATAGCCTATCAATAACTTTTTACTGTTATCGCCGCCAAAACTGCACGCCAAAGAGGCTGCTCTTTGTAGTGTTTGCGCTTCTTTTGGGGACATATCCTTAAGGACTTTCAGCGCTTTCATCGACGTGGAACCTGGGTTGGTCACTTCACGCTTCATTACTTGCGCCCACAACTTCTGCATTGAACTGTTGTGGATGTCTTGGGCCATATCAAAAAATCGATACAACCAATCTTGATCGGGTTCACCTGCGGTTTCATCGCGGCAAGCGCTGTGCGCGAGTTTTAGGATTTGCTCAAGGTTTTTTTGTCTTTGCTCTTGGCGGCGTTGGTCTCGCAGTTGTGCTCTTTCTAATGCGGATTTGGCAGGAGGGTCAGTTTGCAACAGAGCGTCGAGGCCATGAGATTGAGCGATGTTTTTAATTCTGCTCGCACTGTCTTTGATGTAACCCGTTTTCTTGTCGTGGTGACCGTTTTTCTGCGTATTAGGCTGGTGTTCAATCACTACAGGTTGTTTCGTTGGTTCTGCCATGTATTTTCCTACCAAGAGCTTGCGTTTGACGCTTGCCTCAATTTACACCTTAATCCGCGAGGCGACCAGAGAGAGCGTCTCAGATTTTGAAGGAATAGGTCTACCCAAAATGATAATGAGTTGTTAAAATTGTTATCGTTATTTTGGAGGGGCGATGAAGTTCTCGGAAGCAAGTAAACTGAAAAAGCACCTGTCGATAGCGTTTCTTTTGATTCTTTATGTGGGCGTGTTAGCGTACTTATCGCGCTACATTGTTTAACATTTAAAGATGACAAAGGCGCCGATGCGACGCCTTTGGTGTACCTCGAAATCGACGACTACATATCGTCGTAGGCTTCGATTTTTGAACCTTCAATCACATACGCTGTTTCTGCCAGTTCATGGTTAATGGTTTCGGTTTTTAACGTTCCCACCACGTAAATGACATCCCAAAGTTCCTGTACTGGTGCGCCTTTCGGAAATTTCACGTAAATGATTTGGTTTGGTGGTGGTGGTGGTACGTGGATACACGCCCCAAAATACGGCACCAACAAAAATTCCGTCACCGTGTTGGCATCTCCCTCAAGAGGAATCACGAAGCCAGGGATTTTGACCTGACTGCCATTGAGTTCTGGTCTGACGTTACCGATTTTTGATTGCTGCGCCGCGCCACCACTGTGATCAGATGCGGGCATCCCCACGCTGTCGAACAGCTTACGTTCCGCTTCAGGAACCAGATCGATCCAGTCGAGCGTTAATGGCTCATCACTCGCCATGACCGGCGTCGTAAATGCAATCGCGAGTAAGCAACTGGCTAAAACTTTTTTCCACATCGTTAGATCCTTATGGTCATTCCGTCACTGAGTGACTGTCTGTAGGCGCGGAATGCTGGAATAAAACCAATCACAATACCGGCGCATTGTACAAAGCTAAGCAGCATCCATTCGTACGCAGAAAGCGTGCTTAACGTGAGATTTATACCGTAGTGTTGTTGAATTAGGGGCTGAAGTAGGGCGAGTATCGCATACAGCCCCAAAACGCCGGTGACGATACCTGCTGCTGTGAGTAAACTCGCTTCACTAATGAGCAGAGAAAAAACGTGGCGTGGGCGCGCTCCCATAGCGCGTAAAATGGCCATTTCTCGACGTCGTTCTTGTAAGCTGGTCAGTAGGCTGCTTAACATGCCGAGTAAACCCGCGATAACCACAAAACCAGAAACCGCCATCAAGGCCTGTTCTGCGACAGACATCATGCCCCACAATTCGTGTAGCGCGACACCGGGCATAATGGCACTGAGAGGTTCTTTCGGGTAGTTGTTGATCTGCCTTTGCAACGCAAAAGTTTGAATGCGCGATTTCAAGCCCACAAGCATGGCAGTGATCTGTTTTGGTTGAAAGTCCCTTTCTTGTAATACCTTGGCATCCGGTGTTGGGCCCAAGCGTGCACCACTTTCCCAACCGACATGAATGGCTTCGATCGCCTCTAACGAGACGTGAACAGTCTTATCTACTGGTGTGCCAGTTGGAGCTAAAATACCAACAACTTTGAATGGCAGTTTATCGTGACGACTGAAGCCAACATCGCTGATACCATGGGCAATGATGATTTCACTGCCTATCTGGTAACCCAATTGTTTGGCGACGTCCGATCCGAGTACGGTTTCAAATAATCCATTGAACTCTTTCCCTTTCGAGAAAGTAAGTGGTTGCTTACTTCCGTACTTATAATGCTCAAAGTAACTATGATTGGTTCCCATCACTCGAAAGCCTTTGTGAGAGTCTCCGAGCGAAATGGGAATTGCCCAATCAACCGCGCGATGCTGGCTGAATTCTTGGTAGCTTTTCCAATCGATATTATTGGTGGCATTACCGATACGAAAGACTGAATACAACAGTAAGTTCACTTGGCCAGAGCGTCCGCCGACAATTAGGTCGGTTCCGGAAATAGTGTTCGCAAAGCTGTCTTTTGCTTGAGTGCGGATACGTTCTACGCCAAGCAGCAAGATTACCGATATTGCTACCGTCATGATCGTCAACACCGCTGTCGCTTTGCGGTTCATCAAGCTTTTCCAAGCGAGTTTGATTACAGCACTCACGCTAGCACCTCCATGTTACTGCTTTGGTTTATTTCTGGCAGATTAATGGTGCGATCGAACAAGCTTTCCAGAGTTGGATCATGGCTGACAAAGATTAATGTCGCGTTGGCTTGATTAGCCTGTTCCATCAGCAGTTCGATGAACGCCATGCGATTATCATGATCGAGTGCAGATGTCGGCTCGTCAGCAATGACTAACGCAGGATGCCCTATTAGCGCACGAGCTGCCGCCACTCGCTGTTGTTGTCCAATACTCAGCTCTGACACTGGGCGAGAGTGTAAATTTGTCGGTAAATGAAGCCGCTCCAACAAGGTTGTCGCTTGTGCTAAAAGCTCGGCTTTGGAGGCGTTTGGTGTCACGCGATCTCGTCTCACTTTACTGAATTGGCAAGGAAGTAATACGTTGTCGATGACATTCAAATACGGCAGCAAGTTGAATTGCTGGAAGATATAACCAATGTGGTCGGCGCGGAATCTATCTCTGCGGCTTGAGCTTAGCGTCGCTAAGTTCGTATTGAGTACTGATAACGAGCCTGAACTTAACGTATTGATTCCGGTGAGCAAAGCTAAAAGTGTGGATTTTCCACAGCCACTTGGCCCTTTGATAAAGACATGCTCACCCGTTGCTATCTGCAAATCAGGAATATTGATCACCGCGGTCTCTGAACCGGGCCAGACAAACTGAGCCTGTTTGAGCTCAACCACGTTTGATGCTGAATCAGTCATAGTAAATCACCAAAGCGAATTAAAAAAACACAGCGTGTAAGTGGGTACTTACACGCTATTTGGGTTATTTGATTGCGATTTGAGTGTTGCTTTTGGTTAAGCTAGTGGCTGATTGAGTCGTATCTGTGAATAAGTTTACATTTACCGATTCAGTACTTGGGAATTGGTTAAACCAATCAGTTTGAATATGGCTGAGTTCGCCGACTTGGGCACAATGAAAGCGATATTGCACGGTAAATTCACCGTGGTCGCTGTGCTCTGAATGGTCGTGACCTTCATGATCGTCGTGATCGTGATGGGCGTGTTCATCATGATCATGGCCTTCATGATCATGGTGCTCATGTTCTTCATGTTGCCCCCCAAGCGTGTGTTCAACATGAACTTCTTCAATTTCGCATTGTGCTTGTGGGTTAATCGCAAACAGTGCGTTGCTATCTTCTAGCGTTGCGACTGCGTGTTGCAGTGTTTTCTCTTGCTCTGCATTTTCTGGTGCGTGTTCAAAGCCGACCACATCAGCACCAGGAGCTGTGATTTCGAGCAGCAAGTCACTGCCGTCTTGGGCAATATTAAATTCAACATGACCATGAACGTGCGCACTGTGTTGGCGGTATTCTTCTGCTGTTGCGACTGTCGATAGAGACAAACCGATAACGATCGCTAAAACCTGTTTAGATGGCATTTTACTTTCCTAATTTTGCTGATAAATCCGAGATCTGGTTGATTTCAGATTAGTACTCATTTGACGTTCTGTTATTGAAACGCGTCTATACACGTTGGAAATAACGTAATTGGGTTGTGTTTGAGTGTTTACGCAAAATAAGGCGGTGCACGCGCAGCGCTGAATACTTCTTCTACATGATGCGAGCGCTCTGAGACATCATCATAATGGGCCCGTGTGTATGACGGCACAGGGATTGCCGGTTGTGCTTTAGCGAGACCATGTTGCGCGCCAGCAAAGAGTTGGCAGTGATGATGGGTATGATGCTCTGGTGTGAGGTCGACTTGATGAAAGATCGAAGCAAAATTCCAGATGATCAGCAAAGCAACACTGAAAAGTACAACAGTGCGATGCCAAGATCTGAAAATGGTTTGCCAAGAAAAGTACATCTGAACGCCTGAAATCCTAACGGGTGTTATAATATAACACTCATTATTGGCAAAAGTTCACTCTTTTGTCTGGTGAGGAAAATTTAACACAGCATATTAGTGGGATACCGTGTGATTGAGGCTCCTGATTGGTGCCGAGTCAGGAGCCGTCATCTCGAACTAAATACTTTGCTTGATAAGGCCAATCACTTGTGTAATTTCGTCTTGCGTCAATGCGCCTTCTTTCACAAACAGAACTTTGCCTTGTTTATCTTGTACGATGATCGCAGAGCTTTCTTCTTTTAGCCCCCAAGTGTTCGCCACCAAGCCATTTTCATCCAATACCATTGATGACCAAGGAAACTCTTTTTTACTGTCTTGTGCTGAAGATTTCACAAATGAGCCAGTGCCCCAAATCGCATCATCTTGGTTGATGATGGTGGTGGTCTGGTAGCTATCTTCTGGGAATTTAGCGGCGGTAATTGCAGTCATCAGCGGTGCGTTCATCTCTTTTGAACTGCTGCGACCAGCAATCGCTTGAATTACGCGGACTTTACCTAGCATATGCTGTGTTGCCCAAGGTTGGTAAGCCACACCTTCACCTTGTAAAACAATTTCACCGTATGCGCCGACTTGTGCAGGTGGAACGGTTTCACCAACCGACAAGTTATGTGCGAAAGCCAAACTTGGAGAAAGAGCAAGCAGTAGAGGTAGGAGAGTCTTAGTTTTCATATTGTTATATTCCGTTTGGGTTTGGGAGTTAAGCCAGTATATATCCAGTCCCGGCAAATTTGTAGAATTGTCGATAACATTTATTTAACGTATGCAGTGGTGTAATGTTGCGTTGTAGTTAGAATTTGCTACACTGAACTCCGTCGCAAAATGCGCATTAAGGTTGCAGAGAATAAGCAATCGGGGTTTTCTCAAAGGAATTGAGGTGAATTATGCTACGTGAGTTTGCTGTATATCGACCACTACAAGTGGCCCGTTTCGTAAAGACGTTGTTTAAAGGGCAATTCTTCATTGTTGGGGTGGGAAGTTTCTGCTTTGATAATGGCAAAGTGCTGCTTCCTGATGTGAAAGATCAAAAGCGACTGGCTGTCTTTAAAGAAGTAAACCAAGCAATTTCATCATTATCCGCCTAAACCATTCATGGCGTGTTAACCCAAAAAACGAAAGATTAAAAAGAGCGACCTTGGTCGCTCTTTCTCGTTTCAGTGCAGTTTGATTAGCCTTGCAAGCTTGGTGGGAAGCAAACACCTGTGCCGCCTATGCCACAGTAGCCATCCGGATTCTTTGCAAGATACTGTTGATGGTAGGTTTCTGCAAAATAGTAAGGCCCTGCAGGGACGATCTCAGTAGTAATCGTTGAGCGAAGCTCAGCTTCTAATGCTTGTTGATACTGAAGCTTTGATTTTTCAGCAAGTTCTTGTTGCTCTTGAGAGTACGTGTAAATCGCAGATCGATATTGTGTGCCGAGATCGTTACCTTGGCGCATGCCTTGAGTCGGGTCGTGTTTTTCCCAAAATACCGCAAGGAGTTGTGCTAGTGAGATAACACGCTCATCAAACACGACTCTCACAACCTCAGTATGACCGGTTTTACCCGTACACACTTCTTCGTAGGTTGGATTTGGTGTAAACCCACCCGCATAACCCACAGATGTTGAAACCACGCCATCCAATTGCCAAAAGAGACGCTCAGCGCCCCAAAAGCACCCCATGCCTAACAAAATCTGTTGCTGATGATGGGCTAATGGTGCCGTTAGACTCGATTGATTTACAAAATGACAATCTTCAATCTGCATTGGTTGTTCTCTACCAGGCAGGGCATCTTCTATACTGATTAATGTCTGTTTGTTGAGCATGGTATTTGTCCTTTAATACGTGTCTTAAATTTGCGAACTTTTTCATTTCGTCTGTATCTGATGTTGTTATGACATAGACCGCGGTAAACCTATTAATATTACAGACTTAGCCTTTAATTGGCGTTATCATTATTTACGTTTATTTAACCTCATTCAGCTAAAAAAGCATGATAAAAAAAGCTCTCCCCATCATTGTTGGCTTGTTGGTTGTTTCTCAGAGCGCGTATGCCGATGTTTCTTTAAAGCTTAAAGGCATCGATGGCGCACTGGAAGATAACGTGAAAGCGTACCTGTCTTCGATTCCAGAGAAGGATTACTCCACTTCGCTGCGCTTTCAGGCGCGATTGGATCAAAGTATCACCGAAGCGCTTAATGCGCTTGGCTATTATCATGCAAAAATCTCATACTCTATTTCCGAAGGGAATGACGAGCTGATCGTTAACATCCACAAAGGCTTACCAGTTAAGATCAAAGTAATGGATGTCGTGATCAGCGGTGAAGCGAAAGAGGATGAAGAATTTACGAATCTCATCGCCAAATCGCCTTTAAAAGTTGGGCGGATTTTAAATCAGGGTGAGTATGACAGCCTTAAATCAGGGATTCGTAACCTGGCTTTGCAACGTGGTTACTTCAATGGTGACTTTAAGCTCAACAAGCTGGAAGTGATCCCTGAATTGAATGAAGCCAATGTGCGTTTGCACTACGACAGCGGTATTCGCTATCACTTTGGTCCGGTAGAAATTACGGGAAGCCAGATCTGGGAAAACCGTGTTGAGTCGATGCGACCTTTTGAAATTGGTGAACCTTATCTTGTCTCTGATGTGGGTGAATACAACCAAAACCTGTCTAACACGGATTGGTTCTCCTCCGTGTTTGTTGAGCCTGACTTAAGCAAGCTTGAAGATGGGCGCGAGTTGCCGATTAAAGTCTCGTTAGCGCCTGCTGCGAAAAACCAAATTGAAACCGGTATTGGTTACTCCACCGATACGGGTGTGCGCGGCACTTTAAAATGGAAAAAACCATGGGTAAGTGCACGCGGTCATAGCTTTAATACGGCGCTTTCTCTCTCCAAACCAGAACAAACCATCACCGCCGGCTACAAGATTCCATTAGACGACGTCTTACGTGAATACTATCAATTGCAATTTGGTCTGAAGCATTTGGACAACCGTGATACTGAGAGTTTGGAATCAAACCTTGCGGTAGAAAGACACTGGTTAACCGACGGTGGTTGGCACAAAACCGTGTACGTTCGTCACTTGTACGAAAACTTCTCGCAAGGTTTGCAAGATGATGGCGTGCAGTTTGTGCTTCCTGGCGCAACCTTTTCGCGTACTCGTGTCCGTGGTGGCAGTATGCCAATGTGGGGCGATAAGCAAAGCGTAACGGTTGAATACGGCGATCCGGCGCTACTGTCTGAAACGCGCGTATTGCGTTTGCTTGGGCGATCTTCGTGGATTCGTGGCATCGGCGAAAACCATCGTGGTTTGTTCCGTCTCGAAGGGGGGGCTAACATCACGGAGGAATTTGAAAAGCTTTCGCCATCGTTGCGTTTCTTTGCTGGTGGTGACAACAACATCCGTGGTTATGGCTATGAATCCATCTCACCTGTCGATGAAAGTGGCGCATTAACGGGTGCGAAATACATCTTAAGCAGCACCTTAGAGTATCAATATCGTGTTTACGGCAACTGGTGGGCCGCAACGTTCTACGATATTGGTGATGCGTTTAATGACACACCTGAATGGAAATCTGGTGCCGGGGTTGGTATTCGATGGGCTTCACCTGTGGGACCGGTAAGCTTCGACTTTGCGTGGGGGCTGGATGAAAAGCCAAACAACGAATTCCGCATCCACTTCTCTTTGGGGCCTGAGCTATGATCAAAAAGATGTTTAAGTGGACCAAGTGGTTATCACTAAGTTTGATTGGTCTGCTGTTGTTAATCACTATTTTTGTCGCAACGGTACTGTTTACCCATCCAGGGTTGAAGCTGGCGATTTGGGGCGCAGAGAAAGCCTTACCTCAACTCAAAGTCGAGAGCATTCAAGGTTCGCTATTCCCTCGTTTTGCACTGCAAAATGTCAGTTTTGTTGATGAGTCTTTACATATTGATGCGAAAGTTGAGCGCCTTGCGTTGGCGATTAACTTCCGCTGTTTCTTTGACCCAAAAGTGTGTGTTGATGAACTGGCGTTACAAGGTGTTAACTTCCAAATGCCAGAATTGCCACCTGCCAGTGAAGAGCCTGAAGAAGAAACACCACCGCTGCGTTCTATCAGCACGCCAGTGCCAATTTTTGTCAATAAAGTCAGCTTTAATGACATCAACGTCAATGTGTTAGGCAATCAGATTGATTGGCAAACGTTCTCGACCGCTTTGTCGATGCAGGGCGATCGTTTGGTGATCGCACCAACCACATTGAAAGACATCAATGTTGCGCTCGCACCAAGTGAAGCTGAACCTGAAGCGGCTGCCGAGGAGCCGAAAGAAACTGACGCTACGCCGCAAGATATTGTGTTACCAGAAGTATGGATTCCGCTGACGGTAGAAGCGCGCCGTCTGGATATTTACAATTTTAAACTGGCAGGTGAAACGCCAGTGATCGTCAATCATCTTGGTTTGGTTGCAAGAGCGGGTGGTGAGCGTGTTGATGTCAAAACGTTAGAGCTCGACATGCCAGAAGTGGAAGGCAAGTTAAGCACACAAGTGACCCTTTCTGCTGATTACCCAATCAAAGCGCAATTGGACGCGTTAGTGAAGCAAGCGGATGCGAAGGGACAAAAACTGTCGCTTTCGGCCTCTGGTTCGGTTGGGGATTTATCGTTAAATGCTACTCTTTCTGAGCTTGTACAAGCGGAGATCAAAGGTGACATCCAACCGCTTAAAACGCAGTTGCCGTTTGATGTTTCGATCAAAAATGTTCAAGCGCAATGGCCGCTATTTGGGCAAAGTGATTATCTGGTTTCTGTACCAAGTTTGGCGGCAAAAGGTTCACTTGATGGTTACGAAGTCGCATTAGAAACCAAAGCGTCAGGCAAAGACATTCCCGCCGTTGATGTTGCGCTGAACGGCAAAGGTACGCTGGAGCAAATCGATCTCGAAAGCCTTGTAGTGAAAACTTTGGGGGGCGAACTTTCCGGTAAAGTTATGGCGAATTGGGCGGCGCCAATCAACTGGCAAGCCGACCTGAACCTAAAAAACATTCAACCAGGATTGCAGTGGAAAGAAGCAGAAGGGGATATCAGCGGTAGCCTCTCGACTTCGGGATCGTTAACGGAACAAGGTGGTTGGCAAGTCAGTTTGCCTAAGTTAGACATCGACGGCATTTTGCGAGGTTATCCATTGAATGTCGAAGGGCAACTTGAAGCGTCTGATAAGAATGGCAAAGGTGAAGACATCCAACTAACCACTCAAGGTTTAGCGCTTTCTCATGGCCCGAACCAACTGAGTGCGAAGGGCAAGATCGACAAACAAATCTTGATGGATGTTGAAGTTAACTTCCCTGACTTTGCGAAAAGTGTTCCGGATCTTGCGGGTAAGATGCAAGGTAAAGTAGCGCTACGTGGTAGTTTGAAAGAGCCTGACATCAATCTTGATCTCGCTTTAAATCAGATCAACTGGCAGCAACAGGCGAATGTAGAAACGATCACCTTAAAGGGCGATGTGACACCTCTGCCAGCACCAAAAGCGAACTTAAGTCTTATTGCGAATAACATTACCTACGACGACATTAAAGTTGATAGCGCGGATCTTGAAGTCTCTGGAGATGAAAAACTGCATCAACTGACGCTTGATGTGGTGTCTGATCTGGTTTCGACCAGTTTGGAAATCGAAGGGACGTTTAAGCAGAAGCCAGAAATGATTTGGGATGGGGCGCTGCGCCGCTTGACGCTGAGCTCGCAACAAGGTCCTTGGTCACTGCAAAAATCGACTGCGGTGAAGGTCAATATCGACAAACAGATCGCGAATGTTCAAGCCCATTGTTGGTTGCAAGCGAAGTCGAGCGTGTGTCTAACCGAAGATATTAGTGTCGGTAAGAGTGGTCAAGCGAAGTTAGCGATCAATGATTTTAATTTTGACCAAATCAAACAATTCCTGCCGCCAGAAACCAAGCTGCAAGGTTCAGTTAATGCACAGGCTTTTGCTAAATGGGCTCCAGAGAAAAAGCCTGAAGTTACCTTGAGTGTCAACATGCCAAAAGGTCAAGTTGAACAAGCACTAGAGCAGCCAATTAAAGTGGGCTGGGACAGCTTCAGCTTTAAAGCGGCATTAGCGAAAGACAAGCTTGATGCTGAGTGGTTATTTGATGTGAAAGATAACGGTGACTTGTCTGGTAAGGTTTCTTTACTGAATGTCTCATCTGAGAAGCCAACTATTGACGGTAAGGTTGCGCTTTCTACGTTCCACTTGGACTTCTTGGCTCCGTTGATCGGGGAATACAGCTTGTTCAAGGCGAATATGAATACTGATTTGGCCTTGTCTGGTGATGTCATGCATCCAAAAGTGAATGGTCAGTTCCTTATCGATCAAATGAAGCTGCAAGGCGAAGTGACGCCAATCGACATCAACTCCGGACAAGTCGTGATCAACTTCAAAGGTCACCAAGCGGATTTGGATGCTGGGATCATTACGCCTGACGGTAAGCTAGAAATCACCGGTGATGCTGACTGGCGTGACTTGCAAGACTGGCGCACTCGCGCCCGCGTGTTTGCAAAAGAACTAAAAGTTGATATGCCGCCGATGGTCAAAATCAAAGTTGAGCCGGACATGACCATTGATGTCACGCCGCAATTGGCGAAGGTGGAAGGTAACATCAATCTGCCGTGGGGGCGTATCGTCATTGAGGAACTGCCACCAAGTGCGGTTGGGGTGTCGAGTGATACCGTGATTTTAAACAAGGATTTACAGCCAGTTGATGAAGTGACGGCCATGCCATTCAACGTTGAAACGGACATCAACATCAAGATTGGTGACGACTTCCAACTTGCGGCGTTTGGCTTGAAGGGCGGCTTGAAAGGTAGCCTTAACGTGACACAAAAAGACAAAGGACCATTCATCGTTGGTGAGGTAAACATCGTTGACGGTTCTTACCGTTCATTTGGTCAAGATTTGGTGATCGAAGAAGGTAAGATCTTAATGAATGGTCCCGCGGATCAACCGTATGTATCGATCAAAGCGATTCGTAACCCTGACAATACTCAAGACGATGTGATCGCAGGTGTGCGTGTGACTGGCCCAGCTTCAGATCCGAGTGTGGAAATTTTCTCGGAGCCAGCGATGCCACAAGCCAACGCGTTGTCTTACCTGCTTCGTGGTCAAGATATTGATGGTGAGTCGGGTGGTAACGCGATGACGACTACATTGATTGGTCTGAGTTTGGCGAAAAGCGGTCGTGTTGTTGGAGAAATCGGTGAAGCCTTTGGCGTACAAGATTTACAGCTTGATACGGCAGGCTCGGGTGATGACTCTCAAGTGACAGTGAGTGGTTACATTTTGCCAGGTCTACAGGTTAAGTATGGTGTTGGCATCTTCAACTCGCTGGGTGAGTTCACGGTGCGTTACCGATTGATGCAAGACTTGTATTTAGAGGCGGTATCTGGTGTAGATAGCGCAGTTGACCTACTCTATCAATTTGAATTTGATTAGGGCACACGTCCTAACCACACAGAACTCATAGCTAAGGAGTGGTTATGCAGCATTTGATTTTTGTCTACGGGACGTTACGTAAGGGAGAGTACAACCATCATTATTTGAGCTCGGCTCAATTTCTTGGTTTACATGAAACGGACGCCCAATTTTCGCTCTACGATGTAGGTTCGTACCCAGCGCTGTCAGAAGGGCAGCGCTCAATCCAAGGCGAAGTTTATATGATTGATGATGATACTTTGGTGGCGCTCGATAAGCTTGAAGACGTACCGGTCGAATATCGCAGAGAGAGCATTGCAACGCCATTTGGCCAAGCGTGGATTTACTTGTATCAAGACACGGAGCAGCTTACGGAAGAGATAGCGTCTGGCGATTGGTGTCAAAGGGTGTGAACTATACTTAAGTAACCATCGTAAGAACGTTGTCGAGATTTAAAAACGTTTCTAAATACGTTAGAAAACGACAAGTCAGAAAAGTAAGGAGTGATGATGAGAGTGTTAATAATTGGCGCGATGATGATGCTTCTGTCTGCTTGTGCGCAAACCACCTTACCAGCTTCAACCAGTGTGACTGATTGGCAAGCGTTCGGGAAACAGTCTGCCTTAGATGGATTACGAGAGTTGTCACAAGAGCGGATAGCTAAGTTGGATGACACTAACCACGCAACGCCAGAACTGATCATGGCCTACCAAAACGGTTATCAAGAAGGTAAGCAAGAGTATTGTGAGCAAAGTGCCTATATGCTGGGTGTGGTTGGACGACCGTATTTCGGAATATGCGATGACGTTGACCCGTTCTTCCAACACGATTATGACGCTGGTCGTATGTCCTCCGCAGGAGCTCCTATTTAAGGCAAGCGTTTAGGTTAGAAAGCAAAAGAGCTGCACTTTGCAGCTCTTTTTGTATTCGGGGTTGACGTTTACGCTTATTTGTTTTGCGCACGTTCGTAAGATTGTAGAATCTCTGCTTTTGCCGCTTCTACATCTGCCCAGCCATCAACTTTCACCCACTTTCCTGATTCCAACTCTTTGTAGCGCTCAAAGAAATGCGTGATTTGCGCTTTTAGCAACTCAGGAATGTCGCCCACATCTTGAATGTGTTCATACTCTTTAGAGATTTTAGAGTGCGGTACGGCAACGACTTTTGCATCTTCGCCCGATTCATCCGTCATCTTCAAAACGCCAACAGGTCGGCAGCGAATAACAGAACCTGGGATGAGTGGGTATGGCGTTGGGACAAGGACATCTACTGGGTCACCATCAAGCGAAAGTGTGTTGTTCACGTAACCGTAGTTACATGGGTAAAACATTGGCGCAGACATGAAACGGTCGACAAATACAGCACCAGAGTCTTTATCTACTTCGTATTTGATAGGGTCTGCATTGGCAGGGATTTCGATAACGACGTAAATATCTTCAGGTAGCGATTTACCTGCTGGTACATGGTTTAGGCTCATTTGAATATTCCTTTTCATTGAGGATGAGTAGCCAGAAGATCGCCCTCATCTATGATTAATTCGCATTTCACTTTAGCGACAAAAACGCGGCAAGTAAACACCTGCCGCGTTGGACAAAGGTCTGAGATTATTCTTCGTCGCGGTGCAGTTCAAGGAACTCTTCAACTTTGCGAACCATGTTCTTCGAACCCACAAAGAAAGGTACACGCTGGTGTAGCTCAGTCGGTTTGATGTCCATGATGCGATTCACGCCATCTGATGCAATGCCGCCCGCTTGTTCGATGAGAAATGCCATTGGGTTGCATTCGTAAAGCAGGCGAAGTTTGCCTTGTGGGTGACTTTGCGTACTTGGGTAAAGGTAGATGCCACCTTTAAGCAGGTTGCGATGGAAATCCGCCACCAAAGAACCAATGTAGCGAGAGGTGTATGGACGACCGTCTTCAGGCACATTCTCTTGGCAGTATTTGATGTACTTTTTCACACCTTGTGGGAAACGAATGTAGTTACCTTCGTTGATGGAGTAGATCTTACCATCTTCAGGAATCATCATGTTTTCATGAGATAGGCAGAAGCTGCCGATGGATGGGTCGTAAGTAAAGCCGTTTACGCCGTTACCTGTGGTGTACACCAACATAGTTGATGAACCGTAAATTACGTAACCTGCTGCAACTTGCTTATGACCTGGCTGAAGGAAATCTTCTTCTGTCGCGGGTGTGCCAATAGGCGAAACACGGCGATAAATAGAGAAGATGGTACCGACAGACACGTTTACGTCGATATTTGAAGAACCATCAAGTGGGTCCATCAATACAACATACTTTGCGTTTTGGTTGAGTTCTTTGTTGAACGCAACCGCTTCATCTTCTTCTTCACTGGCAACGCCACAAACTTGGTCACGAGCTTCAAGCGCCGCTTTAAATTTGTCGTTCGCGTACACGTCTAGCTTTTGCTGTGCTTCGCCTTGGACATTTTCCGTGCCGACAGCGCCAGTGATATCACCAAGACCTGCTGCGTTGATTTCACGGTTAACGATTTTTGCAGCTAAACGAATGGATGCTAAAAGAGATGAGAGATCACCGCTAGCGTGGGGGAAATCCGCTTGTTTTTCAACAATGAATTCGCCTAGGGTGCGCATTCCTGACATGGTTAATCCTTACATTTACATTTCATTGGGGGTGTTGCGCAACGGGCATCTCTTTATGGATGTTAAACGTTTGCGCTAGATGTAATTTTAAGTCGTGGATCTTTTTAATGGTAATGAAGTAACTGTCTGAGATCTCAATTTATTTGTCTGCTCAAATTAGGGATTCATTCGCAGGTCAGAGCGCTGTACAGTCTCTGTTCAACCTTGTCATATTTGTGAAAGGGACTGCAAGAAGAAGGCTAAAGTCACTCGCTTTTCTGGTCGTTATCGCGATAATGAAGGCATCAAAGAACGCATTACAAGGTTTAGTTTATGCACATTCATATCTTGGGTATCTGTGGCACGTTTATGGGCGGCGCAGCAATTTTAGCGCGTCAATTAGGGCATAAAGTGACGGGTTCTGATGCCAATGTTTACCCACCGATGAGCACATTGCTAGAGTCTCAAGGTATTGAAATTATTGAAGGCTTCGACCCGTCTCAACTCGATCCTCAACCTGACCTTGTGGTGATTGGTAACGCGATGAGCCGTGGCAATCCGTGTGTTGAGCATGTACTTAATAGCAACATGCGTTACACCTCAGGACCACAATGGCTGAACGAATTTTTACTGCATGATCGTTGGGTGTTGGCTGTTTCCGGTACACACGGCAAAACGACCACTTCGAGCATGCTGGCGTGGATACTCGAAGACTGTGGTTACCAACCTGGTTTCCTCGTTGGTGGCGTGTTGGGTAACTTCGGTGTGTCGGCTCGTTTGGGCGAAAGCATGTTTTTTGTTGTTGAAGCGGACGAATATGACAGTGCTTTTTTCGATAAGCGTTCTAAGTTTGTGCATTACCATCCTCGCACTTTAATCATGAACAACCTTGAGTTCGATCATGCTGACATCTTCGATGATCTAGAAGCGATCAAGCGTCAATTCCATCATTTAGTGCGAACGGTACCGGGCAATGGTTTGATCTTAGCGCCGAAGCAGGATCAAGCTTTGGCGGATGTATTAGAGCGTGGCTGCTGGACGGAAAGACAGTTCTCTGGTGAGGATGGTGACTGGCAAGCGCACAAATTAGTGCTTGATGGCTCAAAATTTGAAGTTGCTTTGCAAGGCGAGAAGGTCGGTATCGTCGAATGGGATTTGGTGGGTGACCACAATGTGGATAATGCACTGATGGCGATCGCTGCCGCACGACACGTTGGTGTAACGCCGGAACTTGCTTGTCAGGCGTTGGGGCGTTTTATCAACACTAAGCGTCGCTTAGAGCTCAAAGGTGAAGAACAAGGCATCACGGTTTACGATGATTTCGCGCATCACCCTACGGCAATTGAACTGACACTGGGTGGTTTGCGTAACAAAGTGGGTGAAAAACGTATCCTTGCTGTGTTGGAACCTCGCTCTGCCACCATGAAGCGTGGTGTTCATAAGAACACACTCGCGGATTCGCTACACAGCGCAGATGAAGTGTTCTTATTCCAGCCAGACAATATCGAATGGTCGGTGCAAGACATTGCTGATCAATGCAAGCAGCCAGCGTTTGTCGATGCCGATATAGATAACTTTGTGGCTAAAATTGTCGAACGTGCTCAGCCTGGAGACCAAATTCTGGTAATGAGTAACGGTGGCTTTGGTGGTATTCACGGAAAACTTCTTGAGCAGTTAAAACTAAAAGCCTGATTGATATGCACAACAAAATACAACCCTCTCAGAAAAAAGCCATCACGTTGGCATTAACGGGTGCCTCTGGTGCTCCTTATGGCCTTCGTCTTTTAGAATGTTTGGTCGCGGCGGATTATCATGTCTACGTTCTGATTTCTTCGGCGGCTCGCGTTGTGATGGCAACCGAACACAACCTTAAGCTGCCAAGTGGGGCAGACGCCGCAAAGCAAACACTGGTGGAACATCTCAACTGTGATCCAAATAACATCACTGTTTGTGGTAAAGATGACTGGTTCTCACCGGTAGCGTCTGGCTCAGCGGCACCAAAGCAAATGGTGGTTTGCCCATGTTCAGCAGGAAGTGTTGCGGCGATCGCGCATGGTATGTCGGACAACTTGATCGAACGGGCGGCTGATGTGGTAATGAAAGAACGCGGGCAACTGTTGCTCGTGGTTCGTGAAACGCCATTTTCAACGCTGCATCTTGAGAACATGCACAAGCTATCGCAAATGGGCGTCACCATCATGCCAGCGGCTCCGGGCTTCTACCATCAGCCAAAGAGCATTGAAGACTTAGTGGATTTTATGGTGGCGAGAATTCTCGACCACTTGGGTATTGAGCAAGGTTTAGTGCCTCGTTGGGGCTATGACCAGCGCTCGTGAGCTGATTGTGTAACCACTCAAATACCTTTACAATCCATCCAACTCATCGGGGAGCAAACCCATTTTGCATTGAGTCAATCAATGCATTTGGGCGCTGAGACCTAAGTGTTTTACTAGGGACCCGTATTACCTGAACCAGATAATGCTGGCGTAGGAATTGAGTCTGGATATTGGAAATCCTTAATAGCCGCCTCAAACCCTGTGCCGCTCAACTTATTTCTCTGAAATACTCATGGAGAGCGAGCAGTGAAAACCACTCTAAATCTGATTGCCTTAGCTGCAATCACCTCTACTTCAGCGTTTGCCGCTGAAAACACATTAACCATCTATACCTACGACTCTTTTGCCGCAGATTGGGGGCCGGGTCCTAAAATCGAGCAAGCTTTTGAAGCAAAATGTGGCTGTGACGTTAACTTCGTAGCGTTGGACGATGGTGTGTCGATCCTGAATCGTCTTCGTCTTGAAGGCGGTAATAGCAAAGCCGACATCGTGTTAGGTTTGGATAACAACCTGATGGCAGAAGCGAAGAAAACCGGTCTGCTTACCGAGCACAATGTGGATACGGCCAACACAGTGTTACCAAACGGTTGGAGCGATACGACGTTTGTACCGTACGATTACGGCTACTTCGCGTTTGTGTACAACAAAGAGAAACTGGCTAATCCACCGAAAAGCATGAAAGAGCTGGTGGAAACGCGCGACGATTTGAAAGTGATTTATCAAGATCCGCGTACGTCAACGCCGGGCCAAGGCTTGATGCTGTGGATGAAATCCATTTATGGCGACGATGTGACGCAAGCGTGGCAGAAGCTAGCAAGCAAAACCGTAACGGTCACGAAAGGTTGGTCAGAAGCGTATTCTATGTTCCTCAATGGTGAGTCCGATTTAGTGCTTTCTTACACCACCTCACCTGCTTACCACTTAATTGCGGAAAACGATTCGAAGTTTGCGACGGCGAATTTTTCTGAAGGCCACTACATGCAAGTTGAAGTCGCCGCCAAAGTGAAAGGGTCAAAAAATTCAGAACTTGCTGATAAGTTTATGGATTTCATTTTAAGTGATGAGTTCCAGTCAGCGATGCCAACGGGCAACTGGATGTACCCAGTTACTGACGTTGAGTTACCTAAAGGTTTTGAAACCTTGAGCGTTCCAAGCAAGTCGTTGAGTTTTAGTGCTGATGAAGTGGCAAAAATGCGTAAGTCTTGGATTCGCGAATGGCAAAGTGCACTGACGTTTTAGCTGACGTTTCCACCCTCATCTGAATGAGATAGGTTTTACCTTTGAATTCTGTTCCAAAAATAGGTTTAGGGGTCGCGATGATCATCGCGACCTTTGTTATTTCTGCCCTAGGTGCTTTGATTGTTCAAGCCCCTTCACTTGATGTGTCTGTGGTATGGGACGACCCGTATTATCAACATGTCACCAAGTTCAGCTTTTACCAAGCTTTTCTTTCCACATTGCTCAGTGTTGGTTTTGCCATTCCAGTTGCGCACGCGCTTTCGCGTCGCCAATTTTGGGGTAAATCATTACTGCTTAAGCTATTTGCATCGACACTGGTTTTGCCGGTTTTGGTTGGTGTTTTTGGGCTATTAGCGATTTATGGCAATAGCGGTTTGTTAGCGCAATGGCTGCAAGGTTTCGACACCAAACTTCCATTTTCTATTTATGGTTTGAATGGCATCTTACTTGCCCATGTGTTCTTTAATTTACCTTACGCGGCCCGCTTGCTGCTGCAAGCCTTGGAGTCTATCCCTGCTGAGCAACACAAGCTGTGTGCGCATCTTGGTATGAGCCATTGGGATAAGTTTCGCTGGGTGGAATGGCCGCGTTTAAGGCAGCAACTTCCTCACGTTTGTGGCTTGGTATTTATGTTGTGCTTCACCAGTTTTGCCACTGTGATGGCGCTGGGTGGCGGGCCAAAATCCACCACTATTGAGCTAGCCATCTATCAAGCGATTAAGTTTGATTTTGATTTGCAAGCTGGTGCGTTATTAGCGTTGTGGCAGATGCTGTTGTGTGGACTACTTGCGATTGGAGTACAGAAGTTAACAAAGCCTGTTGCTATCAGTGCTGGCAGCACATCGGTACAGCAATTTTTAACGAAGGATCATGGGTGGTCAAAAGCTTGGGATAGCTTTTGGATCATAGGTGCCTTTTTACTGGTGATACCGCCGTTACTGATGGTGTTACTGAGTGGTATCAACCAACAAGTTTGGACGGTGTTAACCGATGAACGTTTTTGGTCTGCGTTATCTAACTCGCTCAAAGTTGCAGGGTTAGCCAGTGCGCTTGCGGTCGCTGCGGGAGTGTCTATATTGTTGACCAGTCGCCGTTGGCGTTTGCAGTATAAAAACACGCGAGCTGATCAGATAGAGTTAATCGGTACCATTATTCTAGTGACGCCGGGGCTGGTGATTAGCACTGGCCTATTCTTACTACTGCGATCATTTACCGATGTTTTTAGCTTGGCGTTTTTTGTCGTGATTTTGGTGAATGGTTTGATGGCTTTGCCTTACGTGATCAAAACGCTAGTGCAACCGATGCTGCACGTTGAGCAACAGTATCAGTATGTATGTGCCAGCTTAGGCATGCGTGGCTGGCAACGATTTAAAGTGGTGGAGTGGCAGGCGCTGCGCAAGCCGTTTGCACATGCGTTTGCGATCAGCTTTATGTTTGCAATAGGGGATTTAAGCGCGATAGCGCTGTTTGGTGGACAAGAATTTCGTACCTTACCTCTGTATTTGTTCCAGTTGCTTGGCAGTTATCAGATGGACGCCGCTGCGGTGGTGTCCGTGACGCTATTGTTGTTGAGTGTGGGCTGTTTTGCCTTGATAGAGAAAGTATTGAAAGCGAAGGAGAAAGCATAATGCTAGTGTTGGATGATGTGCAGTACACCTACCAACGTGAACTGTTTCGTTTTGAGTTGAGCATTGAACGTGGTCAGATTGTATCGTTGATGGGGCCGAGTGGGGCAGGGAAATCAACCTTGCTGGCTCTGGTTGCAGGATTCATCCATCCTGACCAAGGTGACATTCGGGTTGATGGTGAGTCGATTGTGCGCAAAGAGCCTTATCAGCGTCCTTTCTCCATGCTGTTCCAAGAGCATAACTTGTTTTCTCACTTGTCGGTGCGTGACAACATTGGCTTAGGTTTACACCCGGGACTAAAGCTCACGGTAGACCAAAAACGTCAGGTTGAACAAGCTGCGCAGCAAGTTGGCGTTGCAGAGTACCTCGACCGTTTGCCTGAGCACCTTTCTGGAGGGCAGCGTCAACGTGTTGCCTTAGCGCGTTGTTTTGTTCAGCCTCATTCCATGTGGCTGTTGGATGAGCCTTTCTCGGCACTTGATCCGGTGTTGCGTGAAGAGATGCTGAGCTTGGTAAAAAAACTGGCCGCGGAGCGGGGAATTACCGTGTTGATGGTTACGCATCATCTTAGTGATGCCAAAGCGATTGCGAGTCACTTTGTCTTTGTTGCTAACGGAAAAGTAGAAGCGGTGGGTGAGATTGATGCCCTGACTGCCGAACATCCCAGCAAGACCCTACAGGCCTTCGTTCGCGCCGCCGGATAATGATGAGAGATACAAAAAAGGTTGATGCTCGCATCAACCTTTTTTCTTTTCTTGAGTGGCCGTAAGCTTAACCTTGCGGCTTCACTACCATCACATTGATTGGAGAATATTCCACAACTTTACTTGCAACAGAACCAAGCATCACTTTGTTGATTTTCGAACGCTTGTGACTTGGCATGATAATAAGGTCTGCGCCCAAACGTTCGGCGTAATCAAGAATTGTTGCGTAAGCTTTGCCTTCGGCAACGTGCACTTTGTAAATCACTTCATCATCAATGTGCTCGCTGGCAAATGCTTTTAGCTGCTGCTTCACATCTTGCTTCATTTTCGCCGCTGCGTCTTTTGGGAAGTAAGTGGCGACCATCGACATGTGAATACCTGGCAAAACAGTGAGCAGGTGGATTTCTGCGTTTGCTTGTTTTGCTTGCCACACCGCCAGTTCAACCGCTCGGTCTGAGAAGCCTTGGTCATTTAGATCAACCGGAACAAGAATTTGTTTATACATTCAATGTCTCTCACTAAGGCCCCAGATCCGCGGGGCCAAATCGGTTATGCGCTCAGTTGTTTCTTGCGAGCACGACGTTTTTGGTTCATGGCAAGTACCAGCAGAAGAATCAAGCAAGGTACAAATACCCATTCTTTCATTGGACGATCTGCGTCTTGAACGACCCATTTGATTTCCCAATCAAAGTCGATACCAGATGACTCCGCAGGGCTACCAAATTCAACCATGTCGACGACCATTTTGCCGTCGTTCTCAGTCAGCATCAGACCCATTGAAGAGATACGCTCTTCAGCCGTCGTTGCTCTGTCTTCGAATGGCAGACGTACCGTTTTCTCGACGTATTCGCCTTCGAGGTTTTGTCCGGCAACACGTAACTCAATGGATTCTCCTACATTTAGGTTTTCCGTGATTTGAGCTATCTCAACCCCAGGAGAAAGAACTTTCGCTGGGTATAACATGTCCCACCAAAAACCAGGTCGGAAGAATGAGAAAGTTAATACTAATAATAGGACGGTTTCCCACCACTTGTTACGAGTCAGCCACCATCCCTGCGTAGCGGCAGAGAAGATCAGCATCGCAATGATGGAAGAGATTACCGTGAGTGCTAAATGCCACCAAGAATCGATACCCATCAACAATAATTGGGTATTGAAAACAAACATGAATGGCAGAATGGCGGTTCTAATATCGTAGGTAAAGCCTTGGATACCGGTACGAATTGGATCGGACTTCGCGATTGCTGCAGCGGCAAAGGCAGCCAGACCGACCGGTGGTGTATCATCGGCGAGAATACCGAAATAGAACACGAACAAGTGCACCGCAATCAGTGGAATGATAAGACCGTGCGCTGCGCCGAGCGTTACGATAACTGGCGCCATTAGCGTTGATACTACAATGTAGTTTGCTGTGGTAGGCAGGCCCATACCGAGAATCAGACTGATAACCGCAGTAAACAGCAGCATTAGGATGACACTACCGCCAGAGATAAACTCAACAAAGTCCGTCATCACCAAGCCGATACCAGTTAGCGTCACAACGCCAACAACCGTACCTGCCGCCGCAGTTGCGACACCGATACCGATCATGTTGCGAGCACCAGCCACCAAGCTTTCAGCGAGATCGACAAAACCCTCTTTGGTTTGTTGTACTAGGTCGCCTTCTTTCGCAAGTAACGCCATCAGAGGGCGTTGCGTTAGCAAAATGAAGACCATAAAGACGGTCGCCCAAAATGCTGATAAGCCAGGTGAGAAGCGCTCTACTGTTAAACACCAAACCAGTACCACTATAGGTAGCAGGTAGTGTAAGCCAGACTTCACTGTAGGACCCGGATCTGGCACTTCAGTCAGCTCCGCATCAATCTCAATTGCGCCATCTTTCATGTGGTTCGCAGAAATTTTTACGAGGCCGACGTAGGCGATGAGTAGCGCGATCGTTACTATCGTAGTCGCTGCGTCGCCAAAGACATCTTTCGTCCAACCTACACCGTAGTACACCAAAGCGCTGATTACACACAGACCTAAAATGGTAGCCGTGAATGAAAGTAGGCTTTGCAGTAACGTTGGATTATGACGACGAGGTAAGCCAGTCATGCCCGCTTTACATGCTTCAAGGTGAACGATGTAAATCAACGCGATGTAGGAAATCAGCGCTGGAAGTAATGCCGCTTTGATAACCTCTACGTAAGAAATCCCAACGTATTCCACCATCAAAAACGCTGCCGCGCCCATGATTGGCGGGGTGAGCTGACCATTGGTTGACGCTGCCACTTCAACGGCACCCGCTTTTGTGCCCGGGAAGCCGACTCGTTTCATCAATGGAATGGTAAAAGTACCCGTGGTTACGACGTTTGCGATCGATGAGCCTGAAACCAGACCCGATAGACCAGATGCGACAACCGCGGCTTTAGCTGGGCCGCCTTTCATATGACCAAGTAGAGAAAATGCGAC
This sequence comes from Vibrio sp. YQ_11, assembly GCF_043103065.1. NCBI lineage: Bacteria > Pseudomonadati > Pseudomonadota > Gammaproteobacteria > Vibrionales > Vibrionaceae > Vibrio > Vibrio sp. YQ_11. The sequence continues at coordinate 73,390 of NZ_JBICJM010000011.1, read as the reverse complement.
TTTAATGAAGTAAGCACCCGCACCCGCACGCTCTAGCATCGCGCCAAACAGTACAAACAAGAATACGAAAGAAGTGGATACACCTAACGCAACACCAAATACCCCTTCGGTGGTTAGCCACAGATGCGACATCGCTTTACCTAAGCTTGCGCCTTTGTGGGCTATGACATCTGGCATGTATGGGCCAGCAAATGTGTAAGTCAGGAACACGGCGGCCACAACCATTAGCGGAGGCCCTAATGCACGACGAGTCGCTTCAAGTAGCAATATCATGCCAACGACCGCAACCACAATATCGGCAGTGGTGGGCGCGCCGGAACGTCCTGCGAGTTCGGTGTAGAAAAGGTAGATATAGGCAGCCGAAAAGCTACCCGCTAACGCGAGAATCCAATCCACAAGAGGAATGTGATCACGCGGAGAGTTCTTCATTGCTGGATAAGCAGTGAAGGCCAAAAATATCGCGAAAGTGAGGTGAATCGCTCGCGCTTCAGTGTCATTCAGTACGCCAAAATTGAAAATAAATGGTAGCGGGGAGGCGTACCATAATTGAAATAGTGACCAACACAGAGGGACTAACCAAAGGATTCGTCCTTGCACTCCCGAAGGGTTACGTGCGCCCGTGTCTGCTTGAGCCACCATTTCTTGCACATCTTGAGACGGAGTCTTATTCGTCGCCATGTACTTTTTCCTTATTATTGATGGTCCTGTCCGTTCTTCTATCGAGAACCACACTTCGCCTTTATCAGTGTAGTGAATGGAGCGAAGTTTGCTTTCGAGTATTCCGCTGCCGAATCACAAAGCAAGAGTACCGAGTGCTTTGTTGGCGGCGTTAAAGTGTTTTCTTGGGTATTGAGTGCGCAGTTCTAAGAAAAACTGGCAAATGAACAAAGCATGCCGGTTCAACGTGCTACAACCAGCATACTCAATCAGGCAGAAAACCATCTTTTTCTGCCTGAGATTGAAATAAGTGAGTGCTTACTTAATTAGACCCACTTCTTTGTAGTATTTTTCTGCACCAGGGTGAAGAGGGATAGAAATACCTGCTTTCACCATGTCTTCTTTTTTCAGGTTAGCAAAAGCTGGATGCAGACGTTTGAAGGTGTCGAAGTTCTCGAACACGGCTTTAGCAACGTTGTATGCAACTTCATCAGAAACATCAGATGTTGTTACCATTGTTGCCGCAACACCAAAGCTCTTCACGTCTTTATCTGTACCACGGTACATACCAGCCGGCACTGTGCTGAATGCGTAGTACGGGTTATCTGCGACGATCTTGTCGATCTTAGGACCAGTTGCAGGCACTAGCTTCGCATCACATGATGTTGTTGCTTCTTTGATTGAACCGTTTGGATGGCCAACCATGTAGATGAACGCATCAATTTTGTTGTCACAAAGGGCTTGAGAACGCTCTGAGCCTTTTAGCTCTGAAGCAAGTTTGAAGCTGTCATTTGTCCAGCCCATTGCATCCATTACTACGCCCATTGTCGCGCGGTCACCAGAACCTGGGTTACCGATGTTGACACGCTTACCAGCTAGGTCTTGAACGTTTTCGATGCCAGAGTCAGCACGTGCGATGATGTTGAAAGGTTCAGTATGAAGAGAGAACATTGCACGCAGTTTTTTGTACGGGCCTTGTTCCGCAAACTTGCTCGTACCGTTGTAGCCGTGGTACTGCCAATCCGATTGCACGATACCAAAATCTAATTCGCCTGCACGGATAGTGTTAACGTTGTAAATTGAGCCACCAGTTGATTCTACTGAACAACGGATGTTGTGGTCTTTACGACCTTTATTTACCAACTTACAGATAGCACCACCAGTAGGGTAGTAAACACCAGTTACCGAGCCAGTACCGATAGTAATAAACTCTTGAGCGTTAACTGCGCCTGCGCCCATTACAGCTGCAGCGATAGCGCCTACTTTGAGAAGTTTGTTAAATGCCATGAATTTCCCTTCCTTATATTCATTATTTACCCGGAAATAACCATAAATCACTTCTGGAGTTTCCTATTTGGAAACGGCATCTTTTCCAATCCAATTGTTTGAAAAAGCGAGCAAATCATAACAAAAAATTGGCAGAAAATTATCCGAATGTTAAATGTTATAGCGAATAAGTCTAAAGCTTGCGACAGGGTATGGTGATTGATCTTTGATTTAATTCTTTTTATAACAGTTAGTTAGGTGTGAATAAGGCAAGATGGTGAAAAAGATCAATTGCGTGATATTAATCACAAAAGTGGTGAGTAAAAAGTAGTCACATGAAGCAATTTGTTTACATAAATAATGGGCTACAAAATAGTACTTCTTTCATAGCCCACAAAGAGTTACTTAAACCAATGTTCGTCGGTCTTAGCCTGTGTACTCGAATAGCTCACATACAGACTTGAACAATTGTTCAGTTGATACTGGCATTGTAGGGGTAATAAAAATGGTATCGTCACCCGCTACTACGCCAAGAATACCCTCGGATTTACCTAACGAGTCGAGTAGGCGAGCAATAAGCTGTGCTGCGCCAGGACCTGTGTGAATGACAACCAATGCCGCATTGTGATCGATGTCTAAAACCAGTTCACGTAGAGAGCTGCTTACTGTTGGTACGCCCAGCTCAGCCGGTAGGCAGTACACCATTTCCATTTTTGCGTTACGAGTACGAACAGCACCAAACTTGGTCAGCATACGTGAAACTTTAGATTGGTTAATGCTTTCAAAGCCTTGCTGCTTGAGTGCGTCAACAATTTCACCCTGTGAGCCAAAGCTCTCTTCTTTTAGCAGGGCTTTAAAGGCGCGGACTAGGTTATCTTGTTTCTCTGAATTGCGCATAGTCATTATGATTCTCTTAGTACGTGTCAGCAATTTTGCATATTCTCGCATATATATTCATGCAGTGCCAAAAAGTCCCGGCATTCTGTTAGTTGCATCACTGTAAACCATAAACAGAACAGGATTCTTTAAGGTAATTCAACCAGTCTCGTTTTGTCCTATTGAATTTCTTGTCATTTCAACAGAATAAAAGAATAATCCAACCTTCATTTGTAGCACGACAACAGCGAGTTGCGCGAGGTCGCAAAGCTGGCGTTAATTGATTGTAATCAAGTTGTGATTCCGATAGCTTATTTCAGTTGGTTACAAACTACCCTACGAATACGTTTATAAGAGAAATACTCTCAAGGAGAACTACATGAAAGTAGCCGTTATTGGTGCCGCTGGTGGCATCGGTCAAGCCCTTGCCCTTCTGCTTAAGAACCGTCTTCCTGCTGGTTCTGATTTAGCCCTATACGATATTGCTCCAGTTACGCCTGGCGTAGCAGCAGATCTTAGCCACATCCCAACACCAGTATCGATCAAAGGTTACGCTGGTGAAGATCCAACTCCTGCGCTAGAACGTGCAGATGTAGTTCTTATCTCTGCGGGTGTTGCTCGTAAGCCGGGCATGGATCGTGCGGATCTGTTCAATGTAAACGCTGGTATTGTGAAATCACTCGCTGAAAAGATTGCGGTTGTTTGTCCTAAAGCATGTGTAGGTATCATCACTAACCCAGTGAACACAACAGTGCCAATCGCTGCTGAAGTTCTGAAGAAAGCGGGCGTTTACGACAAGCGTCGCCTATTCGGTATTACCACACTAGACGTGATCCGTTCAGAAACGTTTGTTGCTGAGCTAAAAGGCAAAGATCCTAGCGATATCCGTGTACCAGTTATCGGTGGTCACTCTGGCGTGACAATTCTTCCTCTTCTTTCTCAAGTAGAAGGTGTGGAGTTTACAGCTGAAGAAGTAGAAGCTCTGACTAAGCGTATTCAAAACGCAGGCACAGAAGTTGTTGAAGCAAAAGCGGGTGGCGGTAGTGCGACACTTTCTATGGGCCAAGCGGCTTGTCGTTTCGGTCTAGCACTTGTACGAGCTCTTCAAGGTGAAGAAGGCGTTGTTGAGTGTGCTTACGTTGAAGGTGACAGCGAGCACGCACCTTACTTTGCACAACCTGTGAAGCTGGGCAAAGAAGGCGTAGAAGAAGTACTAAGCTACGGCGAATTGAGCGACTTCGAAAAAGCGGCACTAGATGGAATGCTAGAAACGCTAAATGGCGACATCAACATTGGTGTTGAATTCGCTAAATAATCTCTATAACGCGAATTAAGAAGAAAGCCGATCTTAGGATCGGCTTTTTTGATCTTTTTGCTCTGAATTACGTATCACAAGCGAACCAAAACAACATTGTTAAGGAGAAGATGATGGAAGCAAGTCGAATCCGAAAAGGCATGGTTGTTGAGTGCCAAGAAGGCGTCGGTACGATTTTGGTTGTCGACCGTGAAGCAGAGACCGTTTTGTTATCCAAGCAAGGCTCAGATCAACAGATAGCAGTGAGTTTTGATGAGATAGAGGACGATCCACAGCTGCACGGTGGAAGCGAACGATATTATTAGTCAGAGTCGTTGAAATTGTCTAGAGCTGAGACGAAAAAGGAAGAGCGAAATGCTCTTCCTTTTGTTTTTCTTGCTAAAGGGTCTGGTGGTGCTAGCGAGTGCGTTTTACCGCAACATGAGCCAGCGTGATAAGCGCTTCTTTGTATTCTGATTCTGGTAGTACTTCCAGTTCAGCGATCGCCTTATCTGCTTCTTCTAACGCTTTCTGCGTAGTGTATTCTAACGAACCGGCCTCTTTCATAACGGCTAGGATTTCATCTAAGCGTTCCATGCCATTGGCTTTTTCAATCGCCTCGCGAATCATCAGCGCATTTTCTGGCGTCGTATTACGCATTGCATGCAACAGAGGCAGAGTCGGTTTTCCTTCAGCCAAATCATCACCAACATTTTTGCCCATGTCTTCGCCATCGGATGTGTAGTCCATTACATCATCAATAAGCTGGAATGCAGTGCCTAGGTATTTACCATAATTCTGCAGAGCCAATTCAACGTGTTCTGGAGCATCATTTAAGATCGCGCCAATTTGCGTTGCAGACTCGAACAAGCGTGCAGTCTTTGAGTAGATGACTTGCATGTAGCTTTCTTCGGTCGTGTCAGGATCGTTACAGTTCATCAACTGTTGAACTTCACCTTCGGCGATCACATTTACTGCATTACTCATTAGTTGAAGGATCTTCATGGATCCTAGCTCAGTCATCATCTGAAATGAGCGAGTGTAAATAAAGTCCCCAACAAGTACGCTCGCGGCATTACCAAACGCAGCATTCGCTGTCGCTTTTCCACGGCGCATGTCTGATTCGTCCACGACATCATCGTGCAGCAAAGTCGCTGTATGGATGAACTCGATAAACGCCGCTGCCATCGTATGGCCAGTGCCTTGGTACCCCAATGCACGTGCTGACAATATTGCCAGTAACGGTCGTAGACGTTTGCCTCCACCACTCACGATATAGAAACCGAGCTGGTTGATTAAAGAGACATCAGAATTTAGTTGGGCTTGAATTGTTTCATTCACTTTTGCCATGTCATCGGCAGTAAGCGCTTGGATAGTTTTAAAATCCATCGTATATCCGGCTGAAGTTAGACCCTGCAAGGCTTATTCGATTTATATAATTGTCGAATAATACACTAAAAAACGTTGATTAATACATTACTAAAGGGCATGATTGCCGCACTTTTCTTTGGCGATTAGCTTTTCGCCAATTTTTTCAAAATATGGCTTGTCATAGGGGCATCTCTTCTGTAGAATCTGCGCCCTATTGATGATTAGTTTAGCGCACACCCTCATGAAAAGGCTGTGCGGAAAAAGCGGAGTAAAATATGTACGCTGTTTTCCAATCTGGTGGTAAACAACACCGTGTAAGCGAAGGTCAAACTCTTCGTTTAGAGAAATTAGACGTTGAAACTGGTGCAACTGTAGAATTTGATAAAGTTCTTCTTGTTGCTAACGGCGAAGACATCAAAGTTGGTGCTCCTCTTGTAGAGGGCGGCAAAATTGTTGCTGAAGTTGTACAACACGGTCGTGGCGATAAAGTTAAAATCGTTAAGTTCCGTCGTCGTAAGCACTCTCGTAAGCAACAGGGTCACCGTCAGTGGTTCACTGAAGTGAAGATCACTGGTATCAACGCTTAATCTATTAGGAGAGTTTAACAATGGCACACAAAAAAGCTGGTGGTTCTACTCGTAACGGCCGCGATTCAGAAAGCAAACGTCTAGGTGTTAAGCGTTTCGGTGGTGAATCTGTACTTGCAGGTAACATCATCGTTCGTCAACGTGGTACTAAGTTCCACGCTGGTAACAACGTAGGTATCGGTAAAGACCACACTCTATTCGCTCTTACTGAAGGTAAAGTGAAGTTCGAAGTGAAAGGTCCTAAGAACCGTAAGTTTGTAAGCATCGAAGCTGAGTAATTAGGTTTTTACCAAGTTACTTAATAGCTTTAAGCTGAATTCAAAAGCCCTGCCGAATCGGCGGGGTTTTTTATTTATGGCAGTCGATATATCGAAGTTTCTCGTTAGAATCCGAGGCGATTTGAATCTGGGAGCTTAGATCTGTCATCTGCTAAAATTGTCGGATGACACAGTAGATTTAATCCACGCACGAAGTAGTCGGAGTAAAAGATGAAGTTCGTAGATGAAGCGGTAGTAAAAGTTCAGGCTGGTGATGGCGGTAGCGGCGTTGTCAGTTTCTGGCGTGAAAAATTCATCACTAAAGGCGGCCCTGACGGCGGTGATGGTGGTGACGGCGGTGATGTTTACATCCAAGCTGATGAAAACCTAAATACCCTAATTGATTACCGTTTCCAACGCTTCTACGAAGCGGAGCGTGGTGAAAACGGTCGCGGTGGTAACTGTACTGGTAAACGTGGTAAAGACATTGTTCTTCGCGTACCAGTGGGTACTCGCGCAGTGGATATCCACACTAACGAAATTGTGGCAGAAGTTGCTGAGCACGGTAAGAAAGTGATGGTTGCGAAAGGCGGCTGGCACGGTCTTGGTAACACGCGTTTCAAATCTTCAGTAAACCGAGCGCCTCGTCAAAGAACGCTAGGTACGAAAGGTGAAATTCGTGAAATCCGTCTTGAGCTACTGCTGTTGGCGGACGTTGGTATGCTTGGCTTGCCAAACGCAGGTAAATCGACGTTTATTCGCGCGGTATCAGCGGCAAAACCAAAAGTAGCAGACTACCCGTTTACCACGTTAATCCCAAGCTTGGGTGTGGTGAGTGTTGTTCCTGAAAAGAGCTTTGTGGTTGCTGACATCCCGGGGCTTATCGAAGGGGCTGCTGATGGTGCGGGTCTAGGTATTCGTTTCTTGAAACACCTAGAACGTTGCCGAGTGTTGCTGCACATGATTGATATCATGCCGATTGATCAGTCTGATCCTGTACAAAATGCACTAACCATCATTGATGAGCTAGAGCAGTACAGTGAAAAACTGGCAAGCAAACCTCGCTGGTTGGTGTTCAACAAAGTTGATCTGATGCCTGAAGAAGAAGCGAATGAAAAGATCCAAGAGATCTTGGATGCGCTAGGTTGGGAAGATGAGTACTTCAAGATCTCTGCGATCAACCGTTCTGGCACAAAAGAGCTTTGCTACAAACTTGCTGACTTTATGGAAAACCTACCTCGCGAAGAGGAAGAAGTGGCTGAAGAAGATAAAGTTAACTTCATGTGGGATGATTACCATAAAGATGCAATGGCAGGAAAAGACGTTGTTACTGAAGATGACGACGACTGGGATGATTGGGATGACGAAGAAGATGACGGTCACGTTGTCTACGTTCGTGACTAATTGTTCTCTCCAAGCGATGTCTTGCTAGACAATTTAATAAAGCCGCAAAATCTATTGCGGCTTTTTTTGTATCTAAATCATATTTAGATGATGTGATTTGCGGCACAATAGTGGCTTCGCGTGATGATTCGGGATTGTTTGACCTCCTTCACGTGAGAGTAAGCAACACCCTAAAAGGACTTAGACCTATCTATGAATCTAGAAACCATACCGTCTGGAGAGTTGACGGTATCTAACCAACGCTCCATTTCTCGACTTGTCGCTCAAGCCGGACAAATGCTGTTGGCCCATGGCGCAGAAAGTACGCTTGTGTGCGATATCATGCGTCGTATTGGCTTAGCTTGTGGCGTGCATGAAGTGGCTGTAGCCCTCTCAGCCAATGCCTTGGTTGTCACGACCGTAATGGATGGACACTGCATCACCACTACTCGAAGCTGTGCCGATCGTGGCATCAACATGCGCGTTATTACGCAAATTCAACGCATCTGTATCATGATGGAGCGCGGGTTACTCGATGCTGCCATGGCGCAGAAAAAACTGAATACCATCAGCCCAGAACGGTACAACCGCTGGCTAGTGGTGCTTATGATTGGCTTATCATGCGCGGCATTCAGCCATTTAGCGGGTGGCGATTGGGGCGTATTTATTATGACCTTCTTGGCCTCGGCTGGTGGCATGATCGTGCGCCAAGAGATTGGCCATCGTCACTTCAATCCATTACTTAACTTTGCTGCTACCGCATTTGTAACCACGTTGATTTCTGCTCAAGCTGAAATTTATCAAATTGGTAATTTACCAACCGTAGCGATGGCATCGTCGGTGTTGATGTTGGTGCCTGGTTTTCCACTGATTAATTCGGTAGCAGACATGCTAAAAGGTCACATTAACATGGGTATTGCCCGGTTTGTAATGGCCAGTTTGCTGACGTTAGCAACGTGTTTGGGCATTGTGGCGGCAATGAGTGTAACTGGTATTTGGGGGTGGGCAATTTAATGAATATTTTTGATTTAACGCTCGGTTTGCTCAATGACATGTTTTTTGCTGCCATCCCTGCAGTCGGCTTTGCGTTGGTGTTTAATGTGCCACAGCGAGCTTTGATCTATTGCGCGGTAGGTGGTGCGATTGGTCACGGAAGCCGTTACTTGATGATGCAGTTTGGAGTACCGATTGAGTGGGCGACCTTCTTCGCTGCCACCTTGGTTGGCATGATAGGGGTTCATTGGTCTCACCGCTTTTTGGCTCATCCAAAAGTGTTTACTGTCGCTGCATTGATACCTATGGTGCCGGGCGTTTTTGCTTACAAAGCGATGATTGCGATGGTGGAGATTAACCATTTGGGTTACTCGCCAGAGTTAATTGCGACCTGCATGGAGAACTTTCTTAAAGCCATGTTTATTATTGCTGGTTTAGCAGTTGGCCTCGCAGTTCCTGGGCTGTTATTCTACCGCCGCAGACCGATAGTATAAGGACCCGACATGATCATTAGTATGATTGCCGCGATGGCAGACAACCGCGTTATTGGCAAAGATAATCAAATGCCTTGGCATCTTCCTGCGGATTTTGCTTGGTTTAAACGTTGTACGATGGGGAAGCCCGTCGTAATGGGAAGAAAGACTTACGATTCAATTGGTCGCCCTTTGCCAGGACGTTTGAATATTGTCATTAGCCGAGATGAATCATTGAGTATTGAAGGCGTTACGACGGTGACTTCAGTTGAAAAAGCGTTAGAGGCTGCAGGTGATGTTGAAGAAGTAATGATCATTGGTGGTGGTGCTATCTACGCTTCTTGTTTAGCGATGGCAAATAAACTGTATGTCACACATATTGATGCTGTAGTTGAAGGTGACACCCAGTTCCCAGACTGGGGTAATGAGTTCAAAGAGACATATTCTGAAACCTACCAAGCGGATGAGAAAAACGCTTACAACATGCGTTTTACGATTTTAGAAAAGCAATAGTTAGAAAAGTCTCTCGAAGCAGAATAGAAAAAAGCACCGTAACCACGGTGCTTTTTGTTTTTGGAGTAACGATCTAGTGATTAATCGAGAGCGTCTTGGGTAAAGAGTTGTTTGTCTTCCCAACGGATCATCGTCAGCGAACCACCCCAGACACAACCTGTATCGAGTCCAATGACTTTTTCATCGATATAGCCCTGCAATGCTGCCCAGTGGCCGAATAACACTGTTTTTTCTAACGGTATGCGGTGCGGCAGTTCAAACCAAGGTACCAATTGGTCACCTGTGACTTCTTGCGGAGGCAGTTTGCAGTCCATATCTAAACGACCATCAGAAAAGCAGAAACGCATTCTTGTAAAGGCATTGATGATATAGCGGTAGCGATCTAGACCTTCCAGTGAGTCATCCCAAAGATCTGGTAAGTTGCTGTACATATTTTTTAGCAACCACGGCAACTCTTCGCCTTGGATAATACGTTCTACTTCGCGAGCGCATTGTCTTGCTGTTTCTAAATCCCATTGCGGTGAAATACCCGCATGACACATCACAAACTCGTCGTGCTCTGCCAGAAGAGGTTGTTTAGCTAGCCAAGAGAGCAGTTCTTCGCGGTCTTTAGCGAGGAAAATAGGGGTCGTTTTATCTTTGTCTTTTCGCTTTTTCAGGCCGTAGGATACTGCCAGTAAATGCAAGTCATGATTGCCGAGTACGACTTTTGCGCTGTCACCGAGTGACTTTACGAAGCGCAGTGTTTCGAGTGATTTCGGGCCGCGAGCCACCAAATCTCCTGCGAGCCAAAGTTGGTCATGTTGAGTGGAAAAGTTGACGCGCTTGAGTAGCTGCTGTAGTTCGTCAAAACAGCCTTGGATGTCACCAACGATATAGGTAGCCACTGAATCTCCAATCTTATTAATTTAAAACGTTCGGAATCGCTAAACGAAATGGCTCAATTTCAGTGATGAATTCCTGGCCTTTTTCATCCAGCATTTTGTAGTGTCCTTGCATGACACCAACAGGCGTTTCTAACGCGGTACCACTGCTGTAAGTGTATTCATCGTTGCTTGGAATAAACGGCTGCTGCCCAACAACACCTTCTCCCTCTACCGTCATTTGTTTACCGTTGGAATCGGTAATCAACCATCGGCGACTTATGAGCTGCACTGTCTGCTGGCTGAGGTTTTTAATGGTAATGACGTAGGCGAAAACAAAGCGTTGTAGCTCTGGATTGGATTGCTCTTCGATGTATTTGGTGTGAACTTGAATCTTGATGCAGGGTTGAATGACGTCCATGTGCACTCCTTGATAAACTTAATAATAAGCCAAACCGGCAAGGGTTTGGCTTATTGTTTGAGTTATTAGTGCTGCGGGTTGTCCGCTAGCCAGTTCGCCATCGCGACGAATTGTTGTAGCGTTAGGTTTTCTGGACGCATGCTTGGGTTTACACCTAGCTCTTCCAGAACTTCTGCGCTCAACAGAGATTTGTAGCAGTTACGCACGGTTTTACGGCGTTGGTTAAAGCCTTCACGACAAACTCGATCGAGTAAACGTAGATCTTTCGCTGGGCATGGTAGCTCTTCATAAGGTACTAGGCGAACAACAGCGGAGTCTACTTTCGGTGGCGGAACAAATGCGGTTGGTGGTACTTCTAGTACAGGTACAACTTTACAGTAGTACTGCGCCATTACCGTTAGACGACCGTAAGCTTTACTACCCGGGCCTGCTGCCAAGCGATTCACCACTTCTTTTTGAAGCATAAAGTGCATGTCTTGAATGTCTTTATGGAATTCAAATAGGTGGAACATCAAAGGTGTAGAGATGTTGTACGGCAAGTTACCGAAGATACGCAGCTTGTTGTTTGGCTTCACTAACTGAGTGAAGTCAAAGCGCATTGCGTCGCCTTCATGAATCGTTAGTTTGTCTGCCAAATCAGGGTGGTTACGTAAACGCTCGGCTAAGTCACGGTCCAGTTCGATGACGGTGAACTTATCTACTTCACGGCCAACGGGTTCTGTGATTGCACCAAGACCCGGGCCGATCTCAACCAGATTCTGACCTGGCTTTGGGTTAATTGCTGATACGATGCCATCAATAATGTATGGATCGTTCAGGAAGTTTTGACCAAAACGTTTACGCGCTTTGTGTCCTAAATGGACATCATTTCTCATTGTTTCTTCTCTACCAATTCTATCGCATGCGTGAGCGCTGTTCGGAAGCTCCCTGTATCCGCTTGACCTGTCCCTGCCAGCTCTAATGCAGTACCGTGATCTACCGAGGTTCTAATAAAAGGTAGACCAAGAGTAATGTTTACTGAACGTCCAAAGCCTTTGTATTTTAATACCGGCAATACTTGGTCGTGGTACATGCCTAAAACAGCATCTGCATCGTTTAAATATTTTTCATTGAAAATGGTATCTGCCGGCAGTGGGCCGATCAGCTTGATACCTTTTTCTTTTTGAATCTTTTCCAGTGTCGGAGTGATGGTTTCGATCTCTTCACGACCTAAACAGCCATCTTCACCTGCATGAGGATTAAGCCCGCAAACATAGATGTTTGGCTCTGCGATGGCAAATTTTTCTACGAGGTCTTTATGAAGAATATCGATAATCTTCTCTAGTCGCTCTTCGGTGACCGCTTTTGACACATACGCCAATGGAATATGTGTGGTAACCAATGCGACACGCAGTCCTTCTGTTGCCAACATCATCACCACTAACGGTGTATTTGATTTCTCGGCAAAGAATTCAGTATGACCACTAAATGCAACACCTGCGCGATTGATCACCCCCTTGTGAACAGGGCCGGTGACAATAGCATCAAATTCATCATTCATACAGCCCAAAGCGGCTCTTTCTAGCGTTTTTAATACGTAGTGGCCGTTGGCTTCATTAAGTTGACCAGCAATCGCGTTTTCCGAAATTTCAACGTGGTCAACGATAAGTGTGCCCGCTTTTTGCGCCTTAGGTGCTTCTTCAGGATTGTAATCAAAGAGTTGGACATCAATGCCAAGCATTTTGGCACGTTCCTGCAACATGTTTTTATCTGCGCAGACGACAATCTGGTGTGCCCAATCTTCTTTTGATAGAGCCAGCACTAAGTCAGGGCCGATGCCCGCAGGTTCCCCTGCGGTTACGACAATTCTGCGAATTGAATTAGTTGTCATTGTTGTCATCCACGATTTCAACAAACGCACTTGCACGCAGCTCTTGCATCCATGCGCCTGCTTCTTCATTAAACTTACGATTGAATAGAATGCGGTAAGCTTTATTCTTCATTGCTGAATCTGTGCGGTCGACTTGGCGTCGGTCTAACACTTCAACAATGTGCCAGCCATGAACCGTTTTGAATGGTTCACTGATTGAGCCAACTGGTAGCGTTTCAACTTGGTGTTTAAATTCAGGAACATAAAGATCCGGTGTTTGGTAACCAAGTTCACCATCTTGAGCCGCAGAGCCTGGGTCTTGGCTGTATTGTGAGGCCAATTGAGCAAAGGTCGCTTCGCCAGCTTTGATGCGACGAACGAATTCATTCAACTGCTTTTTAGCGCCTTCATCACTAAGAATCACGGTTGGTTTGATCAGAATATGGCGAGCGTTAACTTCCGTCACCGCAACGGTTTCTAGACCCTTCACATCTTCAATTTTTAGGATGTGGAAACCAACACCACTACGGAATGGACCAATGATGCTGCCTTTGTTCTGCATCTTGATTTGATCAGCAAAGATGGTTGGCATTTCTTCTTTACGCATCCACCCCCAATCACCACCTTGGAGAGCTTTCGGACCTTTAGAGTAGGTGTAAGCCATTTCGGTGAAGTCTGCGCCGTCGTTCAGTTTTTTAACCAGGGCTTTCGCTTGTGCTTCTACTTCTGATTTATCTTGACCGTCGGTGAAACGCAGTTGGATATGACCGATTTTGTATTGCACGGTTGCGTTGGTTTCTTTCGCTAGCTGGTCTGCAAGGCTATCAACTTCTGCTGGAAGGATATTGATTCGGCGACGAACTAGCGCATTACGAGCTTCTGACGCTGCAATTTCTTTACGGATTTGCTCGCGGAACTCTGGGTAGCTTAGGCCTTCTGCTTGCACTGATGCTGCCAGTTCTTCCACGCTTTGGTTATTGTTGCGTGCGATTTCTGCGATGGCTTGGTTTAGACGGTTATCGTCGATGCGTACACCAATACGGTCAGCTTCTTGGCCTTGCAGCGTATCGATGATCAGTTTTTCTACCACTTGCTCTTTGAGCACGCTTGCCGAAGGTAGACTTTTTCCGCTTTGACGAGCATTGGCTTGTAGGGTTTTCATCGCAGTATTGATGTCGCTTTGTAGAATGACACCGTCGTTAACGATGACAGCAACCTTATCAAGCTCTACCGGTGCTGCTACTGCTCCACAAGAGAGTAGGGTCGTGAATAAGATTGATTTCCAAATTTTCATTTAAAATTCCGTCAGTATTTTTTGAAGAAGCGTCTTATTTAGAGTAAGACGCTTAATTCGATTAATTGTTCAAATAGAATGGGCGACCGTATTTAATCGCGTTGTCGGAACCATCCAGTTCTTTGACTGCTGTACCGGTGCTTTGATTTGTCGCAAAGCCTTGAATACCGAAGTTAACACTAAAGTTGTTTTCGTATTCAGGAGAGGAGCCCGTACTGCCGATAGCTTGATTTTCCCAACCGAGTAATTGGTTAGAGTATGTCAAACCAATGTACCAACAATCAGATTGGTAACGCAGGCTTGCTAGCCATTCCATATCGGTATTTTCATTTAGGTCATAGTAGTACTGACCGCTTGCAGACCAGTTACGGTTGAACTCGTATGCCGCTACGATACCTGCTTGTGAAATACCTTTACGAGTAATAGTGTCGAGGTTTTCGAGAATGATCGTATCTTCGATGTATTCGCGAGTGACATAGCGGTAGTTACCTTGAATAAAGCCGCCGTTAAACTGATATTCCAACGTACTGTTGGCAAGCTGCATTGAGCTTAAGTCGATGTCGTACTGAACGCCACCGTGATAGAACAGGTAGTCGTTGTAGTTGAAATCAGCTTCAACTGCCCATGAAGAGTAGTTGGTTGTCTCGTCTGGAATGTTCGGGCTATTGCTGATTTTCGTCTTCTTATCGAAGTAGTAGATCTGACCAAACGACACGTTCAAACGTTCTTTGTAGTCATCATCAAAGAAGCGTGTACTTGCACCGTAGCTCAGCTGGTTAGCCGATGCGATTTTATCAATACCACTGTACTTACGACTGCGGAATAGACCGTAGTAGTCAGTTTGCAGCAGCGTTGTATCGTAGTTGTAGATGTTGGTTTGATCTTCTTCTGGTACGTAAAGGTACTGAAGCTGTGGTTCTAGCGTTTGTGTGTAGCCTTTGATCCAACTGGTGTCACGCTCTAAGTAAATCTGAGCATGGGTACGGAACTCAGGAATAACACGAGAAACTTGTTCATCAAGCTGGTTTTTCAAGTCCACGTCTGTCAAGCCAGTAAGGTCTTGAGAGTAGTAAGTGGAAAGTACGCGCGCTTCCGTTGTCCAAGTGGCCCAAGAGTTTGACAGCGGCATGGTTAGTCCCGGCTCTATGTGAACGCGAGTCGCGTTTGGTCGAGCGGTATCACTAGTGTCAAAACGGCTGACTTGGCTTTTTACGTCGAAGTTAAGGTGATCACCCCACAACGGCGTGTAGTAGTTCAAATCTAATTGAGGAAGCAAACGATATGGACGGTTTTCTTCTTTCAAGAGGATTTGGAAATCTCGAACGGTTAAAGACGCATCCCAGAAATCTGAACGGTACTGCACATGTCCTTCTTGGACTAACTGGCCGTCTTCACGGTTACCGATGTCAGAGTCCAAATCTAGGAAGTAATCAATGTCACTGACTTGTGAGTAATCAACTTTAACAATCCACTGTTTATTGATAATACCATCGTGCTTAACTTGGTAACCCCAGCGAGAATCATCTTGATATTTTTTATCGCTGTTGAGGTATTCGCCTTTCAGTTTACCTTCACCCCAACCATCGGTTAGGTAACGGAAATCGGTGTCGAGTTTGGTGCCACGTTGCTGCATGTAGAGTGCAGTGAGTGTCATGTCGTATTGAGGTGCGATGTTCCAGTAAAATGGCACTTCCACTTCCATACCGTCACTAGAACCGTAAGAAAGAGAAGGGAATAGGAAACCGGTTTTACGCGTATTACCAATAGGCATAGTCATGTATGGCACGTAAAACACGGGCACATCCATGATCTCAAAACGAGGGTGGTGCAGCGTGGCGGTCTCTTCGTCTTGGTCTACGTCAATACCAGACGCAACCAAACGCCATGAATTATCGCCTTCCGGACATGATGTGATTGAGCCATCTTCTAGTTCATAGACAGACTGACCTGTACGCGCAATGTAAGCAGCAGTACCACGACCTTGTTGGCAAAGAAATTGGTATTCGGTGTTTTCAAGCGAGAAGGTATCTTGGTTGATGTCGTTGGTAACACGATCTGAACGGGCTTTAACTTGTCCGTCATTGAAGGTCACGTTGCCTTCTGCCACCACCATGTTGTCTTGTTGGTGCAGGGTTACGCTATCTGCGGTGATTTTCTTCGGACCTTGCGTTACTTGGACGTTTCCAGAGTATTGTGCTTTGTCACCATTAATGGCTTGCAGGTTGTCCGCTTCTACCACTACTGGGGTATTAAGAGCGTCCTCCTCGCCACTTGTTTCGACCAAACATTGATCTGTGGCGGGCATTTCCTGCACACTATCATTTATATTCGCTTCAGCTTGAGTGGTGGGTACAAACAAGGCGGTGCTGATAGAGGCCGCTATAAATGTGCGGGAGAAATGTTGCATTGAATTGAACTTTCCTGTGTCACTACTACTCGATGGCTATAGGGCTTGTTGTACCCTAGCGTCATAGCCAAATGAATCAACTATAGTCGCAATTGTCCCAGCGTATTGATTTGCTATGGCATAATGACGACAAAAATAGCTGCAAAGATAAGCAGGCGAAATGGCCTAGCCGAAATAAAACTAATTCCATTATCATAAAGGAAATCGTTCCATCCGGCACTATAAGACCGTCGTCGTCGATAAAAATTCATTGATAGAGAACACATAATGCATATTTTTGGCAAAATTCTGGGTGCCTTTTTTGGCTTGTTACTGGGTGGTCCATTCGGTTTGCTGTTTGGTTTATTTATTGGTCACCAATTCGATAAAGCCCGACGTTTAAGTCAAGCTGGGTTCTCTACAGGTGGCTTTGGAAAAGGACCGAGTCAGGCACAGCGTCAGGAAGAATTCTTTAAAGCGGCGTTTGCAGTAATGGGACATGTGGCAAAAGCCAAAGGTCAGGTCACTAAAGAAGAGATCCAACTTGCGACTGCCATGATGGATCGTATGAATTTGCATGGCGAACAACGCCGTGCGGCGCAAGATGCATTCCGCGAAGGGAAAGAGAGTGATTTCCCATTAGAAGATGTGCTGGTGCGTGTAAAAATCTCGACCGCTGGCCGTTTTGATTTACTGCAATTCTTCCTTGAACTGCAAATTTCCGCTGCTTTTGCTGATGGAGCTATCCATCCAAGCGAACGTAATGTGCTGCACAAAATTGCTCGTGGTTTAGGTTTCTCATCTGAGCAACTAGAGCGTCGCCTGCAAATGCAAGAAGCGGCGTTCCGTTTCCAACATCAAGGTGGTTTCCATGGCCAGCAACAAGGTCAATACCAGTCGTCAGGTTGGCAGCAAGCCTCACAGGCGGATCAATTGGCCGATGCGTACAAAATTTTGGATGTGTCACCAGAGGCGGACGGTAAAACCGTTAAACGAGCTTACCGTAAGTTAATGAATGAGCATCACCCTGATAAGTTGATGGCCAAAGGTTTACCGCCAGAAATGATGAACGTCGCAAAAGAAAAATCGCAAGAAATTCAAAACGCTTACGATTTGATTAAAAAGGTAAAAGGCTTTAAGTAAGCCAAAACTAGCAAGCAAACTAGAAAGTAAAAAGGGCACTTGGTGCCCTTTTTTAGCTTTTGGGTTATCGGTGGCTAAAAGCATCTCAAGCTGAACAAGGATGGATAAATCAGTCGGCTTGGTTCAAGTTCCAATCGTAGTCGTACTTCACCCGACCTGAAAAATGGTTGTATTGTGGCGCGTACTTTCTGATGTGGTTAAACACCTCTTCCTCACCACCAAAATCAACGGCAAACCACTCATAAATTGAAGATATTTTCGCCGTATCACCTTCAATAGAGACGCCTTTTTTGCTGTTGATAAAGGTCTTTGTGGCACTCTCTAGCAAGGTTTGAGTATTCTCAGCGGTAAAAGCTTGAGTTTGAAGATTCGGGCAGCCTAGGCTTGCACAATTGACAGCGTAGTGCGTTCTTGGGTCTTGCCAGATTGGTCGTAAAATTCGGTGCTCAATATCATTTAAGGTCAGACTTTTTCCGTTAATGGTGATGACATCTTGATCCCATGGGCCAAAGCTAAACAGCCCGCCTAACTTGGTGATCGACGTTATCGGGTAGTTATCCAAAATTAGGTCAACCGTCAACGCGTTGTACAGGTTTACCCAATATGCGTATTGCTCGGCTTGGCGGTATTGCAATGGATTTAAACTAGCGAGACGTTGAATGTACTGCTTTAACTTTGTTTTATCGGCGAACGAGACTTGGTTGTAACGAAATAGAGTGTTGTCACCTCGGGTAACTAGATAGCTGTCGAGTAACTGTTGCCACTCCAGATGAGAGATTGAGGTTTGGTTGACCCCGTTGGACTGCTGCCAATAAGGCCATAAGTCGGCTTTTGGTGCGGCCAGAGCGGAAAAGGAGAGTAGGGCACACAGTAGCAATAAGAAACGCTTCATAGAGATACCTTTAGTGAGACTTGATTGTTAGTGTAGACCCGTCTAGTTGTTGTTTTCTTTCTTTAATCTACGCATAAAAACAAAACAGGCTGACAATGGTCAGCCTGTTATTTGTGTATTCAAGGATGCGTTTTAACGCAGGAAGCTCGGGATATTGGCTTCATACTCAGCGATTTTGTCTTCGTGCTGAAGCGTCAAACCGATGTTATCTAAGCCATTAAGCAGGCAGTGACGACGGAACTCGTCGATTTCAAAGTCATACTCCTTGCCGTTTGCGCGCACTTTTAGGGCTTCCAGATCCACTTCAATTTGCGCACCTTCATTGGCTTCAACGAATTGGAACAATTCATCCACTTCTTGCTCAGTCAGACGAATCGGAACCATTTGGTTGTTGATGGAGTTGCCGTAGAAAATGTCCGCAAAACTAGGTGCGATCATCGCTTTAATGCCATAATCAGCCAAAGCCCAAGGTGCGTGTTCACGAGATGAGCCACAGCCGAAGTTTTCACGCGCAAGTAGGATAGAAGCGCCTTGGTAACGTGGCGCGTTCATTACAAACTCAGGGTTTGGCTGCTCGCCTGCATCATCAAGGAAGCGCCAGTCATGGAAAAGATGCTTACCGAAACCTAGGCGAGAAACTTTTTGTAAAAACTGCTTTGGAATGATGGCATCCGTGTCAACGTTGGCGGCATCTAGAGGCACAACCAAACCAGTATGTTGTTTAAAACCTGACATGATTGTTGTTCTCCCTAATCCTGTTTATCAAAAGTTAATTCACGAATGTCAACAAAGTGACCAGCGATAGCTGCCGCGGCTGCCATTGCAGGGCTAACCAAGTGAGTGCGACCATCACGGCCCTGACGGCCTTCAAAGTTACGGTTTGATGTGGATGCACAACGCTCGTGAGGTCCCAAACGGTCATTGTTCATTGCTAAACACATTGAACAACCTGGTAGACGCCATTCAAAGCCCGCTTCTTTAAAGATGACATCCAAGCCTTCGGCTTCTGCTTGTGCTTTCACCTGTTCTGAGCCCGGGACAATCAATGCTTGAACGTGCGATGCGACCTTACGGCCTTTCGCCACGACGGCGGCAGCGCGCATGTCTTCGATGCGAGAGTTCGTACAAGAGCCAACAAACACTTTATCTACTTGGTAGTCAGACAATGATTTGCCTGCTTCTAGGCCCATGTAAGCCAATGCTTTTTCAGCAGACGCTTTTTCGATTGGATCTGTGAAGCTTTCTGGTGCTGGAATCGGTTGGTCAACGGCAATGACCTGACCTGGGTTTGTGCCCCAAGTTACTTGTGGTTTGATGTCAGCAGCATTTAGCGTTACTACGGCATCAAATTCGGCATCTGCGTCAGTTTTTAACGTCTTCCAGTACTCTACTGCAGCATCAAAATCTGCGCCTTGCGGTGAGAACTTACGACCTTTGATATATTCAAACGTGGTTTCATCTGGTGCAATTAGGCCTGCTTTTGCGCCCAATTCAATGGCCATGTTACATACCGTCATGCGGCCTTCCATAGAAAGGTCAGTAATCGCTTCACCGCAGAATTCAACCACATAACCAGTACCGCCTGCTGCCGTTGTTTTGCCGATGATCGCTAGAACGATATCTTTTGCGGTAATACCCGGTGCGACTTTACCTTTCACTTCGATTTTCATTGTTTTCGCACGTGCTTGTTTTAGCGTTTGAGTCGCTAGTACGTGTTCAACTTCTGATGTACCGATACCGAAAGCCAGTGAGCCAAATGCCCCGTGTGTTGCGGTATGAGAGTCACCACAAACGATGGTCATACCCGGTAGAGTAATGCCTAGCTCTGGGCCCATAACATGGACGATGCCCTGATATTTGTGGTTTAGGTCGTAAAGGGTAACACCGAACTCTTCGCAGTTTTTCGATAGCGTTTCCATTTGGATACGCGCCATCTCGCCAGAGGCATTGATGTCTTTGGTTGTGGTCGAAACGTTGTGATCCATCGTGGCGAACGTTTTGCTAACCTGACGAACTTTACGACCTTTTTCACGCAAGCCATCAAAGGCTTGTGGAGAGGTCACTTCGTGTACCAAGTGACGATCAATATAAAGAATAGGGGTTTCCCCTTCTGCCGCGACTGCAACGTGTGCGTCGTAGACTTTTTCGTATAGTGTTTTGCCCATTGCTTCCTTTCCTCGTCGTCCTTGTCACCGCAACGGGATGATCCGCTGTGGTGATGGCAAACGACAGTTATATTTATAATGTCAGTCTGTTTATGAGTTCAAAATGTACTCAGCGATCTTGTCACCCATTTCTGATGTCGTCAGTGCAGGCTTGTCGCTTGCTAGGTCTGCGGTAAGCTCGCCTGCCGAAAGTGCTTTAGATACTGCGGATTCGATATCTTGCGCCGCGGCTTCTTCGCCAAGGCTGTAACGCAGCATCAGTGCTGCAGAAAGGATCTGCGCAACTGGGTTAGCAATGTTTTTGCCTGCGATATCTGGTGCGCTGCCACCGGCAGGCTCGTATAGGCCGAACTTGCTTTCGTTAAGACTTGCTGAAGGCAACATGCCCATAGAGCCCGTGATCATTGCACACTCATCAGAGATGATGTCGCCAAAGATGTTTGAACATAACATGACGTCAAACTGGGCTGGGTCTTTGATTAACTGCATGGTCGCGTTGTCGATGTACATGTGAGACAACTCGACATCTGGGTAGTCTTTGGCAATCTCTTCCACAACTTCACGCCATAAGATAGAACTCTGCAGAACGTTTGCTTTGTCAATTGAGCACACTTTCTTACGACGTAGACGAGCAGATTCAAACGCGATTTTTGCAATACGTTCGATTTCGTAGCGGTGGTACACCTCGGTATCAAACGCTTTTTCGTTAGCGCCTTCACCCTCACGGCCTTTCGGCTGGCCGAAGTAGATGCCACCAGTTAATTCGCGTACGACGACAATATCAAAGCCGCGACCTGAGATGTCTGCACGTAGCGGTGAGAAAGCTTCTAGACCAGCGTGGATTTGCGCTGGACGAAGGTTACAAAACAGTTGGAAGTGCTTACGTAGTGGCAGCAATGCACCGCGCTCTGGCTGGTCGTTTGGTGGCAAATGTTCCCACTTAGGGCCACCAACCGAACCAAATAGAACTGCGTCAGACTCTTCACACGCTGTTACCGTACTTTCTGGAAGTGGGCAACCATGATTATCGATAGCAATACCACCAACATCATGTTCTTCGCGCTCAAATGAGATGCCATGTTTTTGCTCGATAGCATTCAGAACTTTATGCGCTTGAGCCATCACTTCTGGGCCGATGCCGTCACCAGGAAGTACGGCGATTTTGTATGATTTGTCTGTCATGTTATTCCTTTAATCTTCTAATTTTTGAGCTTAATTATTTGAAATCGTGTTGTGTGTCTCTGAGCGATAAAGCTCAGCATGACTATACCGTAGCAATCTTTTTCTGCTTCATCTCGGCAATGGTGTCTGCGCGATGGATGCTGTTGATAACATGCAATAGTGCTTGACCAGAAGCTTCTACGATATCGGTTGACACGCCCGTACCGTGGTATTTTCTACCTTTGTAGTTGGCAATGATGTCTGCTTGACCTAGACCATCCTCACCTTCACCTTTTGCGGTTAGATCGAATTTATCTAGTACGATCTCGTAACCTGTCACGCGGTAGATACATTGGTATAGCGCATCAACCGGACCATTGCCGACCGCCGCTTCACACATTTCCGCATCACCACATTGCATCTTGATGCTGGTGGTTGCCATCACGCTGCCCGATTGCACGCTTAGGTAATTCAACTTGTAGAAGTCATCTTCTTCACGCAAGTTGGAGAAGTGCATTAGCGCTTCCAAATCGTAATCAAACACTTGGCCTTTACGGTCGGCCAGTTTCAAGAAGTCGGCGTACAGTGCGTCTAGGTTGTACTCATCTTCTTTATAACCCATGGAATCCATGTGGCTCTTCACCGCCGCTCGGCCGCTACGACTGGTTAGGTTAAGTGCTTGGTTCTTAAGACCAATCGACTCAGGAGTCATGATCTCGTAAGTGTTCTTGTTCTTTAACATGCCGTCTTGGTGGATACCTGAAGAATGGCTGAATGCATTGGCACCTACGATCGCTTTGTTGCTTTGGATCGGCATGTTGCACAGTTGACTCACTAACTTGCTAGTACGATGGATTTCTTCGTGTTTGATCCCCGTGCTTACGCCCAGAAGCTCTTGACGCGTCTTGATGATCATCGCGATCTCTTCTAGTGAGCAGTTACCCGCACGCTCGCCGATACCATTGATGGTGCCTTCAATTTGGCGAGCACCGGCTTGTACTGCTGCAATTGAGTTTGCGACCGACATGCCCAAGTCATCATGACAGTGCACAGAAATGATGGCCTTGTCGATGTTCGGCACGCGGTTGAAAAGCGTTTGGATGATGCCACCGAACTCGCTTGGTACTGTGTAGCCAACGGTATCGGGAATGTTGATGGTGCTTGCTCCAGCATCAATTGCGGCTTCAACCATGCGACATAGATTGTCGATTGGTGTTCGGCCTGCGTCTTCACAAGAAAATTCGACATCATCGGTGTAGTTACGCGCGTGTTTAACGGCGTTGACCGCCATTTCAAGTACGTCATCGTAACTGCGGCGTAGCTTGTCTTGAACGTGAATCGTGGAAGTGGCTAGAAAAGTGTGGATACGGAATTGGTCAGCAACTTTTAGCGCTTCAGCTGCGGCATCGATGTCTTTCGCAACGGCACGCGAAAGGGCACAAACTCGGCTATTTTTGATGTGTTTTGCAATAGTTTGTACGGACTCGAAATCGCCAGGGGAAGAGATAGGAAAACCAGCTTCGATAACATCAACGCCCAGCCTTTCAAGCGCATAGGCAATCTGCAGTTTTTCTTTAACCGTCAAGCTTGCTGACAACGCTTGCTCGCCATCACGCAAGGTGGTGTCGAATATAATGACCTGATCGTTCATGTTTGCTTCCTTCCTGATTTCTGCACTTTCGTGCAAGTTAATCGTTTACTTCCAGTATTTAGATATAAAAAAACCCGCATTTTCATGCGGGTTTCTAAGAAATTGGTGTGGTTATTTTTCTTCCACAGCCTACCCGCGCGAACTGGTCACGATCAGGAGGAGGCTAAGCAGGATAGAAAAATGAGCTGACATAGTTGTTAAGCTTTCCACAAATTTAAGTTAACAAATTAGTACCGCACTCCTTGGAGCGCGTCAACCCTAAAGTCGATTTTTTATTCATATCGGATGAGTGGTTTAATAATAGTCAGCGAATACATCGACACATTCAATCAATTCAAAGTGCAATCAGTTAAAAGTGAAGGAAACGTACTAGAACCTGTGCGTGGCGACAAAGATCACAGCCTAAAGCTTTGTGTTATCAAAATTCCGGTATAGGGATTGCGACTTATCACACAAAGGTCTTAATTGCTTGGCAAAAATACGCGCTGACCATTTATAGTAGTGCAGTTGCATTAGGTGAAGAGAAACAGAAGGTAAAGGATTCATGGTCACAGCAAAACAACTTGGACGTTCGGCACTCGCATTAACATTGATCAGCTTATCTGGTTGTCAGCTGTTTCAATCAAACACGAATGCTGAGGTGGCTTCTCCGGTGATCGTGAACGATCATGCGCAAAGTATTATGGTGATCAGCGATCAAATGGACATGTACTTAAGCAGTGAAGGGCGGGAATCTTTCTTAAATCAGATGCTGGTGGCGCTTGAGTCGGACAGCCGAGATAAATTCAAAGGCAAAGATCCTGACACCTATTCGTGGTGGAAGATCCGCGTGCAACCTAATGAGTGGCAACAAGCTGAGATAGTCAGGCCAGTAGAAGAGGGAGTGGATACCTCTAACAAGCTGGAGTTTATGGATGTCTCCTATCGTTCAAAAACGGGGTTAAATTTGCGCTCCAAACCGAGTGTAGAGAGTACAAAGCTGGGGCAACTTGAAAAAGGCGAAGTGTTCAATGCGTTGGCGAGAGTTGAAGGAGAACCTTGGATTCTGGTTGAACAAAAAGGCGTTATTAAGGGCTACGTGCATCAAGATTACGTACGCAGCAACGTAGTGAATCGCGATATTTTGTCGACTCAACCGAATCCGTTGCTCGATGCTCAGCAAGCGACTCATTCCGTATCGAGTGCCCGACACGAGCTGCTGGGCAGCTACACTTGTCGAGCGCTGAGCTATGAGTTAACCAAAGACGGTGATGTTACCACGGGGTCATTACGCGCATGCCGCAAAAAACGCAAAGTTTGGTATATCGATACGCCGTCAGCCTCACCAGCTAACCCTTCGTAATTCTTATTGCTTTTATTGATGTGTTTAACGGTATGGTTGGGCACATCAATGTGCGCTATTCCGTCCATTCTACTTTTGTCACTAATTGTCCAACTTCCCGTCATGTAGCTGTCACCTAAACCTCCTACTTTGCACACAAAGGCGTTGTCAAAGTAAGGGAAGGTCACATGCGAACCATTGAGACAATCACACAGCCAATAGCAACCATCGCTAAGTTTGATTTAGCATTCTCTAGCGTATGTCTTCAGCACCGTTTTAACCAACAAGTTGCCAACATCAGTAAAGGCGTTTCGCACAGTGGAGATGGGCATCTCTACGTCGTCTTAGGGCTGTTAGCTTGGTATTTAGATAAAGAACACGGATCTTGGTTTATGTTAGCCGGATTGCTGGCATTTGCCGTCGAGCTACCCATTTACTGGACGCTAAAAAACAGCTTTAAACGCCGCCGTCCTGAAGAACAGAGCGCTTTGTTACCTGCTTTTATCACCCCTTCTGATCGCTATAGTTTACCGTCTGGACATACTGCTGCTGCGTTTGTTATGGCAACACTTATCAACCATTACTACCCAGAACTCGGTTATGCCGCATTCTTTTGGGCGAGCTTAATTGGTACGGCGCGTATTTTGCTCGGTGTCCATTTCTTTACTGACGTCATCATAGGGGCGCTGTTGGGAAGTGCGTGTGGTGCTCTAGCTATTGCGATCGTAGGAGGCTAATGAATGAAAATTCTATACGGTGTTCAAGGTACGGGAAATGGCCATATCGCACGTGCTCGTGCAATGAGCAAGGCATTTGAATCGCACGATGTGCAGGTCGACTTTCTTTTTTCTGGACGAGCACCGGAGAAATACTTTTCAATGGAAGCGTTTGGCGATTATCAGACTCGTCGCGGTTTTACGTTTGTGACGGAAAAAGGCTCGGTCAATTACGCCAAAACGGCCTTGAACAACAATTTGATTCATTTTTTCAAAGAAGTGAACCAACTTAATCTGGCGCCTTATGATTTAATCATCAATGACTTTGAACCCGTCACTGCTTGGGCAGCTCGTCAACAAAATAAGCCGTGTATCGGCATCAGTCACCAAAATGCGTTTCGCTATCCAGTGCCTCTGAAGGGGGCGAGCTGGCTGGATAAATCAGTACTTGAGTATTTTGCTCCATCTCAACATCAGCTTGGATTGCACTGGTATCACTTTGACCAGCCGTTGCTACCGCCCATCGTCCACACTTTGGATAACCAAGCGGATAACGATGATTTCGTGTTGGTGTATTTACCGTTTGAGTCGATTGAGGACATCTGCGACCTGTTGTTCCACTTTAATCAGCAGACGTTTATTTGTTATCACCCCGACGTGATAGAAGTAGAGAAAGTGGAGAACATAGAATTGCGTCCGCTGTGCCATACCAACTTTCAGCACCATCTACATCGTTGCTGTGGGGTCATCGCCAATGGCGGTTTTGAACTGCCTTCAGAAGCACTTTCTCTTGGCAAAAAACTGCTAATGAAACCACTGGCAGGACAATTTGAACAGCAGAGCAACGTAGCCACACTTGAAGATCTTGGGTTAGCCACTGCAATGGACAGTTTAGACATTTCTACCGTACGTCAGTGGCTCAAAGAGCAGCAAGCTGAGAGTGTTAAATACCCCGACGTTGCACAAGCCATCGTGAATTGGGTTTTACAAGGGGCGTGGGATTCGCAAGAAGAACTCTCCAAACAGTTGTGGGAGCAGGTGGATTTTCCGAGCTATGTATCCAATATCTAAGTTTGTTTGCTCGGATTATTTGTGGCAAACACATAATAACTATTAACTACCTATTATTACGTTCCTTCCAACATTCCTACATGGTACTTGATGCAGCTTTTCGATTTCGAAGGGCTGCATTTTTATTCCCTCTCGTTCATTTCTATTCATTGTTTAATTGCAGATTATTTGACTGATACGCGCAAATTTACGCCAAAGACATAGGCTGTGTTTTTTGGTCTGTTGGTTATTAATAGGTGAGGTAAATATGTTTCGATGTTTGTTCTTAGTCTTATCAATTTGCTAAATACATACTCAAAGAGTGTGGTTTTAGTTGTTTTATAGTTTTTTATATTTTTCTCAATTGGTTGATTTTTAAAGACTAAATACCTAATTGGCTAAAATTTAGTGATTAAATATCAATCTAGTTGCTAAACCCCAATCGATTAGTTGATAGTACGCTTCGAGCCGGAAGTATCCGGACGATAAATATAATAAAAATTAGGTTTCTATTCGTAAAAATGATTCGAATCCAGCCGCCGTCTTTTGTGCGAGATGGGATTCTATTCGTTATGAATTCATTGAAACAATTTGACGATTACAAAAGAGGCGCACTCAATGTTAGAGAAGAAAGATGCGATGAGCGCAATTGCTAGCTACCGTATGGAAAGCACTTTGCGTGGTGTAGATTTGAACCTACTGACTGTATTTGATGCTGTGATGCAAGAGCAAAATATCACTCGTGCAGCACACAACTTAGGCATGTCTCAACCGGCAGTAAGTAATGCCGTGGCACGCTTAAAAGTGATGTTTAACGATGAACTGTTCATGCGTCAGGGCCGTGGTATTCAACCAACTCAACGTGCGCGTCAACTGTTTGGCCCTATCCGCCAAGCATTGCAATTGATCCGTAACGAATTGCCAAGCTCGGTATTCCAACCAGAGTCGTCAACTCGTCTATTCAAACTGGCGATTTGCAGCCCATGTGACATGCGCTTTGCTCCAAAAATCATGGCGAAGATTAATCAACAAGCGCCAAACGTTCAGCTGCATCTAGACGCGGAATTTGACCGTCTTCTTTCTGAGCGTATGCGTTACCAAGAAATCGACTTCGTGATCGATTACGCTCGTTTTGATGAGCAAGGTTTCTCAAGCACAGAAATCTTCAAAGATGAATTGGTGGTTATCGCTTCGAAAACGCACCCACGTATTCAAGGTGGCGTAAGCGCCGAGCAGCTAATTAACGAAAAGCACGCGAAACTGTCTAAAGTTCACGGTCAACGTAGCTTCTCTGAGCAGGCGTACCGCGAGCTTGACTGCCAAGCTGCGTACGAAGGTTCAAGCCTAAGCAACTTGCTTTACGTTGTTAGCCAATCTGAGTTAGTGACTATCGCACCACGCTGGATGGCGGAAAATGCGGTGAACAGTGACCAACTGCAGATTCTAGACTTCCCATTTGCGAACAAAGAAATCAGCGGCTTCCTTAGCTGGCATGAATCAAGTGAAAAAGACAAAGGCCACATTTGGCTACGTGACCAGCTAATGGTGACGTGTGGTGAAGTGGTTGCATCAAAATAAGTTTATTATTTGGTCTGATGAACTGGTCAGACTGGATTTGTAATCATCAATTTTTACAATTGTTTGGCCCCGAGAGACGCTTGTCTTTCGGGGCTTTTTATTTAGGTTAATTAATAAGCGAAACAGCAAGTTATTTTGCCTAAACCTCCATCAACTTCAATTGGGCCTTGGGTTCATTAGTGATAGTTGTCTCTTATTAGTGATAAGTTTGATACTGGTCAGTTGCGTTTTAGCATTGCGTGAGTACACTTGTTCGCTCAAATAGCTTACGCCTGTAAGCCAAAAGGTAAGTAAAAGAATGGCCAAGTTAGATTTTCATATCGTTAAACGTATTCGTGAACAAATTGCGAACGGTGGTACCCGCGTTGCACTGAAACATAAAGTAGCAGGAGCATGGCAAGGTATTACTTGGGAGCAGTTTGGTCAGCAAGTTGATACTTTATCGCTTGCACTTTTGGCTCAGGGTTTAGGAGTCCAAGATAAGATCGGCATTTTCTCAAACAACATGCCGCAATGGACGATTGCTGATTTCGCCGCACTGCAACTGCGTGGCGTGACGGTGCCTATCTACCCAACCAATACTGCTGCTCAGTCGGCATACATCATCGACAACGCAGACGTAAAAGTTCTGTTTGTTGGCGAACAGCCTCAGTTTGATGCTGCTGTGAGCATTTTTGAACAATGTGAGCAGTTAGAGCTGATTGTTGCGATGTCGGATGATATTGAGCTTGGCGATCATGACTTTGCTATCTCTTGGAAAGACTTTGTCGCAAAAGGCGATACAAGCCATCAAGCTGAACTTGATGAGCGTTTGGAACAAGCGAAAGTTGATGATTTGCTTACGCTGATCTACACCTCAGGTACAACGGGTCAACCTAAGGGCGTGATGTTGGATTATGGCAACATCGCAGCGCAGCTAGAAGGTCACGACCAACGCTTGAGCTTATCTCAAGATGATGTTTCTTTGTGTTTCCTTCCGCTTTCACACGTATTTGAACGCGCTTGGACATTCTACGTATTATACAAAGGTGCGACGAACTGTTACTTGCAAGACACCATGCAGGTGCGCGATGCATTAAGTGAAGTGCGTCCAACCGTGATGTGTGCAGTTCCTCGTTTCTACGAAAAGATTTTCTCAGCGATTCACGAGAAAGTGTCTCGAGCACCGATTCATCGCAAGATCATGTTTACTTGGGCGGTGAACATGGGCGCGAAAATGGCACTTTGCCATCAAGAAAAGCGCAAACCTTCGATGATGCTGCGCAAAGCACACGCATTAGCTGACAAGCTGGTGCTCAGTAAGCTGCGTGCACTGCTCGGTGGTCGTATCAACTTTATGCCATGTGGTGGCGCGAAGTTGGATGAAACCATTGGTCGCTTCTTCCATGCTATTGGCATCAACGTGAAGTTGGGCTACGGCATGACAGAAACCACCGCGACGATTTCGTGCTGGGATGACAAGTGCTTTGATCCGGATTCTATCGGTATGTCGATGCCTGGCGCGCAAGTGAAGATTGGCGAAAACAACGAGATTCTAGTTCGTGGCCCGATGGTGATGCGCGGTTACTACAAAATGCCAGAAGAGACCGAAAAGACGTTTGATGAGCACGGTTTCTTAAAGACCGGTGATGCTGGTCATATTGATGAAAATGGCAACCTGTTCATCACCGATCGCATTAAAGAATTGATGAAAACCTCTGGTGGTAAATACATTGCACCGCAAATGATCGAAGGTGCGATTGGTAAAGACCACTTCATTGAGCAGATTGCGGTGATTGCCGATACACGCAAGTTTGTTTCTGCGCTGATTGTGCCGTGTTTTGACTCTCTTGAAGAATATGCGAAAGAACTGAACATCGCATACCACGACCGAGTTGAGCTTATCAAACACCACCAAGTGGTCGAAATGCTTGAGAAGCGAGTGAATGAACTGCAAAAAGAACTGGCGAAATTTGAGCAAGTTAAGAAGTTCAAACTGCTACCAAGAGCTTTCTCTATGGACGATGGAGAGTTAACGCCAACGCAAAAACTGCGTCGTAAAGTGATTAACGATAAATACCAAGACGAAATCGAAGAAATGTACAACGAAAAGTCAGATAAAAAGTAACAAGCACTGACTTAGATTTCAGATTGATGAAAAGATCCCCAGCCATACCTTTTGGTATCGTTGGGGATTTTTGTATGTGCAGCAGTTCGGCTTGATGATGCAGATAACGGGTGAATTTCTGATGTTTGGGTAAATCTCTGTGAAATTATGTTCTTTTTTTTGTCGTTATGTTTTTTGATCGTGCTGCGTATTTGCGCTTAGTTGGCTTCTATTCCTGTTATCGTTCTGCTTTCTAGTGTCTTGTTTAAAAACTAGACATATCTCTCATTAGACCCGTTGCTAATAAACCGTTACATTTGTTGATGAACCTTGCGGGATGTTATGACGAACGCAAGACATAGCCGAAAACGTGGAAGTATTTCGATTAGGCTACGAATAAGACCTAGACTATGTAAAACCAGACCAAACCGTTGACCTTACGGTGTGGAATTCTGGGTAAGGAGAGCAATTATGACAGCAATGTTGTCAGGTGCAGAGATGGTGGTGCAATCTCTGATAGAGGAAAACGTAGAGCAGATCTTCGGTTATCCGGGTGGTTCCGTTTTGGATATCTATGATGCACTGCACGCAAAAACCGACCAAATTAAACACGTACTAGTAAGACACGAACAGGCTGCGACGCACATGGCTGATGGCTATGCTCGCGCAACAGGTAAGCCGGGTGTGGTACTGGTATGTTCAGGGCCTGGCGCAACCAATACCATTACCGGTATTGCAACGGCGTACATGGACTCCATTCCGATGATCGTGATTTCAGGGAACGTGCCAAATAGCCTGATTGGTAACGATGCTTTCCAAGAATGTGACATCGTGGGCGTCTCTCGTCCGGTAGTAAAACACAGCTTTTTGGTGAAAAAGGCGGAAGATATCCCTGAAACGATCAAAAAAGCCTTCTACATTTCAACAACGGGTCGTCCTGGGCCAGTTGTGATTGATTTGCCAAAAGACGTAATGAATCCGCAAATCAAACTGCCTTACCAATATCCAGAAAGCATTTCGATGCGTTCATACAAGCCAACCACTTCGGGTCATAAAGGCCAAATCAAGAAAGCGCTGAAGTCTTTGATTGAAGCGAAAAAACCGGTGCTTTATGTCGGTGGTGGCGCAGTCATTTCTGGTGCTCACGAACATATTTTAGAACTGGCAGACAAACTTAACCTGCCAGTTGTCAGTACCTTAATGGGCCTAGGTGCATTTCCGGGGACTCACAAAAACTCGCTTGGTATGTTGGGGATGCACGGTACCTACGAAGCCAATATGGCGATGCACGAAGCGGATCTAATCTTCGGTATTGGGGTACGTTTTGATGACCGCACCACCAATAACCTTGAGAAGTACTGTCCAAATGCGAAAGTGATGCACATTGATATTGATCCGTCGTCGATCTCCAAAAACGTCAAAGTGGATCTTCCAATTGTAGGCTCTGCTGAAAAAGTACTGACTACTATGCTTGGTCTACTGGCAGAGCAAGATTGTGGCAACGATGAAGCGGCGATCACTAAGTGGTGGGATGATATTCAAGTGTGGCGCGATCGTCAGTGCTTGTCTTACGAAACGTCGTCGGATCGTATCAAGCCACAGCAAGTCATTGAAACACTGCACAAGCTAACCAATGGTGATGCGTATGTGGCGTCTGATGTAGGCCAGCACCAAATGTTTGCGGCGTTGTACTACCCATTCAACAAACCTCGCCGTTGGATCAATTCGGGTGGCTTGGGCACAATGGGCTTCGGTCTTCCTGCTGGTATGGGCGTTAAGTTCGCGATGCCTGAAGAAGAAGTGGTGGTGGTGACGGGTGATGGCAGTATCCAGATGAACATTCAGGAGCTATCGACGGCCATGCAGTACGATATTCCTGTGAAGATCATCAACCTTAATAACCGATTCCTCGGTATGGTAAAACAGTGGCAAGACATAATTTATCAAGGTCGCCACTCTAACTCTTACATGAGTTCTGTTCCGGATTTTGCTGCGATTGCAGAAGCTTATGGTCACGTCGGCATTCGTATCGAAACGCCAGATCAGCTCGAAGAAGGGCTACAAAAAGCGTTGGATATGAAAGATCGTTTGGTGTTTGTTGATATCAACGTAGACGAAACCGAGCACGTATACCCGATGCAAATTAAAGGCGAAGGTATGGACAAGATGTGGCTAAGCAAAACGGAGAGAACTTAATATGAGACACATTATTTCATTGCTATTGGAAAACCAACCGGGTGCGTTGTCTCGTGTTGTCGGCTTGTTCTCTCAACGTGGTTACAACATTGAATCATTGACCGTATCGCCGACGGATGACGAAACGTTATCGCGTTTGAACATCACAACCACATCGGATGAAATGCAGCTGGAGCAAATCCAGAAACAGCTACACAAGTTGATTGATGTACTGAAAGTGCAAGAAGTTACTGAGTTTGAACACATTGAACGTGAACTGATGATGGTGAAAGTGAAAGCCAGTGGTTTTGCTCGAGCGGAAGTGAAACGTACGGCAGATATTTTCCGAGGACAGATTGTGGATGTCACCGCTTCTCAGTACACAGTGCAGCTTGCTGGCACCAGTGAAAAGCTCGACGCGTTCATCCAAGCCATCTCCGAAGTCACCGAAGTGGTCGAAGTAGCACGTAGCGGGGTAGTGGGTATTGCCCGTGGAGAACGAGCGTTAAAGCCTTAACAAGCCTCATATCTGACCGAAAAGCCACTGTATTACAGTGGCTTTTTGTTTAGATGCTGCCAAATAATGATATAATTGTCGTTTTAGTAGGCATCATAGGCTGTAGGACGCGTGAAAGTAAAAAAGCTGGTCGGCACATTATTGGCGACAGCACTATTCTTTAGTGCCCTCACCGCCACCTACTACTACCAGAAATACCAAGCCCTCTTAGCGAATAATGTTGAAAACACCGCCAAAGAAGCCTTACACCAACTGGCTTACACTGGGCGCGAATACAACAATATTCAAGACCAGATAGAAACCATCAGCGACCTACTTGGTCACAGTCAAAGCCTTTACGATTACTTACGTGAACCCAGTAAAGCCAATCTGACCATCTTAGAGAACATGTGGAGCTCGGTTGCTCGCAACCAAAAACTGTACAAGCAGATCCGTTTTCTCGATACCTCTGGCACCGAAAAAGTTCGCATTAAGTACGATTTCAAAACCGGCATCGCTGGCCCATCATTGATCCTTCGAGATAAATCTGCGCGAGAGTATTTTAAGTACGCGCAGAGTTTGGATAACGAGCAAATCTCAGCTTGGGGGATTGAACTTGAAAGGGACAAAGGTGAATTGGTTTATCCGCTAAGTCCGTCACTACGCATTTTGATGCCAATTTCAGTGAATGACGTTCGACAGGGCTACTTAGTGTTGAATGTCGATATCGAGTATTTGTCATCCCTCCTCAACTATTCACCAGTGCGGGATTTCCATATCGAGTTGGTTAAGCACAAAGGCTTTTATATCGCGAGTCCTGACGAGTCGCGCTTGTATGGCGATATTATTCCTGAGCGTTCTCAGTTTAATTTCTCGAACATGTATCCAGATATATGGCCGCGAGTGGTATCTGAGCAAGCGGGGTACTCTTATAACGGTGAACACTTGATTGCGTTTAGCTCAATTAAGTTTGTCTCCAACGAGCCTTTGCATCTCATCATCGACCTCTCGAATGAGCAGTTATCAAAGAGAGCGACTCGCGACATCAATGACCTTATTCAAGAATCCTTGTTTGTCTTAAGTCTTGTGCTGGTTTTCACTTTGCCAATTACCGCGTTGGCGCTGCATTACCGTCGTCATAGTGTGGAATCGAAGTTAGCCCGTGCCGCACTCGATGGTATGACCGCCGTCATGATTTCTGACGCGTCGCTTCGCATCATCATGGTCAACCAAGAGTTTGAAAACATGATGGGTTATTCTACCGAACAAGTGAAAGGCTCAAATGCCCATAGCCTGATTTTGCTTCCTGAAGACCTCGAAGAGACGCTAAACATTTGGAATAAGTTAGGGCGCGAGAATGTTTGGGAAGGCGAAGTACGCTGCCGTACCCAATTGAATCATGTGTTTACGGCGATCATGCGTATCCAAGCGAACTTAACAAAGTCCGGTAAAATCAGCTATTACATCACTTCGCTGGTGGATATTTCTGAACGTAAAGCGTTGGAAGAGCAGCTGCGCAACTTAAGTGAGAAAGACGGTTTGACTGGACTGTGGAACCGCAGAAAGTTTGAAGAACAATTAACCCACTACGCGAATATTGTAGAACGTTATCCTGATACACCGACGACGTGTTTGGCTTTGTTTGATATTGACCACTTTAAGCGCATTAACGATGAACGCGGTCACGATGAAGGGGATAAAGTCATTTGTAGCGTCGCAGAAACGTTACTACGTGAAGTGCGCACTACGGATTTTGTTTCTCGTGTCGGTGGTGAGGAGTTTGCGGTGATCATGCCTCATACCACAGTTCAAGAGGCCGAAGTGGTGCTCAATCGTTTACGAGTCGCGGTTCAGCTGCGAAGCAATATGACCGTTACCGTCAGTGCGGGTTATAGTGACCTCACTGCCGACCGAACTCGAAGCTATAAGTGCGCAGATATCGCG
Organism: Vibrio sp. YQ_11; assembly: GCF_043103065.1. NCBI lineage: Bacteria > Pseudomonadati > Pseudomonadota > Gammaproteobacteria > Vibrionales > Vibrionaceae > Vibrio > Vibrio sp. YQ_11. Next base: position 38,529 of record NZ_JBICJM010000011.1, on the reverse strand, counting down.
CTGTATGAATCCAAAAGCGCTGGTAGAAACTGCGTTTCTTTGTGTCATAGCATTGATGATATTGCTTAGTTCACATGAGCGAGAGAACCGTTTATACCAAAAAGAAAAAATCGGGATATACCCGATTTTTCGTTAATAAGCGAGTTGATTTGGCGTGACGTTTATAGCGGATTGTCGATGGCGGTTTCGACACATTGCAACGACTTCAACAAATAACGATCCAGAAACTGCACCGCATCGTCACTATTTTTAGACAGCGATAACTTCATGATCATCTCTTGTTCATCGATATTGCAGTGACCTTGATTGTTCGTTCCTAGCACTTGCATAGCAAAGTAATGGTAACGCTTGATCTGGTTTAAAATATCTCGGAAGAAGGTAAACAAATTGTGCGAGTTCGCCCCCTCAAGCAACGCCTCAAGAAAGTGATAGTGGCGTTCTTCCCATTCTCTCCAGCAAAAGCCTTGGTCTAGATTCACTCGAGATAGTTTGTGGTATGAAGTTAGGACGTCCAGTTCCCAGTTTTCATCGCCTGTCATGATCGCCTTTTTCAATAGAAATGAAGCCGTCATCCGTAGGCTTTCATACAAGTCATTCAACTCATGCTTACACACTGGTGCAACCCAGCAGCCTTTTTGCGGCGCGAGTTTGACGTATTTGCTCCACGATAGCTGAACCAATGCTTCGCGAATAGGGGAGGCACCTACGTTGTATTTCTCTTTTAGCTCTGCAACCACAAGTTTTTGACCAGGTTTTAGCTCACCAGTCAGGATATCCTGACAGATCATTTTTGATACTTTGTCGGTAAGAGTGGGACTGGACACATACACCTCATAGAATTTTTTATCGTGACGACAAAATTAAACAGTACGCAGTTCTGCGTGAGGTGAATGATACAGGTAGCGTATTATTAGAGCAAGAAAGCCATATAAAAAAAGAGGGCATAAGCCCTCTTTCTCAATAAACTGAAGTGTTAAAAATTCAGTCTTATAGTACGTGTACAGAAGCTGTGTTCGTAGTACCTGAAGCGACTAGAGCACCAGAAACCATTACTACGATATCGCCTTTGTTACCTAGACCAGATTCTAGAGCAAGTTCTTTACCTGCTACGTAGAATGCGTCAGTGCTTTCGATAGCATCAACAACAACTGGAGTAACACCCTTAGTTAGAACTAGTTGTGCTGCAGTTTTCTTGTTAGTTGTTAGAGCTAGGATGTTTGCAGTTGGGAAGTACTTACGTACTGAACGTGCAGACTTACCGCCTTCAGTTGCAACAACGATCAGTGGAGCTGCAAGTTTTTCAGCTGTGTCTACTGCGCCTTTACATACTGCTTCAGTGATGCGTAGGCGTGGGCTGTCTAGACGAGAACCTAGTTCAGCTTTAAGTACAGAGTCAGTACGTTTAGCGATTTGAGCCATGATAGTTACCGCTTCAACAGGGTATTTACCTTTTGCTGTTTCGCCAGAAAGCATTACTGCGTCTGTGCCGTCCATTACTGCGTTTGCAACGTCGCCTGCTTCCGCACGAGTAGGACGTGGGTTGTTGATCATAGAATCAAGCATTTGAGTTGCAGTGATAACCATCTTACGTGCACGGTTACACTTCTCGATCATCATTTTCTGAGCGAAGATTACTTCTTCAGCTGGGATTTCAACACCTAGGTCGCCACGAGCAACCATGATGCCATCAGAAAGTTCTAGGATCTCATCGAAGTTATCAACACCTTCTTGGTTTTCGATCTTAGAGATGATGTGGATGTTCTCGCCGCCGTTTGCAGCAAGTACTTCACGGATTTCTTGAACGTCAGAAGCTTTACGGATGAAAGATGCAGCTACGAAATCAACGCCTTGCTCACAACCGAATTTAAGGTCGTTCTTATCTTTTTCAGATAGAGCTGGTAGGTTTACAGAAACGCCTGGAAGGTTAACACCTTTGTTTTCGCCTAGAGCACCGTTGTTAAGAACTTTACATTTAACTTCAGTGTCAGTTGTTGCGATAACTTCCATCTCGATTAGACCGTCGTCTACTAGGATAGTGTTACCAACGTTTAGGTCAGCTGCGAAGCCAGCGTAAGTTACTGCAACTTTGTCTTTGTTACCTACAACTGAAGTGTCAGTTGTGAAAGTGAATTCTTGACCAGCTACTAGATCAACGTCGTTACCGCCTTCTAGTTTGATAGTGCGGATTTCTGGACCTTTAGTATCTAGAAGGATTGCTAGTTGTTTGCCAGTAGCTTCCATTACTTTGCGGAAGTTCGCGATACGAGTGCCGTGTTCTTCGTAGTCACCGTGAGAGAAGTTAAGACGCATTACGTTCATGCCTGCGTTTACTAGTTCAGTTAGCTTCTCTACAGATTCAGTTTTAGGGCCAATCGTACAAACGATTTTGGTCTTTTTCATGGAAGATACTCTCCGGTAAGTATAGTTACAATTTGAAAGTCGGTTATTTACTCTGAAGTTAGGCGCTTTTGATGACATTTAGTGCCTGCCACCCACCGATTTTCCGCCGTATTATTGAACTTCAGATTCTGAAAGTCTTTCACCAAGTTTAGTCATTTTATGACTAAAAGATCGGCGATTTTGGTTACCTTTTTGTGACTAATCCCACTTTATATGCAGAAAGTTGCAAAAAAATAGCCGTCAGTTCTGTAATTTTTTTTCTTTTCGGTGGCGAATTCTACCACCGAATGAATCCAATATCACTGTTTAAGAATTGTCTTAGGACAAGGTTTTATCGAGAAATATTAATTTTTTGGATCGAAATAAATGGACTTGAAAGTTTCGGTTTGACTATAATAAGTTTCACATCGAAACTTAAATTCAAAACGTAAATGTCGAAACGAAACACTCAACTGAGAAGACACGCGATTTCAAACATGGTAAATGAGCTAGGAGAAGTCAGTGTTGATGAACTGGCTCAAAAGTTCGAAACCTCAGAAGTCACGATTAGAAAGGACTTAGCTTCTCTAGAAAAAAATGGACAACTTTTACGCCGATACGGTGGTGCGATTGCCATCCCTACGGAAGTTATTCATGAAGAACTAAGCTCTAATGTTTCGACTCGAAAGTTAAGTTTGGCGAAAGCTGCGGCATCATTGATTCGCGACCATAATCGAATCGTGATAGACAGCGGTAGCACGACCGCTGCGCTGATTCAGCAACTGAACGACAAACGTGGCTTGGTGGTCATGACCAACTCATTGCACGTCGCCAATGCCCTTAACGAACTAGAGAGTGAACCCACTCTGCTAATGACAGGCGGAACTTGGGATACGCACTCTGAATCTTTTCAAGGCAAAGTAGCCGAATCTGTATTACGAGCTTACGACTTTGACCAGCTGTTTATTGGTGCGGATGGCATCGATTTGGAGCGCGGAACCACAACATTTAATGAGTTGGTTGGCTTAAGTAAGGTGATGGCAGAAGTCTCTCGTGAAGTCATCGTTATGATCGAGTCCGAAAAAATCGGTCGTAAGATCCCTAACTTAGAGCTCGCTTGGCATCAAATTGATGTGCTGGTCACCGATGCGGATATCCAACCAGAGCACAAAGTACAGATTGAACAACATGGCGTGAAAGTCATTTGCGCCTAATCTAACAATGTAACCAGTTTCATATTTCGCTTCCCTCTGAATACAGGCCTTTGCTTGCTGCCTCTATCTGAAACATGGCTAGGGAAGAACAAAACTACAAACGGAGATAAACACATGTGTGGAATCGTAGGTGCAGTAGCACAACGAGATGTTGCAGAAATTTTAGTTGAAGGCTTACGCCGCTTGGAATACCGCGGTTACGACTCTGCGGGCGTGGCAATTGTTGACGCTGAAGCGAACCTAACGCGCATTCGTCGCCTAGGTAAAGTACAAGAGTTGGCGGACGCGGTTGATGAAGCAAAAGTGGTTGGCGGTACTGGTATTGCTCACACTCGCTGGGCGACGCACGGTGAACCTTCTGAAATCAACGCTCACCCACACATGTCTGGCGATATCACGGTGGTTCACAACGGTATTATTGAAAACCACGAAGAGCTGCGCGAGCTGCTTCAATCTCGTGGTTACGTATTCGAATCGCAAACGGATACAGAAGTTATCGCACACATGGTTGAGTGGGAACTGCGTACAGCTGAATCTCTACTAGAAGCGGTACAAAAAACAGCGAAACAACTTGAAGGCGCATACGGCACAGTGGCGATGGACCGTAAAGACCCATCTCGCATCGTTGTAGCACGTTCTGGCAGCCCAATCGTGATCGGTTTTGGTGTCGGTGAGAACTTCCTTGCTTCTGACCAACTTGCACTTCTTAACGTAACACGTCGCTTCATGTACCTAGAAGAAGGTGACGTAGCAGAAATTACTCGCCGTGACGTAACGGTTTTCGATGTGACTGGTGAACGTGTTGAGCGTGAAATTACCGAATCAAATGCAGAGCATGATGCAGGTGATAAAGGCCAATACCGTCACTTCATGCAAAAAGAAATCTACGAGCAACCTAAAGCGTTGATCAACACAATGGAAGGCCGCATCACGGCAGACTCTGTTGTAACTGATGCGATCGGTGTGCATGCGGCAGACATTCTAAGCAAAGTAGAACACGTACAAATCGTCGCGTGTGGTACGTCTTACAACGCAGGTATGACAGCGCGTTACTGGTTTGAAGACATTGCTGGCGTGAGCTGTGACGTCGAAATCGCGTCTGAGTTCCGTTACCGTAAGTTTGTGACTCGTCCAAACAGCCTTCTTATTACGTTGTCTCAGTCTGGTGAAACAGCAGATACGTTAGCAGCCCTTCGTCTTGCGAAAGAAAAAGGTTACATGGCGGCGATGACCATCTGTAACGTAGCGGGTTCTTCTTTGGTTCGTGAATCAGATTTTGCATTCATGACTCGCGCTGGCGTCGAAATCGGCGTGGCTTCAACCAAAGCATTCACGACTCAGCTTTCTGCACTACTTATGCTGGTAACAGCACTGGGTAAAGAGCAAGGTCGCATCAGCAAAGAGAAAGAAAAAGAGATTGTCGAAGCGCTACACGCACTTCCTAAGCAAATCAACGCGGCACTTTCTTTCGAGAAAGAAATTGAAGTACTAGCAACGGATTTTGCAGACAAGCACCACACATTGTTCCTAGGTCGTGGTGAGTTCTACCCAATCGCGATGGAAGCGTCTCTAAAACTGAAAGAGATCTCTTACATCCACGCAGAAGCGTACGCGGCGGGTGAACTGAAACACGGTCCTCTTGCGCTGATTGATGCTGACATGCCTGTTGTGGTGGTTGCACCAAGCAACGACCTACTTGAGAAGCTAAAATCAAACGTTGAAGAAGTGCGTGCACGTGGCGGCCTTCTATACGTATTCGCAGATGCAGACGCAGGCTTCGAAGGCGATGAAACAATGAAGATCATCACGATGCCTCACGTTAGTGAAATCACGGCGGCGATCTACTACACCATCCCAATGCAGTTGCTGTCTTACTACGTAGCACTGATCAAAGGTACGGACGTAGACCAACCACGTAACCTAGCGAAAGCGGTAACGGTTGAGTAATAACGCTTAACAGCAAAAATTCCAAGCGGCACATGCGAGAGCATGTGCCGCTTTTTTTGTCTTGTGCTAAGCGTGATGGAGCGCTCAAGCGCCTTCGCCAATAAGTTGCTTTCATGACAAAAATGTCATGTTGTTGAAAGGGTGGTGTCAGAGGCGGTGTTCAATAATGACCTCATTGAAAACAAGCACTCAAAGGTTAACAACATGAACGCAATCAAAACTGCTCTTTTTGTAACGGTAATGGCAATGACTAGCGCATCTGCATTCGCTCAACCACTTTTCACTGGTGGCAACTACGTGAGCCGCGAAGAGATGAAAACCATCTCAGTTACGCCGATGGCAACGTCAGATGAGGCTTATCAACAGGCACTGTCTGAACTCAATTCACTTAAAACCATGACGGCTCGTGAATTGAATAAAGAGCTCAATATCCTGACGTTTAATGTGAAGTCTCGCAGTACGCATTTAAAAGATGGAGGCTTCGTGACCGTGCAAGAACGCATGAATGAAGATGGTCAGTTGGAATATTTGGGCAAAGTGAATGTCAAAGTGCATTATGCCGAACGCGATAACAATCGATAATGGTTTGCCAATGGGGAAGAGTATGGTGTGGTTCACATCATGCTCTTTTTCGATCTTTATACTGGGTTCTCATCCTCCCGCTAACACACTAGGTAAGTAAAGTTGAAAATATTGATCGTCGAAGATGAGCACAAAGCCGGAGAATATCTGCAAAAAGGTTTGATTGAATCTGGGTATGTGGTGGATTTAGTGCATGATGGGGTCGATGGGCTTTATCACGCTACCAGTGAAGAATATGACTTAATCCTCCTCGACATTATGTTGCCTAAACTCGATGGTTGGCAGGTGCTTAACACATTGCGCAGTAGTGGGATTCACACCCCAGTGATCATGCTGACAGCGAAGGAGCAAGTGGAAGATCGCGTGCGCGGTTTTGAGCTGGGTGCCAATGACTATGTGGTAAAACCTTACGCGTTTGCGGAGCTACTGGCGCGTGTTCAAAACGTATTTCGTCATCATATTGCCGCGCAAGTGGTCGCATCGCCGCAAACATTACGTGTGGCAGATTTAGAACTTGATATGATCAAACGCGTTGCCACGCGCGCGGGGCAGTCGATGTCGCTTACCGCCAAAGAATATGCCCTGCTTGAGTTGTTGATGCGCAAAACTGGCCAAGTACTTTCACGTACCACCATTGCGTCGTTAGTGTGGGATATGAACTTTGACAGCGATACCAATGTGATTGATGTGGCGGTCAAACGTCTGCGTAGCAAAGTGGACAAACCGTTCGATAGACCACTGATTCACACTGTCAGAGGGATGGGCTACAAACTCGAAGAGAGTCGTGATGCCTAAGTTCTCGCTGCCTTTTTCCATGAAAAACAAGCTCGTGCTGATGTTTGTTAGTATGACGTTTGTGACCTATTTTTCTTTGGCTTTCATCCTACAGTACGCCATTGAGCGCCACTTTTATTCGCAAGATTTCAGCTATATTTCCAGTAAGTTCAATGCCATTGAGAACGAGTTAAAACGCTCGCCAGAGGATGTGTTCAAGCAAGCGAATAACAGCACGCTCTACATGTGGGTGTTTGAAGGCAAGCAGAACGTCTATCAGAATTCGAGCCTGACGATTCCTCAGAACCGAGCCTACAGCATTAGCTCTCCTCAGGTCTTAAATCACGAGCGTGCCATCGAATGGAGTGAGGACTCGCTGAATATTCGTGCGTTTGCGTTTCAAGCTGGGGAGTATCAGGTGGTGCTCGGCATGAGTATCAACCACCATATTTTGTTTTTGGATAAACTCGACTGGATTTTGTTTTGGGCGCTCGGTTTGGCGTTTGTGATTTCTTCAGCGTTGAGCGGTTGGATGGTAAAACGTGGGTTGAAGCCGATTGTGGGATTGAATCAGCACATTCAACAGATATCACCAGAGCAAATGGGCATTCGTCTTGACCCCGATTCGTTGCCAATAGAACTGCGCGAGTTAGCCAACAAACACAACGCGATGCTCGATAGGTTGCAAACTGGTTTTCGCCGCTTGAGCGAGTTTTCTTCTGATATAGCACATGAGTTAAAAACGCCACTCACCAACGTTACTACGCAAAATCAGGTCATTTTAGGTGCGTGTCGAACGTCTGAAGAGTATCAGGATGCGATTGCCTCAACGTTGGAAGAACTCAACCGCATCACGAAAACCATCAACGATTTGCTCTACATTGCCAAGGCTGAAAACAAGCTTATTCATCGCCATGACGAAGTGTTTGCGGTGCAGGAGGAAATCGCACGTTTGGTCGCGTATTTTGAAATATTGGCCGAAGATACCGAGGTGCGAATCGTGAGCTCAGGCGACGGTCAGCTCCATATGGACAAAAACATGTTTGAACGTGCGGTGGGCAATTTGCTCTCCAACGCGATTCGTCATGCGTATGCTGATTCAACCATTGTGATTGACGTTCAAGCGGTTGATGAACAGGTGACGATATCGGTCAGCAACCAAGGTGACGCCATTGCCGAGCAAAACTTACCGTACCTTTTCGACCGTTTTTATCGCGCAGATAAATCTCGCCAACATGTAGGTAGCGTAGGTGCAGGGCTAGGTTTGTCGATTACCCAATCTATCGTGCAAGCGTATGAAGGACAGATAAAAGTAACATCAGATAAAGACAAGACGCGGTTTGTTATGATGTTGCCATCGGCAGGTGTCAATGGAAGTGATAAGTCAGTTGAAGCATAAAAGGCAAACCTTGGCTTGCCTTTTGAGACTCAAACTCGTTTGAAGTTGTTTGGGTTATTGGCCCAGTTGATGAGCGGTTAGAATAGCAGAGTAGACATTTTCTGCCGTCACTGGGAATGGCATATTGTGGATGGTTTCTCCCTCGGCCGTTGAAGCTTCGGCGACCTCGCGCAACTTAGCGTGATTAAGCTCTTTAACGCCCATATCAAATAAGTTGGTTGGTAGACCTACAGAGCGGCAGAAGGCGAGAACCGTATTAATCTCTTCCATCGCTGCGTTTTCTAGCACCAATTGAACAAGTGTGCCGAACGCGACTTTCTCACCATGATAGAGATGATGACACTCTTCAAGCTTAGTTAGGCCGTTATGAATAGCGTGAGCACCTGCCAGGCCACTGCTTTCAAAACCGATACCGCTTAGGTATGTATTGGCTTCAATAATATTTTCTACCGCTTTGGTGCTCACACCATTTTCTACCGCAGCTTTTGCTTTTAAACCATCTTCAAGCAAGGTTTCATAGCAAAGTTTCGCAAGAGCTTGCGCTGAACGTGTCGCTAAACCACCAGCCATTGTTGCCTTACCAGAGGTCATGTTGGCTCTGGCTTCAAAGTAGGTGGAAAGCGCGTCACCCATCCCCGATACCAGTAGGCGAACAGGGGCTTTGGCGATGACTGATGTATCCATGATGACCATGTCTGGGTTTTTAGGGATCATCAAGTATTCCGCAAATTCACCTTCTGGTGTGTATATCACCGCAAGAGCAGAGGTTGGCGCATCAGTCGAGGCAATCGTAGGAACCACCACGACAGGAATTTTGGTGTAAAACGCAACGGCCTTTGCTGTATCTAACGTTTTACCGCCACCAATACCGACAATGACATCATGTTTTTGAGTCGTACAAATGTCCGTGATGCGTTCAATCTCAACGCGCGAACATTCGCCACCAAAAATGTTCATAGTGAGTGGAAGCTTTTCGTCAGCAAAGCTTTGTTTGACGTCATCACCAACCAGGTTAGTCACGAACTCATCAGCAATTACTAACGGACGTTCACCCAATGTTTTCACATAGTGAGCGATAGATGTAAGTACTTGTTCACCTTGGACGTATTTGCTTGGGCTGATAATAATTTTGTCCATAATTCAAACCTTTAACCTTTTTTATGTGTGTTTTGGACTGCAATGAAAATCCATTGTAGCGATAAGGTTTATATTAGGTTTGGTGTGGTAAGTGGTGAAGGATATCTCTGATTTTGTTCCATGCTTTTATGACCTCTGTGTCAAACCGACTGTCAGAAGTAATAAGCATCAGCATGCTTTATGGCGACGATCACTATTCAGGAAAATTTGTCGTTTTTCGTTTCATATTGAAACAAAAATATCGAAGTAGTTGTTTCAATATGAAACGGATTGATTTTTGTTGAGTACGCTTTTTCTCTGTTTAAGATGAATTCATACCCTACATAAAAATATAAATGGAATGAGATAGAACGATGAAAAAGTTAATTAACCAAGTCGATGATGTTGTATTGCAGCAAATGGAAGGCCTGGCATTGTCCCGCCCTGAGCTAAAAGCTAACTACGAACCTCGTTACATGTGGCATGAGGAAACGCCGGGGCAAGTGGCATTGGTTTCTGGTGGTGGCTGTGGTCATGAACCTTTGCACGCAGGTTTTATTGGTAAAGGCATGCTGACAGGCGCCTGCCCTGGAGAGGTATTTACTTCACCTACGCCAGATCAAATGTACGAATGTGGTAACCAAGTGAATACTGGTGAGGGCGTGCTATTCATCATTAAAAACTACACCGGTGACGTGTTGAACTTTGAAACGGCCGTGGAGTTGCTTCATACCGATGGCATCAAAGTTGGGGCGGTGTTGGTGGATGACGATGTTGCGGTCAAAGACAGCCTGTACACCGCTGGTCGTCGTGGTGTTGCTGGAACGGTATTAGTTGAGAAGTTAGTTGGTGCTGCCGCGAACAAAGGTTATTCGCTGGAGCAATGTGAAGCACTGGCTCGTCGCGTTAATAATCACTGTCGTTCATTTGGCGTGGCGCTTAATGCTTGTGTTGTGCCAGCTGCGGGTAAACCATCTTTTGTTCTGGAAGATGATGAAGTGGAGTTTGGTGTTGGTATCCATGGTGAACCAGGTATCAAGCGAGTGAAATACACCGACGCCGATACGTTAGTGGATGAGATGTTTGCTGAAGTTGCTGAAAACACGCCTTATCAGCGCACATTGCGTATTTGGAATCGTGACGAAGGTGAATGGGATGAAGTGGAATCCAGCATTGAGCCTTTCGCCGCTGAACACGACTACATTGTGATGGTGAATGGTATGGGCGGAACGCCAATTTCTGAGCTTTACGGGGTGTACCGCCGTCTTGCCCATAACTGCGAGCAAGCGGGGTTCCGTATCGTGCGTAATATGGTTGGTAACTTCTGTACGTCACTCGATATGGAAGGCGTTTCAATTACGTTGCTGAAAGCAGATAAAGAGATGTTGGAGCTGTTTGATGCTCCTGTCGATACGGCTGCGATCAAGTGGTAACAGGGGGGAGCAAACATGCAAATTGAAAAACAACATATCGTTCACTGGTTAGAGTTATGTGCAAAAACGTATCAAGAGAATCAAGATTTTCTGACCGACCTTGATCGTGATATTGGTGACGCAGACCATGGTCTCAATATGAACCGAGGCTTTAAAAAAGTTGCTGAAAAACTGCCGCAATTTGCGGACCAAAATATCGGCAGCATTCTCAAGAATACGGGCATGACCTTGCTTTCTAGTGTCGGTGGGGCAAGTGGCCCGCTGTATGGCACGCTGTTTATTCGCACGGCTGCCGCTGTCGGAACTCGAGAGCAATTAACGTTTGAAGAGTTAGTGGATGCACTAAAAAGCGGTGTGGATGGCGTGGTGTCTCGTGGTAAAGCAGAACTGGGTGATAAAACCATGTGTGATGTTTGGTTACCCGTTTTAGTTAGCGTGAAGGCGTCGTTAGAAAATGGCATGAGCGCTGACCATCTATTGAATGAAATGGTTGAGCTAGCAGAAACAAATGCGGTTGCCACGATTGAAATGTTGGCGAAAAAAGGGCGAGCAAGCTATCTGGGGGAACGTAGTATTGGCCACCAAGATCCCGGTGCAACCTCTTCTTTGTTAATGATTAAAGCACTACAGCAGGCAATAGCAGGTAATTAAGATGGTGGGAATTGTTGTTGTATCTCATAGTCGTCGCCTTGCTGAAGGGGTGGCCGAACTTGCCACCCAAATGACGCAAGGCAAAGCCAAGCTTGCGATTGCGGCGGGGATTGATGACCCAGAGAACCCGATCGGAACCGATGCCATTGCCGTGATGGAAGCGATTGAGCAGGTACATGATCAACAAGGGGTTGTTGTGTTGATGGATCTTGGCAGTGCGTTGCTTAGCACGGAAATGGCTCTGGATCTGATTGATGATCATGTGAGGGAAAATGTCACCCTTATCTCGGCTCCTATTGTTGAAGGAACCATGGCGGCGTCGGTGGCTGCTGCCGCCGGATTACCTTTATCGACAGTAGTCGAAGAGGCACAGAATGCGTTAAGTGTAAAACAAGAGCATCTTGGTGATCAGCCACTAACATCCGCTGAGATAGCGCCAGTATCAGACAGCTTTGAGCAAGAACGGACATTTGATTGGGTAGTGCAAAATCCGCATGGATTACATGCTCGTCCCGCTGCGGCCATTGTTGGTGCACTCGCGCCTTTTGACTGCCAATTATGGTTGAAAAAAGGCGAGCGCCGTGTGAACGCGAAAAGCTTAAACAGCATTGCGAAACTTGGCGTTCGTAGCCAAGAGACGATCACGCTGTGCGCACTCGGACCTCAATCCAGTGAAGCAATTCAGGCATTTGAAGCCTTAGCTCATGAGCACTTCGGAGAAAAAGAGGCGGTTGAGCAAGGCATTACCGAATCTGAAGAGTGCACGGATACTTTGCTCGATGACATGGCTTCAAGTCAGATTGAAGGTGCTGTTGTTGGTATTCGAGTCAATGACGGTATCGCTACTGCTCCTGCTGTCCTTTTTACTCATGAAATGCCAGCTGTGCCTGAACGTGATTTCCAAAGTGAACAAGATGAAATTGAACGGGTTAAGCGTGCGATAGGCGTGGTTGTTCAACATTTGCAGGAGCAAGCGAAGCTGCCGAAAGGGGAAATATTTTCCGCTCATAGCATGATGCTCAGTGACCCAGAATTATGGGCATCGGTCGAGTCGCGAATTCAAACGGGCATGATAGCCGAGCAAGCTTGGGTAGAATCACTGCAAACGTTGGCCGACGAGTTTCGCCAGGCTGAAAGCCAGTACATGCGGGAACGCGAAGCAGATGTGCATGATATCGCACGCCAAGTTATGGTCGAAATGACAGGCTTAACGCCTAATGCCATCGACATTCAGGAACCGAGTGTTTTGTTGGCCCGCGACCTGATGCCTTCTGATGTGGCCGGGCTTGATAAATCGAAAGTGCTTGGTATCTGTTTGAGTGAAGGAGGGAAAACCTCTCACAGTGCGATTCTTGCTCGTGCGATGGGGATTCCTGCCATCGTTAAAGCTCAGGGCTGCCTTGATGCTGTGCGTGCTGGTCAAGTGGTGACTATTGATGGCTTCCGAGGGCATTTATGGTTCTCTCCTTCAGGTTCCGTACAGCAGGAATTAGAAGCGCAACAAATAGAGTGGCAAAGCACCCGACAAAGTGCACTAGCGAGTGCTCAGCAAGCCGCAGTCACCTGTGATGGTGTCCATATTCCAGTATTCGCCAATATTGGTGGACCGAAAGATATTGATGATGCACTAACATCAGGAGCAGAGGGCGTTGGTCTATTCCGGACTGAGTTTCTATTTCAAAACAGTGATGAGTTGCCGACTGAGGAAGCGCAATACCAAGTGTATCGTGATATTGCCGCCGCACTTGGCGATAAGCCACTTACGATTCGTAGTCTAGATGTTGGCGGTGATAAGCCTTTAGTTGCTTACCCTATGCCAGCGGAAGATAATCCATTTTTAGGTCTGAGAGGGGTGCGGTTGTGCCTTCAACATGAGTCATTGTTTACCGCCCAACTTCGAGCCATTCTGAGAGCCTTTCACGAGCAACCGAATATTCAATTGATGATACCGATGGTGGCTCAGGTTGAAGAAGTGAGAAAAGTAAAAGCGCTGTTGGCGCATCAAGCAAACCAACTCGGCTTGGATGCGACTCATTTGCCTGTCGGTATTATGATTGAGGTACCCGCCGCGGTGTTGAATGCTGATGCGTTAGCACAAGAAGTCGACTTTTTCTCTATTGGCACCAATGATTTGACTCAATATGTTATGGCCGCCGATCGAGGCAACGCTGCCGTTGCTGAATTGGTGAACTACTTTGAACCATCGGTACTAAAAGCCATTGAACTCACTTGTGCAGCAGGCGATCGCGCGGGCATACCGGTCAGTATGTGCGGTGAGATGGCTGGTGATCCAAATGCCACAGAAACATTGCTTCGTGTGGGGTTACGAAAATTCAGCGCCAGTTCGAGTCTGCTACCGGGACTAAAAGCGCAGATTCGTCAGTTGTCTGTTGATGTTTAATCGATACCTTTATCGTTAGTACATGTATACCGGCGAGCTTACGCCGGTTTTACTTTTGTAGGAACGCCACTTCTTGGCTTAATACAGCTTCATTTGCTCCTGCAGCCCAAACTTATTAATTTTTCTCCATAAGGTCGTGCGGCCAATTTGCAATGCTTTCGCCATATCATGCATTTTGCCATCACACTGATTCCAAGCCTGAACGATAGCTCTTCTCTCGGCTTCTTCTAACGTGATTACTGGCGTATTTTCTGCGGTATGGCGAGAATTCAGTTTAATGTCTTCAGGAATATCGTTCAGCTTGATTAAGTTGGAACTGCGGTTAAGCAAAATTCGCTCAGTTCGATTTCTTAATTCAGAGTTGTTGCCTGACCAACGAAAATTCATCAACGCTTCCAGTGCGACTGGCTCTATCGAGATCGTCACATTGTGGCGGCGTTCATAATGGCTGATAAGTTGCTGGACGAGAAATTCAATGTCTTCTTTGCGCTTTCTTAGTGGCGGAATATACAGCTCGTTCGAGGATATTTCGTAATAAAGTTGCCGGCCGAATGAGCGCTGAGTGACATACTCGCTGATCTCTGAAGCGGTGCTCGTAATAAGTTGAAAGTCTACGGGGATCAATCGCAAACTGTCGCTGCGGCTGACGAGCCCAGTTTTTAACAACTTAAGTAACACGGCTTGTAAATCGGGTGACAGATATTCCACCTTTTCCAAAAAGAGCGTGCCGCCATGGGCGAGTTCAAACTTAGAGGGCATGCCTTGTCCCTCGTCGTATCCCAGGGTTTCTTTGATCAGTTGCTCTGTATTGATGGAGCGGCAGTTGAGCGTAATGAACGGCCCTTCTTTGTAGGTGCTTTCGTTATGAATCGCCATGGCGAGAGTAGCTTTTCCTACGCCTTCTTCACCTGTAATTAGAATCGGTGATTTGGACTTTATGGCCCGTTTTGCCACGGTAATGACATGCTTCATTTTTCGTGAGATGACGGGCAAAGTACTGAACGTATAGCGCGCATTGCCACCTATTTGTTGTTGAGCAAGTTCACGAATTTTATCGATGGGATGCAAAAATAATAAGTGCGTGCCGTCGTTGAGTGGACGCAAGGTGATGATTGCCTCAACAAACTCACCACGAACTTCTACCGTTGTGAGCTTGCGGTTGATGCTTGCACCCGACTCAAGACTATTGAGGACATTTGGCGGGAAACGTAAAACAGAAAAGACTTCTTTATCCAAAACCTGACTGGCTTCAATGTTTAACAAGCGCTCTGATTGATGATTTACCATCGTGATACGGCTTTCTTCATCCCAGGCCAGAAGGCCATCATCCATGCATTCTAACGTTGCGTTGTGCGCACAAGTGAGGCGGTTAATGTTTTCTTGTTCCGACTGAATATGGATTTGCAAACTGACTTCTTTCGCACTCGACGCGATGATGACCAAGTTTTCTTTCTTATAGCTCTCTGCTTTTTTGAGAAGGCATGTTGTGCCGCGTAACTTGCCAAACTGGTCGAAAACAGGCGCAGCTACAGAGGCATAAGGATGTAAGTGGCGATTGAAATGTTCTGCTGCGAACACTTCACACGGGATATGAGTACTAATACAGAGATTGACCGCATTTGTGCCAATTTTCCCTTCAGACAGAAAGCAGCCTTGTTTAATGCCGAGCACTTGCATCTCTTGTTGCATTGAGTGATGTCCCACAACGGAAAGAACGCAGCCGTTGCCGTCAGTTACCATCAATAGCAGGTCTTCGTCTCCTAGCATGTCGTAAGTGTCTTCAAGTACGGTAGTGGCGCATTCGATGAGGTGCTCGTTGCGTTTCATCAGAGATGAGAAGGTAAAGCCAGAGGCAATATGTGGTTTTGACCAGGTATAAGGGCTGCATTGCTTTATGCAACGCTCCCACGACTCAAGTACGGGAGTGCGGGAAAATTCTGGAGATACCCAATGGTGTTTCTGGAAAAACTCCCATTTGGTTTTAGTGTCTTCGATTGAAAGCATGCCATACCGTTTCAATGCCAGCGATAGATTGGTCCGATATTACAGAGACATACGAATATGGACTGTGATGGCTTTCACGCACGTTATACAGAAAGGATACGCAAAGAAAAGAGGCTAGTTGAGAAGGCATTCCTTGCCAGAGGTTGGGTTAAAAAGGGCTGTCCTTGCCCAGTTCATTGCAAATTTCGACAATCGCGAGTGACAGGCCGGACTTAATGATTTGTTGTTGGCGCTGAAGCTGGAGTTGGTAAAACTCAAGATCGATGTCGTCATCGGGTTCGTTGACTTCCAATTGCACCATGCCCATTTTCTTCACCAGATGCAGTTTTTTGATCGGTTCTAGGATATTCGGGTCAGTGAACTCGTAGTCCGATGCATCGCTGTTCAGTTGGTTTTTCAGCTTAATGATGTCTTCGATATCGTGGTAGATGTCGTCGGGCAATACACCTAGACCAAACAATAACTTCAAACGAACCGATAAGTCGCCAAGCGGTCCTGAATCTTGCAGTAATGGGCCGACGACCGATTGCACAGCAAAGTTATCTTTACGGAAGATTCTTTGGATGAGTCCGTCGATGGATTCGTTAAATACGTCGACGGTCGCAATAAAGAAGCCACGTACCGATGGTGCGCTGTTGAGTCGTTCAATGATCTCGCTTTCGTTGATGTTATCTGCCATATACTGATCAGTTGTTTCATTATTATATTAAGGGGAGCAGAGCTCCCCCTGAGTCAATCAAAGCTGGTTGTAAAGTGTCTCGATTTGAGCCACTTCATCACTGTCTTCAGCCAGACCTGTGTATTTCGCTAGCGTTTTTGTCACGCCAACCTCTTTTAATGAGGTCTGTAGCTCAACCGCTTGCGGATCGGTGTCGTTGGTGTATTTCAACGCCGCCGCGATCCCTTTCAAAAGTGTTTGATTTTCAGTGCCATACTCGATTGTACCGAGTAATGGCTTCACTAATCTATCATTTGCACCCAATTTACGAATTGGTTGTCGTCCAACGCGATCCACTTCATCCACTAAATATGGGTTAGCGAAGCGACCTAAAATCTTTTCGATGTAGGCATTGTGCATGTCACGGTCGAAGCCGTAACGACGAATCAATACTTCGCCACTTTCCTGCATTGCTTGTTTTACTTCGGCATGAATATTTGGGTCTTCAATCGCTTCGCGAATGGTGCGATGGCCTTTCAAACAGCCTAAATAAGCGGTAATACAGTGACCTGTGTTTAGGGTGAACAGCTTACGTTCGACAAAGGCCATTAGGTTGTTGGTTTTTTCCATGCCAGCAATGTTTGGGATGTCGCCCTTGAACT
Source organism: Vibrio sp. YQ_11 (assembly GCF_043103065.1). Classification (NCBI taxonomy): domain Bacteria; kingdom Pseudomonadati; phylum Pseudomonadota; class Gammaproteobacteria; order Vibrionales; family Vibrionaceae; genus Vibrio; species Vibrio sp. YQ_11. Next base: position 21,309 of record NZ_JBICJM010000011.1, on the reverse strand, counting down.
GTTGCTCATCGACAATCCATTCGCTGAAGCTTTCAACCGTCACTTCCAATGGGTCATCGTTGGCGGCTTCTGCTGGTGGCACGATGCGATCGACAGCGGAATCAACAAAGCCAACCAACTCGTCTGCTTTTGCATGCAATGATTTATCTAAGTGTTTGTATACTCCACCTTTTAGGTGCGTAGTGCCACGCACCATATTTTCACAGGCGATGATGTTAAGTGGCGCGTCATTGCCAGCTTCAAAACGTTTGGCGATACCTTTCGCGATGGTTTTCGCGATGATGTCTAATACGTTTGGACCGACTGCTGTGGTGACTAAATCGGTTTTGACGATGCGATCAATCACGTCTTCACTGGCTGAGTTTACCGCTGTGACATGGGTAACGGTGTCGATTTGACACTCAGTACCGACCACTTTTACTTTGTATTCTTGTTTGTGGCTGAGCTGGTCTACTAGCGGTACATCAACGTCAGCGAAAGTGACCTCGACTTCTGCGTCTGCTAAGAGTTTACCGATGAAACCACGACCGATGTTACCTGCACCAAAATGAACTGCGTTTTTCATAATTCTTACCTACCAATATCTGAAAATGTTGACTTACGAAACTAGGGTGAGGCCAACCGCATAGGGGGTGACAGCTGACCTCGGTTTGCTCAGGAGCAAATTAAAAGGAGTGATTAAGCCGCTTGCTGGCCGCCAAGGATGTTCAGAATCTCTTCTACATCGTTGGTGCTAGTTAGCTTCTCAATTGCCTCCGGCTCATCGAGCGCGTTTGTAATGGTGGTGATCACCTGGATGTGCTCATCGTTCTTAGCGGCAATGCCGATAACCAGTTTCGCGACATCGTCGTCATCTTCAGTAAATTGGATACCCGATGGGTATTGGCAGATTACAATGCCAGTTTTCTTCACGCGGTCTTTCGCTTCTACGGTGCCATGAGGAACCGCGATAGACTCGCCAAGGTAAGTTGGAACCAACGCTTCACGTTCAAACATCGCGTCTACGTATTCTGGTTCTGCGTAGCCAAGTTCAACCAATTTGTTGCCTGCAAATCGGATGGCTTCTTCTTTGTTGGCTGCTTTCAAACCTAGATGAATGTTTTCACGCTGGATTTGGAAAACCGATGGCTGTTGTGGCTCAAAGCTGTCGTCGTTGGCAGCAAGTACCGATACTTTGACCATTTGATCGTCATTCGCAGCCGACTGTTTTTGTGCTGCCAGTAACTTGGTGACTAGCTGGTTGTACATTTCGCTGTCTAGGAAGTTAGTCAATGAAATGTGGTGTGCGTTTGGAGCATGCTTACGTGCACGATCCGTCAAGTCTTTATGAGTAATCACGATATCTGCACTCTCTGGTAAGCTGTTGATAGCAAGGTTGGTTACGTGGACGTTCAGACCTGCGTCCTGAACTTTCTTACGTAGCATGCTCGCACCCATGGCGCTTGAGCCCATGCCCGCATCACAAGCGACAATGATGCTTTGTACTGTCGCTAGGTCTACGTCACCTTTGCTTTCGTTGTTTACCACTGCGCCGTTTTTCGATGCAGATTTCATGTCTTTCATTTGCGATGTGGCTTTTTCTAGTGCCGCTTCATCGCCATCTTCTTCTGTCGAGGTTTGCGTTTTCATCAGCAGAGAGGCAACCGCGAATGACACGCCTGTTGCTGCCGCGATAGAGGCAAGAACGCCAACAATTGAGCCTTTCTGAGTCATCAACAAGATTGCAAAGATTGAACCTGGTGATGCTGGAGAAACGATGCCCGCGTTAAACATGGTTAGAACGAACACGCCAGTCATACCACCTGCAATAGCCGCAAGGATCAGACGTGGGTTCATTAGAATATACGGGAAGTAAATCTCGTGAATGCCACCGAAGAAATGGATGATGGATGCACCGCCAGCCGTTTGGCGAGCCGTACCTTTGCCAAACACCATGTAAGCCAGCAGGATACCCAAGCCCGGACCAGGGTTCGCTTCGATCAAGAAGAAGATCGATTGACCAGTCTCAGACGCTTGCTGAATACCCAGTGGAGAGAAGATGCCGTGGTTGATCGCGTTATTTAGGAACAGGATCTTCGCTGGCTCAACAAAAATAGAAGTCAGTGGCAGAAGGTGCGCTGAAACAAGGAAGTTTACGCCAGCTGCCAATGCGCCTGAAAGCACTTTGACAAATGGGCCGATAAGGAAGAAAGCCAGAATGGCGCACAGCATACCGATGATGCCAGCAGAGAAGTTGTTCACCAACATCTCGAAGCCGCTTTTTACTTTACCATCGATGTAGTTATCGAATTTTTTGATTGCCCAGCCACCCATTGGGCCAACCATCATTGCGCCCATAAACATTGGGATGTCGGTACCGACGATCACGCCCATGGTTGTGATTGCACCAACGACCGCACCGCGATCGCCGCCCACTAACTTACCACCGGTGTAACCAATAAGGAGTGGCAGCAAGTAAGTGATCATAGGACCAACCATGGAAGCTAACGTCTCATTTGGTAGCCATCCGGTTGGGATAAATAGAGCAGTGATAAAGCCCCACGCGATAAACGCGCCGATGTTAGGCATTACCATGTTTGACAGAAAACGACCAAAATTTTGTATCTTGATCTTGGCATCTGGTGATATCATAACAATTCCCCGTTCGATGTTCTGATGAATATGTTGTCGTAAACGGTTCGCCAAAACCGCTTGTTTGATTGCTTAGTACCCAATCAATTTACCACACATTTTCCAATTGGAACTGACGACGGGTTTTTCGTGATCAACCCCCGCATTTCTTCGGATGAAAAGCATTTTTTAAGTGATGATGATCAATTAATTGATATGTAACTTAATAACAAAAAATGACTTTCAAATCTGTCAATAAAAATATTAGTGATCAATTCGATCTTCTGACAAATATAAAATCAAAATTCATTGTGATTGAGATCACCTTTAATTTCTTTTTTAATTCAAATTAAATGCCTGAAACGATCAATGTCACATTTTGTTTGGCGTTCGGTTTGATTTGAAATGTGATCTATAACCATTTTGAGGTTTTGTGAAAGTTTATAACGTGAACGTTTGCGCGATGTTGGCGTTTTGTGGATTAAAGCTGGAGATAAGTGGCCTTTTTGCGATGAGCTTAACTCAACACTTTGTTTGTAATGTTTTATAAGCAAATAACGTATCACGCTGCCCGCGTTTTTTGGCTTAGAGCGATTTTGAGCAGCGCGATACCTCCTACGTTTGTAGACGACGGTTAATTGTTCATAGCTAAATACTCGCGCGCGTTTTCACTGCCCATATAACGTGCCAGCGTTTTCTCAGGTACATCGCGTAAATCCACCATAATCAATCCATCCAGTGCGTTGTTAAACGCCGGATCGACGTTAAAACACACCAACTTACCATTCAAACTCAAATATTGGCGCAGTAATACCGGGACGCCTTTGCCTTCGTCAATTCGAGCGATCACGCGAGATAGCAACTGTAAATCTCCCAATGCGGTTAGCATGCTGGTATTCCAGTTTAAGTTGGTTTCTGGCAGTGGGTTTGACGGAGTGACGTATTCGGCGCAGTCGTTGTCGTAGTGGTGTAGGGTCATCGATTGTGCCAATAATTGACGCGCGGTATGGCTGTAATCGTTGCTGATGCTCACTGGGCCAAACAAGTGCGTGTATTCGGGATGTTGATGGACAAAAGTCGCTATACCTTTCCAGAGTAAGAGTAGGGCACTCATGCTTTTTTGATATTGCTCGGCAATCACAGAACGACCCATTTCAATCGACTTGCCCATTTGATCGAGAAAGCGTTGGTCATAGTTGAACAAGGTGCGCGAATACAATCCTTCTACGCCATATTTCGCCAATAATTGATCAACTAATCCAAGACGGTAAGCTCCTACCATGCATTGGTTCTCACGATCCCACACAAACAGGTGCAGGTAATCATGATCGAAATGATCGATGTCTATTGCTTGTCCGGTCCCTTCGCCAACTTGACGGAAATTATGTTCTCGCAAGCGGCCAATTTCATGCAGGAGAGATGGGATCTGCTGTGCGCTGGCGCAGTACACGTCGAACTCGCCATTTTGAAGCAATTGGGTTTCTGCCGGTAAGCTGTGCAGCTCTTCAAGCAATTGGCCTATGGGTAACCCTGCTGCAATAGGTAAGAGATCATTGTCTGAGACCGTTTGCTGAGTGGCACTTACATCGCGGTTAAGCAGGTAGGTGTTAAGCCTCAGATAATTGACGATCTGATCATCGTTGAGGTTATTGAGTTCTTTAAACTTGATTGCTTGCCCAAAGGACAACTCAATGGTTTTTGCGCTCTTGTTGAGTAGCTCTCTTCCTAACATCAAGGTGCGTAAAAGAGGGTGGATTTTACCTGCCATGTAGAAGCGTTTTGAGTTCTGCCCACGAATGAAGACGGGAACAGTGACTGCTTTGTTCTTACGAATTAATGCACTGACACTGCGGCTCCATTCTTTGTCTTCTAAACGCTGTTGTTTGGCATCCACCAACTGCGACACTTCACCCGCAGGGAAAACTAATAACAAGCCGCCATTCGCAAGGTGTTTGTTGGCTGCTCTAAGTGCCTTCATGTTCGACTTGACCGCATCTTTGCCCTCGAATACGTCGACACCAATAAAAAGTTGGTCGAGCTCTGGCACGGTTTTCAGGTACTGATTCGCTAAAATTTGGATATCGTCTCGTACCATCAACAGTAGTTCGGCGAGAATCACGCCTTCAACACAGCCGAGAGGGTGATTCGCCACAATGACGGTTGCGCCTTGCTTTGGCACTGCGTCGAGCGAACCATGGGCAATGCGATAGTCGATACCCAAAATATCCAGTGTGAATCGCAAGAAAGTTTTGGTATCCGTATTCACGGGGCGTTGGGCGTAGAATTTATCGAGCTGACTTAAACCCGTAGCCCATTCTGCAACGTTTTCACCAATGCCAAACGGCGTTTTACGAGGGAGACGAAAAGGGGTCGAACTATCCATATTTACCTCAGCGTACAAGTGGCTGATCGGATAGTAGAAATTACAGATGACAGTTCAGAGGCAAATCCATGAGCCTTTGGTGACAAACTGATGAAGCTTTGTTGACCAAAGGCGAAGGGGATAGGACAGCTTTAGCGTTACGTTTTGTCGCCAGCAAACATCAGGATACTCAGAGAGTTGAGCGTTTCACCGAGACTTTCTAGTGAGCTCAAGATCTGTTTGGTCGGCTCATTATCTAGCAGAATTCGACCATCAAAGCTTTTCCCTTCGTATTGCTGTTCATTACACGCATCCACTTGGGGTTCTTGTGTTGAGTTGTCATCTATAGCTAAGTCGTCAGCACTCAAACAGGCCGTTGAGACAAATAATCCGCCTAGAACCACCAACCATTTTGTTTTCAACATAATCTTAAAACTCACAATAAAACACTGTTCAATTTTAATTAATTCTATTCACCATTTCGAACGATATGACAAAAATTTAGCTTTAGGTCGCCATTTTCTGGCCATAGTTGAGCTATGTTATCGATACTACGAATTGTTACTTTTGGCGAAATTAGGAGGATGAATGGAGAAGATTTCCAATAAAGCGTCAATATGGCTCGGGCTGTGTCTGATAATTGGTTTAGGAGTATTGGGCTTTTTTATTCAGCAAACAGCAGTCAAATACAAAGCCTATGAGCGAGTGGTAACGGTGAAGGGATTGTCTGAGCGAGAATACCCGGCAGATACCGTCATTTGGCCAATCCAATTTACGGTAGCCAGCAATGATATGGGCGCGATGTTTGATGACATAGACCAACAAACGCGTTTGATTCTCGATTTTTTAACCGCAAAAGGCTTAACTGACAAAAACATCTCGCTGTCTTCGCCTTCGGTGATAGACCGTAAAGCGCAGCAATATGGTGGTGAGCAAGATATTGAGTATCGTTATTTAGCATCCCGAACGGTCACGGTTTACAGCCAAAATATCAATGTGGTTCGTGCGGCGATTAATGAGATTGGTGAACTTGGGAAACAAGGCGTGATTCTTAATCAAGATCCTTATGCAAACCGAATCGAATACAGTTTCACGAAACTTAATGACATCAAACCAGACATGATCGAAGAGGCGACCAAAAACGCCCGCGAGGTGGCACAAAAGTTTGCGAAAGACTCACAAAGCTCATTAGGAAAGATCAAGCGAGCGACGCAAGGTCAGTTCTCCATTTATGACCGCGATAGCAATACGCCTTACATTAAAAAAGTCCGAGTGGTATCGACGGTTCAATATTACCTTTCTGACTAAGTAAAAAGCCGCTCAGTACGAGCGGCTTTTTTAATATGGTGACTTAAAGAATGGGATTAATGTCCTGAGTTGTCAGCTCTGTCTCGACAACATCAACTGGCGTGTAGTGCTGGTAAATCAAGAAACCGTCTTCTGACGTTTCATGAGCGTCAGGCGTATCAATATACGCGGTACATGTGTAGCCAATGCTGTAAGTACCCGGGCCAATGTAACCAAACTCGTAGCTGTAGGTTGTATTGCCTTCTTCGTCTTGTGATTCATTCACGTTAGCTACCGCAACTGGCGCGTTGAGTGGAGCTGTCGCGCCCATATCGCCCATGGTTGAGCGATCCATAGAACCCGCATACAGGTAAACAGAGTGAACGGCAGGCACATCATGAATCGCGTTCCATGCCGCACTGTCTGCTTCGCAAGCTTGGTATTGCACGTTACTTACCGTGCCAGCGATATGGCCTGAATCTGATGCGTTCACCAAACTTACGGCATTCGAGTTCATATTCATGTGATCTTGGCCGACTGGATCCGCCAGACCTTTACGCAAATCAAACTCTACAACGTAGCTATTGTGCCCAGTATGAACTTTTACATACTGACCTTTTTGGGAAAACTTCAAGCGACCCTGATCGCTGGTATCGGGCTTAAAGCCAAAGCAGCTCCCACGACTTGGAACAACAAGACCTTTTACTGAGCCATCAGTTTTTTCGACATACGATAGAGACGTATCATTCAACTGTCGGCCATCTTTCGCGTAAACGCACATGGCGTAATCACCCGGAGCAATTTGTTGTTCGCTAATGATGGTTTTGGCATTTTTCCCTTGGTATTCCATCAAATCAACTTGATGTAGAGCACCGTTCTCGCTTGCGTCTAGCAGAATGTGCTCGCCAGTTTGCTCGCCCGTTTCTGGGTCAAAGGGAATTAAAACCACGTCTTTAAATGCTAAGACCACTTTGTTGGCGTCATCCACAGGTGCATCTGAGACACCAAGAGAAAACGTAGCGGATTCTGTATTTGATGAAGAGTCGTCGCCACCGCAGCCAGTCAGTAGTAGACCGCCTGAGATAGCAAGTAGAGGATAAGTGTATTTTTTCATATTGACCTCTTGTGTTTACACTGCCGATAAACATCGAAGATTAGTCTCAGAGTCGAGACGAAATGTCATTGCTTGGTGATGACGGGGTCAATGTAAAAAAGAGAAATTCATAGTGTGATATGGATTCCTAAAAGGCTATTTTTTTGACACCGTAAAGGTAAATAAAAAAATAGACTCATATTTTTTAAATCTATTGCGCAAGTGTAGGATCGCAACAAAAACTCCACTATATTTCTGATCTGTATAGAGACAAAGGAGTATGTATGTTTACTGTTGAATACTCAGAAGGCGGTAGGACAACGATCAGGAGTGAGCGAAGTTACGTAACGCTCGAGTTCCTATTACAGCCGATATACTTCCCTAAAAATGGGCAAACCGTATACTACGAGGCATTATCAAGCGTCATCAGTGATTCTGGAGAGCACCTCAATAGCGAAGCTTTCTTTGAAACGATCAATGATGAGTTCATCAAAACTGTATTGCTTCTGCAAATGGAGCACTTTTCTCAATCCAACAGCATATCGCAAGACATTTTATTAAATGTAAATTTATCTTCTCTTAAAGATGATGACTTCATTGAAAGTATAATTAAACGAAATAAAAGTAATAAGTATCATATCGAAGTTAACGAAATTGATACACCTGTACGCGATGTGAAGATACTAAAGAACATAAAGCGATTGCAAAAATCAGGCATCTATATAATTCTTGATGACTATTACCATGAAAATGAAATTGCACACTTATCACTAGGTGTTATTGATTGGGACTATATTAAAATAGATAAATCGTTCCTTTTATATAACTCTGGAAACGATGATTGTTTAAAAGCACTTATATTTGTTATATCACCATATTGTAAAAATGGTTTGATTATTGAAGGTGTAGAAACTTACTTTCAAAATGAGTTTGTTAAAAAATATAACTTGTTAGCTCAAGGTTATTATTATTCTAGACCAAAGAATATTTTTAAAGAAAATCGCAACCATAAAAAAGTGCTACAAATGAATCTATAAAATCTGGTAAGAAAAATCAGAACCATTATCAATCAGTATTGTTAGATTTACTATGAAACTCTACGATTGAAAACTAAGATTGCTTACCATAATCTATAGTCATTTACTTATTTATTGCTGTTAGTTATGCTTGGTTGAATGTTGTTTACACTCAAGAATGCATGTAAACTTCTAATTTAACAAACGCTAATGAATAACAACGCCATTTTTATTTCCTCTCAGTTAGATCTTTAGCGAAAAATAATAACCTTAAAAAATATAAGTAAAGCTATACAGGAATAACAATGATTAGGGAGAGATCTATAAACTTAGGTCATCAGGTTGAAGGTGCTATTTTTACTCGACACAATCATATCGTCAGTGTGGATGGTGATGGGATATTATCTTTTCAAAATAATATTACCAAAGTAAAACCCAACGAAGCTATTTTTATTCCTTCTAAAGTAATGGTGAGGTTTTCATTTAACTCAAATGAAAATAAATCAATAAAGGTGAGTCTTTATCATATTAATGGTATCAATTTAAATTGTAAGCAAGATAAAGTAACAAGTTTAATTAACGCTTATATTGAGGTGGAAAAGTTAAATTTAACAAATCGAGAAACTATCATCGAACTCATTGGATCTAGGTTAGAAAAAATCAAAAACAACCGAGTTTTATATAACTACGACCCTCTAGAAAAAAAGATATACCGACTGGTAAGTAAAGATCTTAAAAAGAAATGGTCATTGGAGGAAGTCTGTAAGTTAACTTACACGTCAAAATCTACTCTAAATAGAAAGCTCAAAGACAACCAAACGAGCATGGGGCAGATCATCTCTAACGCTCGGTTAGACTATGCGACCATACTTATCACGAATACCAGTTTAAGTGTGGATGAAATTTCAATGCTTTCTGGCTTTAATAGTACTTCGTATTTTTGTAAGAAGTTTAAGGAAAGCCATGGTTTTAGCCCAAAGCAATATCGCAAGTTACTTGCGTATAACCAAGTCCCTTTGAATCGAATTTAGCATCCTGCTATCCAATATGTTTGTATAAACAATGTGGAGCGTATTTAGCTCTGCATTGTTTTCCTTTCCATGGCTCTTTTGTATTCTCAATGGTTGCTTAGCAACCACTTTTCCCATTTCTACAAGCGTTTTTTTATAAAACTAAGTTCTTATTCGTAGTGAAATGAAGTTGATAATAATCAAAATAGATAGGTGATGAGGGGCGTAACGTAAGGTCGAATATTGCTAGAAGGAATTAGTATGATGGCATACAAATTTTTTATTCGAGAGCTACTAGGATTAGCTATCGTGGTTTCAGTTGTTTTTGGTGTGCTCGGCGTGATGCTCGATCTTTTCGCGCTTACGGCGTTGTGGGAACATCAAGATGCAATTGCTCAGATCTTTTTTCATGAGTCGTTTTATTTCATTGCATTCTTAATCCCGCCATTTTTCCTATGGAAGATCATCAATCGTTCTGATTTGGTTACCGCCGCACAAAACTATATCGCGCTAAAATTAGAAGCAGAAAACCGATAATCTAACTCCAAGTACGATTGATACCATTTGATACGACAGAGGCTCACGCTTTTTTTCATGAGCCTCTGTCGTTTTGTCTCTCTAAGCAAGATAGCTTGCTCAAGGATTAATTCTTACTTAAAAGGCTGGTTCAATCGTTCCTTTGAAAGTGCTATCAAGGAAGTCGCGAATTTCTTGGGATTGGTAAATAGAGACGAACTTCTTGTAAGCCTCGTTGTTTCTGTCGGCTTCACGAGTCGCAATAACCATAACAGCGAGAGGTGCGTCTTTGGACTCTAGGAAAATACTTTGCTTCTTAGGGTCTAAGCCTGAAGACATCACGTAATTCATCGTAATAGCTGCGGCATCAACGTCATCCAGCGTTCTTGGCAGCTGCGCCGCATCTACCTCAACGAACTCCAGTTCTTTTTGATTGCTCTTAATATCGGTTAACGCGGCTTTATGGCCAACACCTGGTTTAAGCTCAATCAAGCCCGCATCAGCGAGTAGTAACAGCCCTCGGCCTCCATTAGTTGGGTCGTTTGGAATGGCAATTCTGGCACGGTTTGGTAACTCTTCTAACGAACGGTATTTATTGGAATAAATCCCCATGCGCATCAAGATAGATTGGCCAATTGAAACGAGCTGAGAGTTATGACTGCTGTTGAAATTATCCAAAAAAGGTTGGTGTTGGTAGCTGTTAATATCGATGCTACCGTCACTCAGCGCGGCGTTAGGTGTCACGTAATCAGAGAACTCGATGACTTCAACATTTAGCCCTTGTTTTGCCGCTTCTTTCGCTACTGCTTCAACTACTTGTGCATGTGGCCCAACCGTAGCTCCGACTTTGATTACTGAATTATCTTTTTCTCCGCAGGCACTTAAGCTGAGCGCAGCAGCGAGAACCCAAGATAACTTTTTGATGTGACCTAAATTTGTCATCGTAACTCCATTTTATATTTAGACGTCCATACGGCTATCCTATCAGGAATATATAAACGGTCAACGACTAAAACATTGAGGGATCATTTGAAGGTCACAAGGGCTGTAGAGCACGAATTTTATCGAGCAGATGGTTAAGAGAGTTGAAAGGGTTGAAGCAAAAGAGTTTACAAGGGGGATAAGAAGATGAGCTCAGATGCCAACGGTGTACCCATAGCAACACTTAAAACCATCAGATACAAAAAAGGCGTAGTAGGTACTAACCTGCTACGCCTTTAGAAATTTGGTGGCCCCTCCCAGACTTGAACTGTTATGTGGGGTATTTTTGTATTTCCCTTTACATACTGTCCGTCCGGTATTTTTTGTTAACCCTTTCTCTAAAAGGTATGAATGGATTCTATTTAAAATTTTTTCATATAGCAACCCAATTTATATAAATATAACTTAAAGGTTGTATTTGGTTGTTGTTAAGCTGGATAATGTAACGGTTAAATCAGACGCTCGATACGAAATGTATGACGAGATGTATCATAGAGGCATGAGGTCACATTAACAGGTTTCATGATTTAGCCACTCAGCTCACTTCGACTATGGTTAGCTATCAATAGTCGAGATCAAGCAACATGCGGAGACGACCCTAATATCACAGTCATCAGGTGCACAGACAGTTTAATGTATTTTTTTTGTTAATACCGTCGAAATTGATGGCATAAAGGTTAGGGGAAAGGGTGTTGAAAAAACAATCGTCGATTGCTTTGAATTCAGAAATAAAATTGGGATAGGCGTTGCGTTGAGGCATTTGATGCTAGCCGTGCCAAGCGACTAGCTCAAATTGAGTTATGGAAGTACACAAAGTATTGAAGAATGATTAATGGGTCTCGCAATAAGAGCCATATTTTTTCTTGGTAGGGGGGCTTCGCTCTGATGGTTACTATCACCACAGCTCGCCATATTAATAATCCCTACGCCTCAGTTGTGTGGCAAAGAATGAAAGCCTTTTCCACCTCTACCTAAATAATAAATGGTGCTGGCAACTGAAGAGTGACTCAATGTCCCAGCAAGCTCTGAGGGGGCAAATGATTTGAAAAAACGCATTGCATATATATGACGCATCATATGAGGAGCAAGTGAGATGCTTAAGCTCTCGCCTACCTCTTTAAAAGCGATGTGCACTGACCGTGCTGTTATCGGCTTATTAATCCCAACGCCCCTAGCATGAGACTGAAAGAGGTACTTTGATTTTGGATGTTTATTTTTTATTGATCTGATAATTTTCTGCGCTTCAGATGATAAAGCTACTTCATGTTTTTTTTTGCCTTTTTCACCCAATTTTATAGTTAGTTTATCGCCTGATATGTTCTCAAACCTGATATTCAGCATATCAACGATACGTAGCCCAGTTATAACTCCAAATGCCCAAATATCTGCCATCTGATTGCCATAACGTTTTTTAAGCAACAATGGAATCTGCTCAAGTGCTTCATTACTTTTAGCTAGCTGCAAAATATTGTCGTTAGAAAATTTAATGCTTTTCATATGAATCCTATCAATAAACCAAAACATTTACATGGTAGGAATGTCTGCTTCTTTTTTGAACACATTGATTGCTGTTAACACAAAGGTACGGCATTCCCATGAGTAAGAAATATGAGTATACTGTAACAAGGTGTCATTTCAAGTCATTGTTTTTAATAGTCTTTTTCATATTAGTGCATACGATAATAAATAGAATAAAAGCAACTTTGTTTTCGATACATACATAGTAAACCTATTTCAGTAAGGAGACCCTCATGAGGGTTCTATATATCAACGCGTTCTCGCTCCTATACTCAGGACGCTTTATCAACAGTATTGAGTCTATACGCGATGCATACCGATCAGGTGATTATAAAAAAAGCTTAGAGGTGATGGAGTCAATACCACACGATCCCCTGTCTGCAAGGCTTCTAGAGCAGGCTGCCAAATTAGCAGGGATGTTAATTTATCCAGTAGAACCTAAAGGTGCATGGAAATTAATTAGTGATAGAAACATTTTTAGGCGCTCATCCCTTGCTCCTGATATCGACTGGACTGGAAAATTAAGAATGGGGAGTGATAACCATATTGCACGCATACGAAAACACGTTGAGATAGCTCGTGTCAGTGAGTGGCGCAGTTGTGGGGATTTGTATTACTGGGAACTGAATCATCTGCAACACCTGCATTTAAAAAGCCCATCGAATAAGGGGGTAACACCACAACTATTGCGTCAAATCCGAGCTATCGAACAGGTAAAGTTATGAATGATGATAAACAACAAGAAGAATTTGAAGAAGGCTCCATCAGATTTATGCAAACAATCCTACAGGAGAAGGCGCTAGCCTCTGTGGTTATGGGAAAAAATGGCAATGTTGTAGTCCAGTATTGCGACAGCATTACGGTATACAAGCAGGACAACTCTGCGTATCTGGCTGCTAAGTTACTGAAGCTAGTAGCAGAAGCTCAAGAAGGTTAATGCAATTAGAGCATTGGGAAAACAAAATCAACAGCCTCATGCTTGTTATCACGCACATGAGGCCAATGATGTATCACACTGCTTTAGTCTAGAGCACAATAATCTAAATGTTCAAGAAGACAATTCATCAAATGATGAGAAACGGTGTTCAGCTCAAAAGCTGTTATTTTTTTGTTAAGAATGCTTGGATAAAGTGGCTAAAGGTGGCCGTACTCTTAAACTCAAATAAGGTGGCCAAATTCACTATGCCACTACACAGAAACTTCTCTAATTTCAGCTTTCAAGAGAAATGATTGGCTTTCTCACGCTTTAGGCCATAAAGGCCATAGTGACCTCACCTTTTTCGCAAAGTCTTGTCATACCTCCGATACTTCTGAAGAGCTATATTTGTTCTGTGATGATGATCAACTTCAAACTGCGATTATTGACATTTTTTCTTCAAAGCTTCCTGATGTACCTAGAGAGGTTATCGAAAGTGCAGCATTTCAAATGAAAATGGGTGAGTATTTCAGAATGTTAAATACCCCGCATACAGAAGAAGAAAGCGAAGCTCTATCAAAACTTGGTGGTTACAGTATGGACGATACGTACTATGGATAGGCTTAGAGGGGATGGAGACGTCCCCTCTTTTCAATTAATCGGTGTATAGTATTACTCAGGGACAAAAGCGCCTTTGTAGATAAAGTTTAGTATTGAGAAGCTAGCTACCAAAATGACAATGAAATCCGGCAAATTTGAGAATTTAACTTAATCTATAACCAGTTATGCAATAACATGCTTTTCCTAATCTAAAATTAAAATCATTATATTAAATTCAAGGGGCTGGCGATGAGCTTGCACACGAACCTTAGAGGTCGACTAAGAAATACCTCTTTGCCAAGAAATCATGGCTTGATGCCAGTGTTTGAGGCGGTTGTTAACTCTATTCACTCTATTGAAGAAAAAGGCAACACAGACCAAGGCAAAATCACTCTAACCATTATCCGTGAACCACAAGGAGAGATGGATATTGGTGGTGCGTCTTGTGCGCCTATTCTTGGATTTAAGGTCGCAGACAATGGCTGTGGCTTCAATAACGTAAACTTTAACTCCTTCCAGACCTTAGACTCTGACCACAAGATAGATAAAGGGTGCCGTGGTGTTGGTCGCTTATTGTGGCTTAAGGCATTTGACCAAGTAAGTGTATCAAGCGTCTTTTCTGAACAAGATAATTTTAGCCACCGTGAGTTCGCCTTTAACAGTAGCAACGGTGTACATCGTGATAAGGTTACAGCATCAAAGCAGAATCAAACTGGCTCTGTAATAACACTTCATGATTTTGATAAGGCGTATAGAAAAGCAGTCCCATCAGGTACTGAAACAATTGCCAATGCCCTTCTAGAGCACTGTCTGTGGTACTTTGTTCGTGAAGGTGGTGTGCCTCAGATCTTTGTTGAAGATGGTTCAGAAACCATCAGTTTATATCAGTTGTTTGATGCTCACATGCACTCACAGGCAGCACATGAACAGATTGAAATTCTTGGTGAGACGTTTGAGCTTACACACATCAAGTTCAGGGCTTCGGTTAACAAGAAGCACCAACTGTCTTTATGTGCGGCTAACCGTTTGGTAAAAGAAGAAGGAATTCAAGGCAAACTTCCGGGTCTCTATCAGAAGATTTCTGATGACTCAGGAGAGTTTGTTTATACCTGTTATGTATCGTCTAAGTTTTTGGATGACAACGTGCGGGCAGAACGAACATCATTTGAAATAGCGGAAAGCTTCGATGGCCTCTTTGCTGAGCAAGAGCTTTCATTAAAGGTAATTCGTGAAGATGTTCTTAAGAGAGCGCAAGCTTACCTTGAAGATGTCCTAGAAAAGAATATCTCAGCGGGTAAGCGTAGGATTGATGAGTACATCGTGACCCAAGCTCCTCGTTATCGTCCAATTACCAACTACATCGAAGAAAAAGACCTGATTATTGATCCGGATAAGTCTGATAAAGATGTTGAATTACACCTTCATGAGCAGTGGTATGCAGTCGAGCGTCAGTTGCTATGCGAAGGTCAACAAATTATGACTCCGAAACGCAATGAGCAAGCGGAAGAGTATGAAGAACGTATCCAGAGCTATTTACAAAAAGTAGAAGACTTGAAAAAGTCCGACCTAGCTAATTACGTATCGCATCGTAAAGTGATTATCGATTTGCTAGAAAAGTCTATCGAGCGTACTTCTGATGGTAAGTATGCCAAAGAAGAAATCATCCATGAGCTAATCATGCCGATGAGAAAAGACTCTAGTGAAGTATTCTTGGACTCTTGCAACCTATGGCTAGTTGATGAGCGTTTAGCATTTCACAACTACCTAGCATCCGATAAACCACTCACTACTATGCCTATTGTAGATACTGACAGTGGTAAAGAACCTGATTTACTGGCTATGAACATCTATGATAACCCAATGCTCGTATCGGATAAGAAGTCGATGCCGCTTGCTTCAATTACCGTGGTCGAAATAAAACGTCCTATGCGTAATGATGTTAAGGCTGGAGAAGATAAAGACCCAATCGAGCAAGCACTTGGCTACCTAGAGCGAGTGAGAGATGGTGAAACGAAAACACCTCAAGGTCGTCCTATTCCACATGCTAGTGACATTCCGGGTTATTGCTACGTGATTGCTGATCTCACTCCATCTTTGCTTAAGAGATGTAAGATGCTAGACCTGCAAGTGACTCATGACCATCTAGGTTACTTCGGTTACAACAAAGGCTTTAAGGCATATATCGAAGTTATTTCGTTTGATCGCTTAGTTAACATGGCGAAAGAGCGTAATAAGGCATTCTTCGACAAGCTTGGCTTACCAATGAGTTAACAAATTCCTGAGCAGAAAAGAAGACGGTTTATCCGAGTTAATTGTATCTTAAATACTAGTTTCCAGATGCGCCTGATTACAGACAGTTTCGATTGACAACGAGTGGAGATAGCTCTGGACTATCTCATTTTGTCCAGAACCTTCTTACGACTCCGGGATTTCTAGTCTTATTCGGAACAAAAGCGCCATAGAACACCCGCTCTAAAATTCGCTCATCGCCCGTTAATGGCTGTACCTGTAGTGTGGTACAGCAATGTTAGAAGGGAGGTGCGTCCATCACATCAAAGCCACCATCATACGCACCATTACACACACCAAAGCCTACCTTCTAAAGGTAGTTTGGAAACATAAATCAGTTTGGATTTAAAGAAATCTCTGTTTTAATCCATCGTTACTGAATTCTAAGAAGGAGCCTAAAGTGGAGGAATTTGTTCGGTATATTGATAAGCTAAACTCTGAAGACAGAATGAACTTGTTTCATGTAGTAAATGCCAGCCTTGGTGAAAAAGAGTGTGAGCTAACTCTATCTATCAAATCGTCAGAACCAGAGTTATCTAGCGATTGGTTGATTTCGTGCAGGGACTGCCTGAAGGTGAACATAGATAGAACGAAGCTGCCAGCCCATGAGATCACAATCAAATATGGGATAATACTAATCGGAAGCTCTTATATAACAGGCTCTTATTTTAAAGCTGTAAAACTACACACATCCCACATGTGATTGGTCAGCTCTCACACCGCTTGCAATGAGAGAAAATACTCGGATAGCCCTATCCGAAACTGTCGAGTCGAATTCGCCGCATTTTTGTAAATACTGCCTTTAGCGTCCAACTCCATAGCAGAGCACTTTTTCCAGTAAGTTAGTTCCAGTTATTTAGTTAGCTGAAGCAGCTTTGTATTGGTCGTTAAGCTCTTTCATTATCTCTGTGTCACCGCCTCTGTCAGGGTGATACGCAAGAGATAAGCTCTTGTATGCTTTTTTGAGTTGTTCTTCTGTCTTGAATGGAGTGAAGAAGTTGAAGCCTTTGCTTGGTTCAGTAACCGTTACAGTTGTAGTAGGTCTATCCTTTAGCTCTTGCTTCAGGTCTACGACACTGGGTGATTTAGTCCACTCGGGGGACAAAAGCGAGTCAGTATCACTGATCTTATTGACGATTCTTAGTTTCATGTCCCAATCTTTTACTCACCCTTGCCTTATGCTAAGAGCATTAATATATCAAACATAGTGGAATATGAGTCTATTTCGAAATACCCAAAAATTGACCCAAGCACGAGAAGATCACCTTACTGAATTTTTGGCAGCATGCCTTAATTCATCAGAGCAATTTCGTTTAGCATTTGTGCGACAGGTACTCGGTGAGCAATGTACTAAAGCGTTGTTATCGGTTGAAACTCAATGTGCTTATCCTAACTGCCGTCCAGATATGAAACTCACGTTTGACGACGGTAGTGTATTTCTTTGTGAAAATAAACTGGATGCGATGGAAACTGAAGGTAATGAGGACACTGACTTTATGCCTCAGCTTGAGCGGTATCTTCAACTTGATGTGGACGGGGTTCTCTACATTCGTACTAGTTTGAAAGCGCCTTCAGCGACTGTTTTAAATCACCCTAGGTATGTAAAGCCGCAAAATAGGCAGCATTTTCTCTGGCGAGACTTTTATGAACTATTGATCGATGATAGGAACCCGCTAGTGCAAGAATTGAAGATCGGCTTTGAGTTTATGGGTTTTGTTCCTCCTAACCCAACTATAGGGGATTTATCTCGACAAGCTCCAAGAGAGCATCGTGAAAATTTCTCTAAGTTCTGGGGGACGACGGAGGCTCAGGCGCAGCAAGGCGGCTGGAAAATTGGCGTTGGTGACATTGTTGAGCGGTATTTTGAGCATGAAAATGCAAGTCTAGCTAGTGTGGTTTACGTGAATCCTATTAAGCCTGAACGTTTCCTTGTTCGACTTACAGCGAATCCAAATAGACAAGAAGATATTTATCAAGCCGTGAAACGACTTGATTTCGGATCGGAAGTATCCATTTGTAAGAGGACAGTAGGCAGAACTCATGGGACAGATCCGGTCGTTGATATCGAGGCTCCAATGTCAACTATATTGCCGAGTACGCTAACAACAGTAGAATCTATAGAGAAGCAACTTCATGATTTTGTGATACCACTGTTAAGAATCGCGCAACACGTATAATGACATTCACTTTCAGCTAAAAAATGAGTGCTGCCTTCCGATTGGATTGGGACAAAAGCGCCTTAGAAATTGCTGCCGTAATTAAGTTTTGTTTCAAATTGCATATTCCGACCGGATCTGAACACCCATTCCCCCAAGGTGTTCAAATAAAACCGGAATGGATGTTCAAGTAAATCGGAATCCGCACAAATAGGCTAAGTGCGTTAACATTCTGTTATTTTAGGTAAGAGTCTATTCCCCAAGGTCGAACTGGGTCATCGAAATCATTAAGGTAAGTAACATAGATCATATCATCGAGTGTAAAGGTATAATCACCATTATTACGATTGTGATTTACCTCTCCACCTAAAGAGCGACATACACTTGAAAGAAGTGTGATAGCTTCCACATATGGATACTCATTCATACATAGTCGATGAGCGTATTCCGAAAAAAATAAACTACTGTCATATGATGATGATACTTTTAAATCTAGGATCTCAAGCTCTCTGATATTTTTTCTTATCCCTTGAGGACTCAGATCATATTGTTCTGCGATATCCGTTAATTTTTTTTGGTGACAAATAATGTCTATCAATGCTTGTCTAGCTTGGTCACTTATTCTTGGTTTTAGATCAAGAAGAAGACTTAATCGTTTTTCTGTAATTCTCATAATATCTCCAAGTAATATTTAACTACTAAAGGAAATTATACCGCGGACAAAAGAAACTTTAAAGTTTCTTTTGTCCGCGTAACTCGTAAGCACAAGGAGGTGTTGGATAATTTCTGAGTCATTTATCCCTAGGTTTTGGTTATGCCACCATACCCCTCAGATCGAGACAGCACCTCTTAGTCACCATCAAGATAACGTCGATGCTAGCGGCGCAGCTCTGGCTCTATGAAAACTTGATAGCGATTCTTTCGTATATTGGCGTACTTGATTTTTGAATCTTGGCCAGTCAACTTGATGATACTTTCCAATAGCTTTCGGTCATGGTCGGACATCTTAGAGCCAATAATCACTTCTCGAAGAGAATTTAAGTGATTGTACTTTAGTTCGCCATCCCCAGTTTTAATGAATCGATATTCCTTTTCATTTGCATAGCTGTCAGGTTTGTTCATATATGCTGAGGTGACTAGTCTTCCAAAGTTGTCATGTTTGAAGTTTTTTCCCGGAACTTCCTCTAGTCCCGATTCTTCAGTAATTAGGTTATCGCCGATGAGAATGTTCGAAATAGGCTGATAGCCTATATAATCATGGACTAAAGTCTCATCGTTGAATTCTTCAACAAGTCTCTGCTTATCAAAAACCATACAGAAGCCTCTTAGCCCATCTGCATAATAAGACCAATGGAACAAGGAGTCGGATAGCTCGTATGGACGTTTCATATCGACAGCCATAGATAGAGCTGCGATGTTTTTGAAATGTTCTAAGTCGGGACAGTATTTATCATCCCGATTTGGGAGTTCTAATTCAAAGAGCGACTCTGTAGGGTCGTTCAAGTTTGCAGGTTTCGCAAAATAAAGGCATGTATTCAGCAGGTTTACTACTGAGTATTTGTCAACTCTTTGAAATTTATATAAATACAATTTGGAACCCTTAAGTCTCACAACTCTCTGAAATCCTTAGCGCATCTTCAATCTCAACACCAAGGTATTCAATCGTGCTTTCTAACTTAGCATGACCAAGAAGTAACTGGATAGCGCGTAAGTTCTTGGTTTTGGCGTAGATCAAAGAAGCTTTAGTTCGTCGTAGCGAGTGCGTGCCGTATTGAGTTTTATCTAAACCGATATCAGTCACCCATCGGTTAACCATAGTCGTGTAGTAATGGTAAGAGATTGGTTGTCCTTCACGGCGTGGGCTTGGGAATACGTAGTCTGTTGGTGTCAGACCATTCAGGATAATCCATTGAGATAAGGTTTGTTGGGTCTTAGGCGTGATCTCGAAGTGCACTTCTTGATGGGTTTTCTGCTGCTTCACAATCGCTCGTGACATCACACAGCCACTGCGGCTAACGTCTTGTACCTTTAGGTTACGCAAGTCACATGCTCTGAGTTTGCTATCGATGGCAAGGTTAAACAGCGCCAATTCAAATAACCGTTCCTCAAGCTCCAACCGAATACGGATTCGCCAAATGTCTTCCAATTTGAACGCTTTCTTCTGCCCAACTCTTTTTCCTTTATTCCAAGCAACCATAATGTGCTCCTTACTTCATAAAAATCACTGTTAAGTAAGGCAGAACTCAAGGAAGTTTGCTTAGTTACTGGTATCATAAGGTAAATTTTTCGAATTCAAGAAATCAGCAATGAACGAACAAGAACAACTATTCCTGAAAGAGCTAGAAAGCAAGCTCTGGACAGCCGCAGACAAACTCCGTGCATCACTTGATGCCTCTCAATACAAACATGCGGTGCTTGGCTTAATTTTCGTTAAATACGTGTCTGACGCCTTCACGCTTCGCCAAGAAGAACTAAAACAAGACTTTGCTAACCCTGATCACGAGTACTTCCTCGACCCCGAAGGTTACACGGCTGAAGAACTTGAACAAGAAATCGCGATTGAGCTGGAACAGCGCGATTACTACAAAGAGAAAAACGTGTTTTGGCTGCCGACAGAATCTCGTTGGAAGTTCCTGCAAGACAATGCCCCGATGGTCATTGGTGGTGCCGATTTGGTTATTGATGGTAAGACGAAGAAAATTACGTCTGTAGGGCATCTGATTGATAATGCTCTGGAAGGCATTGAGCGCGATAACCAGAAGCTTAAAGGTGTCCTCAACAAGCACTACGCATCGCTAAAAATTGATCAGGCAAAACTGAATGAACTGATTAACCTAATTGCGACCATCCCATTCAATCATAAGTCGCTTAATAGTAAAGATATTCTTGGTCATATTTACGAATACTTCTTAGGCCAGTTTGCGCTTGCTGAAGGTAAGAAAGGTGGTCAGTTCT